>JAISOX010000010.1 GCA_031275325.1 Treponema sp.
CTTTGTTGAGTTCATTCGCCTGTATGCCACGCTTCCGGCCAACATCAGGCTACAGCTTGACGGGATTCTCTCTCTGGTCTGATGCCCTATGCAATATTTCATATTCCGAATTGAAGATATTTTAAGAAATCCGTTGACATACCAGAGGCTTGATGGTATGGTAAATATGCTGGTTATGAAGACCGGTCGTAAACGTTAGATTTTTCAGTACACCCTATACTTTGATCTCGATAGCGTAACCACGAAGGTTATAAAAACCCCGAGAGGGCGGTTTTATTTCCGGAGTGGTTTTTTGTAATAAACCCTCCGTATACACCAATATAAAAGGAGGGAATATTTTTATGGATGCATTACGGGAAGAAATGCAATCCCGGTGGAATACCGATGGGGTGCATTACGATGAAATACCTGCCCATGGTATCCAAGACAAACAAGAAGGACTCCCCTGGACCGCATTATTTTCCTCAGTCCCCCAGAGGGAGACAACGGTCCTTGATATGGGTACCGGGACAGGATTCGTGGCCTTGCTTGCCGCAGCACAGGGTTTAGCGGTTACGGGTCTGGACTGGTCGGAAACCATGCTCTCCCAAGCCCGGAAGAAAGCTGCTGACCGAGGACTCAAGGTGCAGTGGGTCCAGGGGCTTACAGAAACCATGCCTTTCCAGGATAACACCTTCAGCTTACTCTGCGCCAGGCATGTCTTGTGGACTCTGGCAGAGCCGGTGCGGGCTTTTCGTGAATGGCGGCGGGTGTTACAGCCCGGAGGCAAAGTCTATGCCGACTATGCCCCGCGCGCTGAAGGCCAGGATATGGGCCATCATTATAGCGAAGAAACCGAAAGGAAACTCCCCTTGAACCAGGGGGCATCCCCTGAGGAGGTGATGGCATTGTTCCGTGAAGCAGGATTCAACGATGTTTCTTGGGTGTCCCAGGAACAGGAATCGGGTCATGGGGCTCCAGTACATCCCAAAAGAGTCTTCATGTTCACCTGTATAAAATAACTTTTTTGTTTAACTGTTTGTATAAACAGCCCATTATGGATATTTAAGGAGATGTAATATGTTTTACAAAACCGTAGAAGCCGCGATGTTCGCGATTTTACTTGCCACGGCCCTGGCAACTACTGCTTACGCCAAAGCCGGTGCAGATACTAAGACTGCTGCACCTACGACGCAGACTCAATCCCAGAGGCTTACCGTTCATGATGATTCCAATCGTACCATAACCCTCACCTTGCCCATCGAACGGGTCGCGCTGCTCGATTCTGGCCTGGGAACCGCCCTTTCTGCCCTGGGCGTCCTTGACCGGCTTGTGGGTAGCCATCAGGCCCTGCAAAACAAACTGTTTAGTGCAATTGCCCAAGTACCGATGATTGCTACCTATGCGGAGATCAACTATGAGGCCCTCGCTGAAACTGCACCCCAGCTTGTGCTTTCTGCCACCAGTCACCACGGGTATGTGAGTGAAAGCGATCACCTGGACGAATTCGGCATTCAATTTGTTGCCCTGGATCTGCGGACCCCCAGCCGTATGCGTAATGACATCAGGATTCTAGGGCAGATCTTCCAACGGGAGGCCCAGGCCCAGAAGATCATTGATTTTTACGATAAGTACCAAGGGCTTATTGATGAACGGCTTGCTTCGGTCCCTGAATCAGCGCGTCCTACTGTATTTCTTGAGATGCACGCCGGGGCTTTTCACACCGGGAGTCCCCAGTCTCAGTTTTACCAGCAGGTTGAACTAGCCGGGGGTATCAATATTGCCCGGGCACTGGAAGATAACGTCCTTGCAGATGATACCGAAGTCAGCGCTGAATGGGTCATTGAAAAGAATCCGGACTACATTGTCCGGGAGGTTTCTTCCCTTGGGTTTACTACCCAGGATATTACTCCCATCAAGGCTATGTATGATGAGATTAAGGCTCGCCCTGGTTTTGGAAATATCGCCGCAGTTCAAAAGGGAAATATCTTCCTGATTGGCAATGATATTCATTCCCGGCCTGGGTATATCGTGGGGGTATGCTACTTGGCGAAAGCGTTTTACCCTGACCTCTTCCAGGACCTGGATCCTCAAGCGGTACATCGGGAATGGTTCGCCATTGCCCATCCTGGTTCTGCCCTGGCAGGCATTTGGACCTACTCGGAGTAGGAACGGAAAACCGCTCCAGAAGCACTTGCAGGGGCGGGAAAGGGTATCGTGGATGCCCCCGAAAAAACTAAAGAAGGAATCAGTGGCTCAATTCATCGTATTAGAAAAAACGTCCGTTTCTGAGGGGGCCCGCTCCCAGTTGGGGCGGCTCTATATCGCCCGTACCCGGCAGCGGTTCCTGCTCATCCTCGGTATGGCGCTGTTTCTTGCTTTGCTGTGCCTCCTCGGGTTGTCCGTAGGGGGGGCCTCCTATTCGGTTTCCCAAAGCTGGGAGGCCCTGTGGGCAGGGCCTCCGATTAAAGGCAATGGAGCGTCCATACGCCATCAAATCATCTGGATATTACGAGTGCCTCGGGTTCTCATGGGGGTGGTCGGGGGAATTGGACTTGCCCTATCAGGACTTATGATGCAGACCATTCTCCGGAACCCCTTGGCTTCTCCTTATACCCTGGGCATCTCTGCGGCGGCTTCCTTTGGCGCGGCCCTGGGAATCATCTCAAAGTTAAGCCTGGCCGCGGTCCTGTTCCCTGCTGCAGTCCGTCAGGACATCATGATCATCAGCAATTCCTTCCTGTTTACCCTTATATGTACCTTTCTGATTTATTTTCTGTCGAAACTCAAAGGGATAAGCGCGGAGACGATCCTCCTTTTTGGAGTGGCCATGATGTATGTATTTGAAGCCGCGACCTCTTTCATGCAGTACATCGGGAACCCGGAAGAACTGGCCGAATTGGTGTACTGGATGTTCGGCAGTATGTCCAAGGCAAGCTGGATTAAGCTGCAGATCACCGGGGTATGCGTGGGACTTTGTGTGCTGCTCTGTTACCGGCACGCGTGGAATTTCAACTCCCTCCTGCTCGGCGACGAATCTGCCCAAAGTATCGGCGTCAATGTGGAGGCCCTTCGGATCCTGGGGTTGCTCCTCTCCTGTTTTATGACCGCGGTCATCGTGAGCCTTCTGGGACCCATTGGTTTTATCGGCCTGGTGGCCCCGCACATCGGCCGGATGCTCGCGGGCGGAGACCATCGTTTCCTGATACCGATTACCTGCCTTGCCGGAGGGATGCTCCTGGTGTTGGCAGACACGATTTCCTGTATCATCCTAGCCCCCGCAGTAGTACCGGTGGGAATCATGACCTCCTTTGTGGGGGTCCCCCTGCTCATCTATCTCATTGCAAAAAGGAGGAAAGACTATTGGTAACCCTGCAGGTAGAGGATATTAGTTTTAGTTACCAAGCCCGGAAAGTATTCAGCAGGATACGCCTAGAGGCCCGAGGGGGTCAGATGGTAAGCCTGGTAGGTCCCAATGGGGCGGGCAAGACAACCCTGCTCAAGTGTATCAACCGGCTGCTTCCCCTGAAGGAGGGTACGGTGCGGCTCGACGGCCGGGACCTTTCGAAATTGAGCCGTGCTGAACTGGCGCACTGTACGGCCTATGTTCCTCAGGCAGCGGTTTCCTCCTTTCCCATTACGGTTTTTGATACGGTCTTATTAGGCCGCAAACCCTATCTAAACTGGAAGCCTCAACAGCAGGACCTGGACCTGGTGATGGATATGATCGAGCGAATGGAACTTACGAGCCTAGCCATGCGGGATTTGGGATCCCTTTCTGGAGGGGAACGGCAAAAGGCGCTGGTGGCCAAGGCTATGGTTCAAGAACCCCGGCTCCTCTTGTTTGATGAGCCTACCAGCTATCTGGATTTGAAATATCAGCTTAAGATCATGCAGTTCATCCGGGATCTTATTGATGAGAAGCAGATCTGCGCCCTGATCACCACCCATGACCTGAATCTGGCCCTGCAATTTTCCGACCGCCTCGTGGTATTAAAGGATGGGACCATTGCTGCTGAAGGAAGCCCGGCTATCCTCAGCGAAGGGCTTATTCTGCAGGTCTATGGGGTTGAAGCCTCCCTGCAGCATTACCAAGATCAGCCCTTTATGATTCCTTTGCGGGCAGTACCCTAGCAAGCATGCAGTCCCCGGTGTACTGCACTGTGGCAGGATAAAAACAAAACGCCCTTCCAGGCAGCCCCGGAGGGGCCAGCCCTTCCACGCCTTCCCCAAGGCTTGTGTTGCTTGTCTTGGACAATGCCCGTCCCAAGACAAGCCTTACCAGATCAGGGCTGTTTCAAAAGGCAAAGGATGAAACCCCCTCGATCTTACAACCCCCCGGCTTTTTCCCACTGGTAGATGAACCTGAGCGCGTACTGCTGGATGCCGTTGAAATACGTATCAATGAAGTAGGAGAGTTCCCTGCCCACATACCGGTAATGCCAGCTTTCCCAACGGTACCCGGTAAGGGCCTCGTAGCCCTGGGGATAGGAGAGGGACCACCCAAAAAGATGGGCCTGATCCGCTATCCAACGGCCTGCCCTGGTTTCTGCAAAGGCATCATCAATAGAGCCAAAGTCCACCACCAGGCCCAACTGATGCTGGCTGTGTCCTGGCCGGGCAGACTCCTGATCCGCAGTTTCCTGTCCAGACTCCCGGACATTCCGGGTATACACCGTTTCCTGGTAGGCATAGGAGCGGTAGGCCGAAGAAACCGTCAGAGTTACCCCATCGGCTTGGGCTGCGGCAGCCATTGCTTCCAGGGCCAGCTCTGCTGCCCTACGCAGCTTGAGACCCTGACGGTTCACCTGGTAGGAACCGCGGGTCAGGTCTACCAGGTCCTCCGGCTCATACCCCGCAGCCAGGGCGTGTTCTTTGTCCACCAGCACTCTGAGGTAGGGATCCCCTTCCAGGACAGCCAACAGGTCCATGAGAAAGGCCGGTCCTTCTGCAGCCACCTCCTGAATATGCCGGGCAAGGGCTGGAGGAATCTCCGCTTCCTCCAGGATACGAGTTAAAAAAACCGCATAGGGACCTGGCGGATTCTCATCAAGATGCACCGGAAGGATCTGCTCCGTACTCTGCTGGCCCACCCCAGCAGGGTTCTGGGTTTCCCCCTTAGAACACCCGATGCTCAACAGGGTATAGACCCCTAAGAAACCCATACCAAGGGAAAGCATGATGAAGCGTATGCTGCTCATGGTATAGGATCCTAGCAGATTATCCATTTTTCCGCTAGGAGAAACCCGGAATATTTCCAGCGAAGTCCTTGGTGAAGCCTCTCACCTAGTCCAGATGAAGCCCCGCACTCCGCCTTGGTGAAACCTCCCGCCTAGTCCAGTGGAGCGGATACCCGGGGTGAAGCGCTTCCTTCCATGAACTCCTCATACCATGCTTGGGGTAATAGGACATTTCCACAAGGATGCTCCAGGTCTATGTTGGCTCGTTCCTGGAGGTCCTTCCCATAGGTTCCCCGTCTATAGTACCATGAATCATGGCTACTTTTATTGAACCGAGAATTCTGAAAGGATTTAGGGATTTTCTGCCTCCTGCGGAGATTGCCCGGCGGACTTTACTTGAGCGGCTTGAGCAGTGTTTCCGTTCTTACGGCTTTGTACCTATTGATACCCCTGCCTTGGAATACGCGGAGATCCTCCTTGGAAAAGGAGGCGGAGAAACGGAAAAGCAGATATACCGTTTTACCGATAAGGGAGGCCGGGACGTGGCCCTCCGGTTTGATCTCACCGTACCCTTTGCCCGGTTTGTTGCAGAACACCGGGGGGAATTGTCCCTGCCCTTTAAGCGGTACCATATAGCCAAGGTATGGCGGGGGGAAAATACCCAGCGGGGCCGGTACCGGGAGTTCACCCAATGCGACTTTGATATCCTGGGCAGCGACAGCGCGGCCGCGGATTTTGAGATCCTCCTCCTCATGCGTACTGCCCTGCTGAGCCTCGGGGTAGGAGCAGTAAGCATCAGGGTAAACCACCGGGGCTTGTTTAACCGTTTCCTCGCCCGCATCGGGGCTTTGGAAAGATCCGTGGAAATCCTGCGGGCCGTGGATAAGCTGTCGAAAATCGGCAGGGAAGCAACCCAGGACCTGCTCGCAGCGCTCCTGGACCCTGATAAGGCCCGGGAAATCCTCAGGTTCATCCAGGTCAAGGGCAGCTTTGAAGAAACCCTGGCACATCTCGCCGAAGCTGTAGGGGGAGACGCTCCTGAAGTACAGCGGCTTGCCCTGCTGCGGCGTTTCATGGCGGATACAGGTACGGCTGCTTCCTTTGTGCTGGATCCCTCGATTACCCGGGGCCTGGATTACTATACCGGGTTGGTGTATGAAACGTTTCTCCATGAGCTGCCGGATATTGGTTCGGTGTGTTCCGGGGGCAGGTACGATAATTTGACGGGACTCTATTCCAAAGACACTATAAGCGGCGTTGGTTCATCCATTGGGCTTGACCGGCTTATGGCCGCGCTGGAAGCCCTGGGAAAACTCGATACCCGAGCTTCATATACCCAGGTTGCCATTGCCTGCATGGAAGAAAATGCTGCAGGTCAATATCAGGCCCTGGCCGGTATCCTCAGGCACAGGGGAATCCCCTGCGAAGTGCTGCTTGAAACAGGAAAACTCACGAAACAAGCCATACTGGCCGAGAAGAAAAGCGCCCGCTGGCTGGTAATCCCCGGTGCAGATCCCCTCAAAGATCCCCTTACCCTGCGGGATCTGCCCAATCGAACAAACCAGGAAGGGCTTTCTATCGAGCAGCTGATCGCCCGCCTGCAGGAGAAGCGCCTTTGAGACCGGGCCGGGGTAGCAAGGGACCGGTCCATCTCCGCCAAAAAGCGCTGCATGAGGGCTATGCTGATCCTGCAGGGTTAGACCGCTCAGGGTTAGTCCGGCCTCAAAGGGACCCCCCATCAGCCGCCCCAGGGATCCCCGGGTTTTCTGTTGGCCGATGGTGTCCTATAGATACTGCGTATGCCTTATTGTTTTGTCTGTTTGTTTGTTTGTTTATTTCAATCCACCCGCTCACATGAAGCGGGACAGCGCCTTTACCGTGGGTTTTAATACCCCGCCCCTTGAGGCGTAAAACGGTCCCTCCCATAATGTTCAATACCCCGCGCTCTGCGGCGGGCAGCAATTCTCATTTTAAAAAACATGATAAAGTGGGGGAATGGGAGAGGGAATAATAAAGCGGCTGCTTGGCAGTCTGCGGGCGGCAGGGGATAGCATCCCCGATGTACGGCGCGGG
>JAISOX010000046.1 GCA_031275325.1 Treponema sp.
GACCTGGACGGGTATCTTACCGAATCGGATAAGGGGTATATCTCCCGAATGGACCGCTTGTACGATCAAGTGATGCGCTGTTTCACCATGCTTTCCAGGCATCTGAGTCCTGCTGAACAAGGCAGGGAAGAAGCGGCCCTCATCGGCCTTTATAATGAGATGGGCTCCCTGATGCAAGAATTGTGCAGCCATGAACCGGCCATCCGGGTGTATTCCTTCCTTACGCCCCAAGAGAGCCACCCTGAAGCGTCCCGGCTCATCGCGAAGCTCCGGGATATACAGACGGAAAATCAGGAATTTGTCTATTACATACAACGGGCCTATGAAATGCTCTTCAAACTCGCGTACGGCGGTATGCCGGGGAACAATAAAAACTACCTGATCGTCAAAACCCCGGTAGCCCTGCCGGTCCAGAACTATGCGGTGCATAAAATCACCAACATTGACGATTCCATTGAGCATACGGTCATGTGCGTTATGCTCCGGGGGGCTTTGCTGCCCTCGATGATCATGTCTAAGGAGATCCAGGAGTATTCTTCCCATGGATATGTAACCCCTTTTGCCCTGTTTAAAATCAGCCGGGACGACGCCAAACATGAGCATGATATGGAGTATGTCCTGGACCTGGACAAGTCCTATTTTGATCTGCAAACCCTGCATGGCAAGGACCTGATATTCGCAGACCCGATGAACGCTACCGGCGGGAGTCTCGTAACGGTGGTCCACTATCTCCTGAAAACCGGTATTAAACCCCGGTCTATCCGGTTTTTCAATGTGATTGCCGCGCTGAAAGGGGCGCTGCGGGTGGTTCGGGCTTTGGAACATTGTGAGATCTTTACCCTGTGGATGGATCCGGTGTTAAATGACGCCGCATATATCATGCCGGGCTTAGGAGACGCGGGGGATCGGATCAACGGGCGGGAGGGGAATCATCAGCGGAATATCATTCAGCTTATCGCTGACTATGGGGCCGCCATTGCCCAGCTTTACCGCGCCCAACTCAGGGAAATAGAGCATACCGTACTCAAGGATATGCTGCAAAACCCTACCTAGAAACAGCCCTCCTGACCTGCCAGGGACGAGAAAGATCCCTTCAAACCCTTGCCCTATGCGTTTATAGGGATATCCAAAAAGGATATTGACTTCCCAAAGTATTTTTGTTTATAGTGTTTCAATTTTTACATACATGAGGCTCAGTAACCATCGAAAATATATCCCAAAGATTCGAGGAGTATCCCATGATTGATTTTACCACCGCCGCGCTGCTTGCCATTGATGTGCAAAATGATTTCTGTCCCGCGTATACCGCGGTTTCCGGGGAAGAACGGCCCCCCGGGGCCTTGGCGGTCAACAGGGGAGATGCGGTAATCGGCCCGCTTAATACGCTGGGGGAACGAGTGGTCAGCGCGGGGGGAAGGTTGATTGCCACCCAGGATTGGCACCCGCAGGGCCATGTTTCCTTTGCATCGGCCCATCCAGGAAAGCACGTTGGGGACGCCCTGGATTTGCCTGGGGTAGGAGAACAGGTCTTGTGGCCGGATCACTGTGTACAAGGGAGTCTAGGGGCTTCCTTCCATGACCGGTTCAATCTCAACGGGGTCAGCCTCATCCTCCGCAAGGGGTTCCGCGGGGACTTGGACTCTTATTCCGCTTTTTTTGAGAATGACCGGAAAACCCCTACAGGGCTGGACGGTTTTTTACGGGGACTTTCAATTAAGACCTTGATAGTAGGGGGGCTTGCCACTGATTATTGCGTCCTCTACAGCGTCCAGGACGCGGTCCGGCTCGGATATAAGACCTTGGTACTCATTGACGGGGTCCGTGGGGTAGGTTACCCTGAAGGCTCGGTGGAGCGGGCTTTTAAGGCTATGGAGGATGCGGGGATTATCTTAGTAGATTCAAAAGAGATAGGAAAAAATCTATGAGTACGGCATCAGCGCTTTTTAGCGACTTTTATGCGCTTACTATGGCCCAGGGATACTGGAAAAATAATATGAACCGGCAGGCGGTATTTGAAATGTTTTTCCGCCGGCAACCCTTTGAGGGCGGTTTTTCCGTATTTGCCGGGTTGGGTACCCTTCTGGAACAGATCCAGAACTTTTCTTTTTCATCAGAGGATATTACCTATCTCCAGGGCTTAGGCTGTTTTGAAGAACCTTTTCTGAAGTACCTCCAAGATTTCCGCTTTACCGGTTCAGTATGGGCCATGGATGAAGGAACCGTGATCTTCCCTCAGGAACCCTTGATCCGCATCGTGGGAAGACTCATCGAATGTCAGCTCATTGAAGGCATGCTCCTGAACATCATTAATTTTCAGAGCCTCATCGCCACCAAGACTGCCAGAACCGTGCTTGCTTCGGGTAACGGGTCGATCATGGAATTCGGTCTCCGCCGGGCCCAGGGCTTCGACGGCGCCATGTCCGCTTCCCGGGCGGCTTTCATTGGAGGCGCTGCAGGGACCTCCAATGTCCTTGCAGGAAAGGAATTTGGCATCCCGGTGATGGGAACCATGGCCCATTCCTGGGTCATGGCCCACCCCAGTGAGGAAGCGGCGTTTCAGGCCTACGCAGACCTGTATCCCCAGCATCCTGTATTCCTCATCGACACCTATGATACCCTCAAAAGCGGGGCGCCCAACGCCGTCAAAGTAGGAAAACGCCTCGCGGCAGAAGGAAAAAATTTCGGGGTGCGGCTGGATTCCGGGGATATCCATTACCTTTCAGTGGAGGTGCGGAAGCTCTTTGATGCTGCGGGACTCACCAAGGCCACCATTGCGGTATCCAATGATCTGGACGAAACCATCATCCAGGCCCTCACCGATCAGGCCGCGCCTATCAATAGTTGGGGAGTGGGAACCCAGATGGTAACCGGAGGGGTTGAAGCGGCCTTTACCGGGGTGTATAAACTGACCGCCCGGGAAGACGGCCAAGGGAAGTTCCAGCCGGTGATGAAGTTTTCCGATAACCCGGACAAGACGACCACCCCTGCAGTGAAGCAGGTATGGCGGATCAAGGACCCCCAGGGTATGGCGGTGGCGGATGTGCTCAGTGTGGATGATCCTGTTAATCCTGATACTCTAGAAAAAGGGGGTCAGTACATTTTGTGGCATACCTCTGGTGATTACCGTCATTTTGCCCACACCCTTGAAGGGACTGCTGAACCGCTCCTGAAACTCCGCATGGACCAGGGCCGGCTTCTTGCACCCAACCCTTCTCTGGAAGAAATCCGTAGCCTGGTCCGTTCTGGGCTTGCGTCCTTTGATGCCAGTTACAAGCGCCTCCTCAACCCCCATATTTACAAGATATCCATTACCGAACGGCTTAGGGGGCTGAAGCGAGATCTTATCAAAGCCCATCTCGGGGATATGTGATTTTTTCTTAGCTACGGACAAAAAAGACCTGTTTTCGGACAGGTCTTTTATATCTTCAAGGAGGCGAAAGATGAGGCCTGTCGGCGAGCCTCCATTCGCTTAGACCGCTACGTTCTCCCATGACGCTTCGACTATATGCAAGTTATGCGGCATTTTTTCTGAAATTGTTGACAAAATTTTAAAATAGTTCGCAATTATATCATCATATATACCCATAAAGATATTTCCTTTAGAAAGCCTCACAGCTCCCTCCACCTACATTTTGCCAACCCTGGTCTTTCCTGCACAAAACCCGCTGCCGCTGTCCAAACATCGTCGAACCCCAAGTTCCCTACAACCGGAACGTGCTAAGGGCTATACCGTACTTCGCAAAACTAGAGTACCAATCCATCGAATCTCGTTTATAGAGACTTACGATTATCCTTCCACTTCACTTTTTTAGATAACCGGAAACCGGGCATCATCTCAGGCGCTTTTTTAAGGTCCTGGCTTAACTCAATTTCCGGGCAACTTCAATCATCTCAAAAACTTCAAACTGATCGTTCACCTGGATGTTGTCAAAACCCTCAATCCCCATACCACATTCATAACCTGCGGCAACTTCCCGCACATCATCCTTAAACCGGCGCAGGGAAGCGATCTTGCCGGTATAAATCACGATGGCATCCCGGATGACATGGACGCTGGCGCTCCGTTTGACTGTCCCAGTCAAGACATAACAGCCTGCAATAGTACCGAATTTCGGGGTCTTGAAGGTATCCCGGACCTCCACGGTGGCGATAACCTCTTCCTTGGTATCTGGTTTGAGCATCCCCTCCATGGCCTGTTGGATCTCCTCCACCGCCTTGTAGATGATGTTGTACTTACGGATGTCCACCTTTTCCTGATCCGCTAAGAGCTTTGCCTTGGGAACCGGCCGCACGTTAAACCCGATGATGATGGCGTTGGAAGCAATGGCCAGGTCCACGTCCCCTTCATTGATGGCTCCGGGAAGGGCCTGAATCACATTGAGCCGTACTTCCTTGGTGGAAAGTTTTTCCAGACTTGAGCGCAAGGCTTCCGCAGAACCTTGCACATCCGCCTTGATGATCACCTTGAGTTCCTGAATCGCACCATCGCTGATGGTATCGTACAGATTGTCTAAGGTGATCTTTTTGACGTTCTTCGCGTCTTCAAAGCGTTTGAGCTCCTGCCGTTTACCTGAAATGCTCCGGGCTTGCTTTTCCTCTTCCACCACCTGCAGGGGATCTCCTGCATTGGGAATACCCTCAAAACCAAGCACTTCTATGGGCATGGAGGGAGTCGCCACTTCAACCTTTTCTCCCTTGTCATTAAAGAGGGCCCGGACCTTTCCCGGCCAAATCCCCGCTACAAAGGAGTCTCCGATTTTCAGGGTTCCTTTCTCTATGATAACCGTGGCTACAATACCCCGGCCATGGTCAATTCGGGATTCCAGAATCTTGCCTTCCGCGGCCCGGTTGTAGTTTGCCTTGAGATCCAAGATTTCCGCTTCCAGCAGTATGGAATCAATGAGCTTATCGATCCCTTCTTTTTTCAAGGCGGAAACTTCTACAAACATGGTCTGGCCGCCCCACTCTTCGGGCTGAAGCCCCAATTCAGAAAGCTGACTCTTTACCCGATCCGGATTAGCCTCGGGTTTATCGATTTTATTGATCGCCACGAGAATGGGAACATCCGCTTCTTTGGCGTGGTTAATGGCTTCCACGGTCTGGGGCATGACCCCGTCATCTGCTGCAACCACCAGAACCACAATGTCCGTTACCTGGGCGCCCCGGGCCCGCATACGGGTAAAGGCCTCATGCCCTGGGGTGTCCAGGAAGGTGATCCGTCCATGGAGGGTATCCACCGTATAGGCCCCGATATGCTGGGTAATGCCCCCGAATTCCCCAGAAACCACATCCGCACTGCGAATAGCATCCAACAACTTGGTCTTACCATGATCCACATGCCCCATGACCGTAACTACCGGCGGACGGGGATCCATGGAGAGTTCATCATCCACCTCGGTTTCGATCAGGGTCTCATCATAGAGGCTGATGATCCGTACATCCGCCCCGAATTCCGCGGCCAGCAGGGTAGCGGTTTCCGCATCGATCTGCTGGTTGATGGTAACCAGCATCCCCATACTCATGAGTTTCTGAATCAAATCCGAAGCCTTGAGATTCATCTTACGGGCCAACTCAGAAACCGATACCACTTCCATGATATCAATGGATTTAGGTACTGGATTCGCTATATGGGCTATCTTCTTTTTCGTCTGGAGGAGTTTTTCCTCCATTTCCAATTCTTTTTCCCGACGGGTATACATCGGTTTCTTGGATTTGAAGGTTTTTTTAACCGGTCCCTTGTTGTCAATTACCGGCGGATTCTGAGAAGAAGTCCCTGCCCCGGCCCGAGGAGGGCCGCCTAATCTACCCATTCCCGGTCGGGGCGTTCCAAACCCGCCGGGCCGGGGGGGGCCTCCCAGGGGCAAACCAGGTCTACCGGGTCCTCGGGGCCGCTGTCCGCCGGGGGATCTCCCGTTTGGACGGGGACCACTGGGAGCGCCGAAACGGTTGTTGGGATGACCAGCTTCGGTATTTCGCGGCCCCACCGGCCTCCCTCCTACCCTGCCTGCTGTACCCACCAGTCTTTGACGGGCAGAGGATTGGCCGGAACGGTTCTGGGTATCTTCCCGTGGATACTTGGAGCCGACGAATTTACCCCCCACCCTACCTGCCGCGGCAGCAGGCCGCTGCGTAACCGGGAAAGAGCTGACCACATTTCGAGGCAAGGGAGGACGGTCTTGTTCTTGCGGTTTACCTTTGGGAACCGTCCCCTTACTTGGTATCGGTATAGTCCCTGATTCCCGGGGGGCTTTAGGAGTTATGGCTGGAGGTACGATGGGTACATCATTTTCCAAGACCTGCTTGGAGGGCTCCTTGGGCGTATCTTTGGGAGCATCAGGAACCCCTTCTCTGGCAACCACCACCTTGGCTTGGGATTTCTTAACCGGAGCGATTGGTCCCGAGTGAGGAAACGAAGGAGCAGGGGCTTTTTTCTTAACGACCAGCTTCTTGCGGCCCGAAGCAGGGGTATGTTTTACCGCTCCATCTGAAGATTCAGGCTCATTCAACACCCGTTTAATGAGTTCTGCCTTTGGTTTCTGGGTACTATTTAATTCCTCAGCCATAATCCACCTTAATTATAATATCCGATCTTTAACTAAAACCGGTTATTCATCTTCATATTCAAAGCTTAACCCAATGCCGCAATTCGGACAACTGGTCATGTCTACGGTTATATGAGCGCCGCATTCAGGACATTCATAGGTTTCAAGCTCTGGGAGTAGCTCCTCATGAAGGACTTGCTCATCCTCAGAGACCTTCCCTGCCCCGGTAAGGGCCTCTTCAGGGAGGGGCGCTTTCTCATCTTCTTCGACAATTTCCACATTCTCTTCAATTAATTTATGTAAAGCCTCAAGCTGTTCCGCAGTAATAGCCTTGAGTTCCAACAGTTCTTTGGGGGAAAGGGCAAGAAAATCTTCTATAAAGTCAATGCCTTTTTCTCGAAGCCCTTGGGCTACCAGGGTATCCACGCCAGGAAGTTCAGAAATCCGGGAAAGCTCCTCTTCATACCCTTCGGCGTCTCCAAACAATTCAGAAACCGCGCGGCGGGATTCAGCGGCAATATCCATTTCCTCAAACTGTGCATCGGTTTTCACATCAATATTCCAGTCCACCAGCCGATTCGCCAGGCGCACGTTCAACCCTTGCTTGCCTATGGCCAGGGAGAGCTGGGACTCACTCACCACCGCGAGGGCCTGATGTTTCCCCTCATCCAGGGTAATCACATCCCGCACCTCTGCCGGGGAAAGGGCATTCTTGATGAAACGCCGGGGATCCGGATCGTACTTGAGAATATCGATCTTTTCCCCTTCCAGTTCTTTGATGATCGCTTGAATCCGCACCCCTTTGAGCCCCACACAGGCCCCCACAGGATCCACATCATCCCGGTTGGAATAGACCGCTAGTTTGGTGCGGTACCCTGGTTCCCGAACGAGCTTATGGATTTCCACGGTTTTGTCGTAAATTTCAGGTACCTCAAGCTCAAAAATCGCCCTGACAAAATCCGTATGGGTCCGGGAGAGAACCACCTGGAGCCCTGCAGGGGTCTTATTTACTTCGATAATCAGGGCTTTGATCCTATCATTGACATGGTAGGATTCCCGGGGAGACTGGTACTTTTTCGGGAGAATTCCCTCAAGTTTCCCCAGATCCACATAGATCGTACCATTCCGTTCCCGTTGATAATACCCGATGATGATCTCCCCCACCTTGTTCTTATATTCGGAATACAGGCTATCCTTCTGGATTTCCCGGATGGATTGATGAGCGGTCTGTTTGGCGCTTTGGACCGAAATACGGTCAAATTCTTTAGGATCTATTTCAATGAGGATCTCATCCCCTATATCCGCATCAGGATGCAGTGTCTGGGCGTCTTCCAAATCTATCTCTGAAACCGGATCATACACCCCGTCAACGATCTTCTTTTTCGCATATACCGAGACTTCCCGCTCCTCGCTTATCCGGACAATGGCGTTATCTGCATTCCCATACTGGCGTTTATAAGCCGCAAGGATGGTATTTTCGATGGTCCTGAGTATGAGTTCCTCCGACATACCCCGGTCTTGAATAAGCTGGTGGATTGCTTCCGATATATCTATTGCCACAAGCCTAAACCTCCTGTGAATAATCTAACTTTGCCTTAGCGATATCCTCATATACTAACTCGATCATTCCATCCTTCCCTTGAAGCACCAGATGGGTTTCATCTGCTGCCTTAAGAATGCCCGCAGACCAATCGGAAATATCCCTTCTGAAGCATTTTATGCCTCGTCCAATATAATGGACCAATTCGGATCCATCCTTAATAACCCGCTCGATCCCAGGGGAAGACACCTCTACCGAGAGATCTTGACCGGGAAAGGCCAATTCCAGCCGGGGCAGTAAGGCTCGATGGACCTGGGAACAATCATCCACTCCCACGGTCCCAGGCTTATAGATCACCGTCCTGACCTGTACGCTTCCTTTGTGGCGTGACGCGGATACATCCACCAGGGCCATTCCCAAGCCCTGTACCACCGGTTTAATCGAATCAAATAAGGGGTCCCCTTCCCTGGGCGTGAACCGCATCGGATCATCTCCTCAAATAGCCTGAAATCCCCATGAATCAACCGCCTCTTGCCAGCGGAAAAAAGATCCTATAAAAAAAGGGTCGCCGAACGACCCTTTTTGTAATTATGAATCTATTCATTGAATCTCCTACTATGGATCTACCATATCGCTACCGGGAAGTTTTGTCAATAGAGGCAGTTTCAAAATGTCAAGGACCAGTAGAAATGTCCCCTGTTTCCGTTCAATAGAAATGTCCCCCTGGCTTATGCCGCGCTTGAGCCGGAATGGCCTTTTTGTGGTATAGGCAGTTCCTCGACAAGGAGCGGTTTTCCCTTGAAAAGTATTGCATAGCAGCCGTCAA
>JAISOX010000088.1 GCA_031275325.1 Treponema sp.
AGGGCGCTGCGGATACCGATCTACGACGTCAAGCCCACGCCCCATCCGCCGCCTGAGGGTATTCCTGAAATCGAGATTACCACGCCCCTCCCCCGGACGGTGCATATCAAGTTCCGGGACGAACACGCGGCCCGGTGGGGCAAGCCTAAGTATGTCCACGGCCTTGAGTGCCTGTGGCTGATTGCGGATACGCCGCCGGTGAAGGTGAAGGATCTGCTTCACTCCGAGTTTTCCACCAGGAGCCCTCTGGAACTGGTGTTTGAGGAGGATGAGCGGGGGAAGAAGGTGTACTTTGCGGCGCGTTGGGAGAGCGGGACGGTGAAAAAGGGTAAATGGAGCGATATTTTCCATGCGGTCATTCCTTGAGGAATGGCAAAAAAAGATCGGGAGGCGCGAATGGGAGCAGAAACATGACGGATGCAGGTACGGGCATGAGGGCCTACCATACGGCAGGGTTCCGCGGGAACAACCCTTGGTTAATGGAACCCGCCGCAGAGAAAAATGAATGAAGGGAGATAAAAATGGCAAAGAAATGGCTGGGAATGTTGGTAATAGCGCTGGTATGCGTTTCTGCCTTGATAGGATGTGCTGATTTTGCAGAAGCACTTGGCAATTATTCATATCAGCCCTCAAGCAGTTCATCAAGTGGCTCATCAGGTGGTTGTCCGAATGGATCATGTCATGTTGTTACGGATGCAAACGGTGACGGAGATTTTAATGTTTGTTTCCAATCAAGTTGCGCTGCCGGTAACGTACCGCATCCAGTACCCGCGAATACAAACGTAAGTTGCAACTGCAACTAACTAAAGCCGTCCTGCGGTCTATTGGCCGCAGGGCATGAGAGAACAGGCGGCAGATATTCCACCGGGCAACCGTTGGTTGGGGAAACCGCCTCAGAACAAAATGAATAAAGGGAGATAAAAATGGCAAAGAAATGGCTGGGAATGCTGGTAATGATGCTGGTGTTCGGAGTGGTAGGTGTAGAAATCGCTCAGGCGCAACAGAGTGAGTGGGATGTTACGGTTTGGGGGGTATTAGACGGTGAACATATTACGGAGGTCTTTAGAGTAACTGCTAGGAATGCTAATGCGGCGCAAAATGAGGCTCGCTCACAATTACGAAGCAAGTATCGCGGCATTCAGCAGGTGGGGACTGGTTCTGCCGTTTCAGTGCAAGCGATGGATGAACAGTCTTGGTGGTCTGTTAATGTTTGGGGGGTATTAGACGGTGAAAGGATAGAGGAGAACATATCAGTAACTGCTAGGAATGCTAATGCGGCGCAAAATGAGGCTCGCTCACAATTCCGAAGTAGGTATCGCGGCATTCAGCAGGTGGGGACTGGTTCTGCTCTACAGCTTTGATCCTTAATAAAGATCGGATGGAGATAAAAAAAGTCTGTATTGTGATCATTTGCGAGTAGCGCGTGTTTTGATGTAACCTATGCGCTACGCGCAAAAAGTGAATTGGTTATGCGCCGTAGGCGCATAACTGAAGAAAAGAAGCACCGCCCGCCGTCCCTTGGTGGGCGGCTTCGTAGCAGATTTTACGTCGCATAACAGGACTGTATGGGTTCTGCGGGAACAACCGTTGGTTGTAGGAATCTGCCGCAGAACAAAGTGAATGAACGGAGAAAGAAATGGCTGGGAATGCTGGTATACGGCTTGATCCTCATGGCGCGGTAAAGGCGGGGCCTTTACCCGCTGCTCCGGGGATAACAGAACATTAAAGGAGGCTCCAGTATGTTGAAGAAAATAATCGTATTATCCCTGCTTTTGGCGGTATGCGGGAGTACGGCCTTTGCCAATGGCACAGGCTGGAAAGCCGTCATGCTGATGGCGGGAGGCGTTGGTACGTTTTTCGTGGGGTATGCGGTTGAACCAGGGGATTTACGGAATGTTATCCAAGTAACCGGCGGACTTAGCGTCGCCGCCGGTCTGGTTGTGTTGGTGTTTGCGATGCTGGTGGAGGAAGACGACGCATTCAAAATTGCGGACGCGAATTCAATCAACAAGAATCCGATCCTGCGTCATGTCGCCTTTGATTTGACATCTGAAGGCGGCGTATTTTTAGGAACCCAGTTTCAGTGGTAGGTAAAACCATAACTGCCCAGGGAAAGGGGGCGTAAAGAATACGCCTGTAACAAAGGGAAACCCGCCTATAAAGGCGGTAAAACAGCTGTCCGGCGGTCTGGCTGTAGGGCATGAGAGAACAGGCGACAGATATTCCACCGGGCAACCGTTGGTTGGGGAAACAACCTCAGAACGAAGTGAATGAAGGGAGATAAACATGTTAAACAAAATTTCGTTGTTTGGTATGGTATTCGTTATGTTATTGCTGTCGGGTTGTCCAAAGGAGCCTCCTGAAGAGGATATTGTGCTTAACGCTCCGAATAATGTCCGTGCAGTTTCTTCTACTACTTATAGCATCGTCCTCACATGGAATGAGGTTAAAAATGCTGATATGTATTTTATAATTGAAGCCAGTTCTTCAGGTGGTTTAACGTCTAGCTCGGGTAAACCTATGGGGCCGTCTTATTCAACACCATATACTAGGTATGAGGTTACTGGACTTAAAAAAAATACAACTTACTGGTTTAAGGTCTATGCTTACAATTCCAAAGTCGGTGATGGTCCTGTATCTAGTGCGGTATACGCCAAGACATGGGATAGTTGATCCACCTGCGGGCGGCCAAACACGGCGAACAGGTTGAGGCGGTTTCAAAGCAGGTTTTGAAACCGCCCCGGTCTGCCAAAAAATGAGCTGCTTCGTCCTCAATTCCCCCCAAAACGTGGATTTCTTAATGAAATCCACGTTTTTTGTTGTTAAGGGATTGCTGGCGAACCGGTCCTCTGTACCGGCCCTTGGCCTTACGGAACCTTGGTTCCCTCCTAGAGGAACCAGGTGAAGCCAAGAGTAAGGATAATCCCGGTAGAGCGGGGGTATTCCGATGTATCCACCACCGAATAGGAGGAGGGGCTGCCTGCATTAGCATCCCCGTCTATATCGGTGAAGTAAGCAATCACCACCCCTGCTTCCCCAAACACCTGAAAGGGGACCGGAAGGTTAGCAAAGGTATGGGCCGCGCCGATTTTCAGGATATGCTGCCATTGGTACGCCCCGTCTCGCAAGAAGAACTTTCGCAGGTCGGCATTTTCACTCCGCCCATCTGGATCCAGCTCGGACAGAAAGGAACTGCCGTCTACCGCATGATCGCCATGATCCGCGCCGTGGCGGATCATCTGGTACTGGAAATGGGCCCTGGTATGCAGCGCGGGGGTCGCTTCCAGACGCAAACGCAGTTCATCCGAGTTGGGGGGCAAATAATAGCCCAGGCTTTGGCCGTTGTTGGTATAGCTGGTTTCCATAAGGTTGTCCCCGTACCAGGGAACCGCTTTACGGGTATGGGTATAACAATAAGGCTCGATTTTGGTGTAGCTCACCGTAAGCGCGCCAAAGGGAAGCAGGGGAACCGCGATTTTGGCCCCGGCCTGCAGGGCAAACATGTGGCGGTCCAGTTCAAAGAGCCGGGAAACGCTGGAAACTTCTATTTCATCCGCAAAAAAGGAGAACCACAGGCCCCCGATGCCGGGATATTGGGCTTTCACATTAAAAAAAAGCCCCATGTTGTCAAAGTCGCCGATGTTGTTTTGGTACAGAAAGTTGTTATTGATAGGAAAAGGGTATCCCAGTTCAAACCGTTTCGGCCAAACCGCAACGCTGCCTACATCAAAGTGCAGGTAGTTTTTATAGTTGAGTTCGAGCTGTTCTATGGAAAAGGCGTTTTGGCTGGTCTTCGCGGAGTCGGTTATGCTCTGGGAGTTGTAATATTCCAGTACCCCGGTTAACGCGGAGAAGGCAAACCAAGAAACCGGATTGAAGGTCCCTTCCAGGGCCAAAAAGGGCTGGGCCGCAGCATTAAACGCCAGGCTGCTGCCCTGGGACATCCCTCCCCATTCCCGGCGGAACCGGCCAAACCGGTAACGGAGGGTTTCTCCCAAGAGATCCCCTGATATTTCGGATAAAAGACTCGGGCCGACGGAAAGACCCTGGGGCCAGTTTTTCATGCCCCCCGCGGTGATGCTCCCGGGACTAAAGAGAAAACCGTCCCAGCCTTTCTGATAGGCGTAGGGGAAAAAGGCTTCCGGTTGACTATAAACGGGAATCTCCTTATCGCTGTCATAATAGGGAGCATAGGTACCCAGTTCAGTCCGGGGGCTTCGTAAGAGCCCCCCTGAAATGGTAAAGTTGTAGGAAAAATGGTCCCCTATATCGCCATTAGTATAGCCCGTAATCCAGGAGTCTGTTCCCCAGACCAGATCCCCTGAACCAGGATAGGCCCCTCCGCCAAAGGCCAAACGTAAACCCACCCCCAGATCCCCGGAAAACCGGATCCCTCCCTTGGCAGGGATATTGAAATAATAGGCTCCCCGCTGCCAATCCAATCCAGCGGGCTTTTTTTCAAAATCCTGTTTTATCTTTTCCAGGATGAGCCGTTCTGTGGGGGCCAGGTTTTTACCGAACCGGCTCCCCCCGGTATCCAGGGTTTCATGATCGAGGATTTCATTGACAGCTTTGAGGACAACCTTACGGGAATAGGGTTTTACCGCTGGAAGGGGTTCGCAAAGGCCCCTGGTTTGGGCTTGTTCCAGGAGATAATACACCGGATGATCCATAGGTATGGATCCATGGGTCTGGGCATAAAGGGATGATCCCAAGATAAAAACCCATAGCATATTCAACAAGTGATACCGTTTATTCATACATCTTCCTCCAAGAAGGGCTGCGCTTGACCCACGGCCCCATCTTTCATTAGTATTAGGCATATTATTATGGGCAATCAGAAAAAATCAACTAGTTATAGGCAAAGGCGTCTGTTCCATACCGTGGGGATGGGTAAAATCATGGGACTGGTTATGATGGTATGGGGAGCCGCGGGGCTTAGTTCCCTGCCGGAACAGAAGATAGCCTATCCTGGGGAATGGGTCTATGAAGCCCTGGGTATCCTTTCCCAGGAACAGGGAGTGGTGTTTTTTATGGATTCTTCCCTGACCATTGGGCAGATCCGGTTTTTGCTCCAGGAAATCAACGAGGAGACCCTTTCTCCCAGCGGCCAGGTCCTGTATGAGCGTATTATCGCGTACCTAAAGGGGTTTTCCGGATATACGGTGCAAGCCGACGGGATCCAGGCGGACATTGACGGCCTGGTGCAGCCGGAACTGTATTTCAAGACCAATCCTGCACTGGACTGGATATACGCCCACCGCGACCGGCGGCCTTTTTTTATGCTCCCCCTGAGCATTTCCCTGGGTTCGTATATTACCGCAGAAATGGATCCCTATTTTGGTGAAAACGAATACGCGGCGTCCCTGCATGAAAATTACACCAATATTCCCGGGGATCTGGCGTCTCAGGGGGATGTGCATATCCCCCAGCGGGCCTACCTCAGCACGGGCATTCCTTTTGGTAAGGCTTCAGGGGTCCATCTGTCCGTGGGGATTGGGGATGATTTTTTCGGCAGAACCCGGACCGGCAGCATCATCCTTTCGGAATACCTGGAACGGGTCAATTACGCGCAGCTCTCCTTTTACTCCCCCAGCATCCGGTATGCTGCGGAAGTCATGCAGTACGAGGTCAACAAGTACCACTATATGCACTATCTGCAATTACGGCCCCATAAACGGATCTCCCTGTCCTTTGCCGAAGGAGCCATGGTCAACGCGCCTTTGGAGCTTAGGTATCTCAATCCCATGATGATCTTCCATAGTTACGAAGGGTGGAAAACCTATGACGATTACAATGCCGGTCTTATTCTTGAAAGCGTACCTGAATTGAACAACGAAGGATCCCGGGTGGGAGCCTTTTTTGGGGCCAAGATCGAATATCATCCCTGGAAATACCTGCGGCTCTACGGCCTTTTTGCGATGACCCAACTGCAGTTACCCCTGGAATATGCCAACTGGAAAGAATCCCTCACCCCGGACGCGCTGGGCTTTCAGGGGGGCCTGGAAGTTTCCCTCCCCGGTTCTAAAGGATACTGGGTCTTAGGTCTTGAGGGGGTATATACCTATCCCTATATGTACCTGAAAGAAGATAAAGGCTGGTCCTATTACAAAGAGATGGTAGAAATGGATGGGATCACCGTCCGATATTGGACCGGAACTCCCTTTGGGCCGGATTCAATCGCGGGGACCTTCTGGTGTACATACTGGCGGACAGAGGCCTCCCAAGGGTCTGACTGGTCCCTGGGGTTTTCCCTGGTGGTTGCTGCGCAAGGGAAAAACTCCAGTACCGCTCTTTTTGATACTGATGCCTATCAGCCCGCCCCTGAGGTTATCCATGTGGTCCGGCCCCCTACGGGGATTCCCACCTATACCTATACCCTCACCCTGTTGGGAAGCTGGTCCCCTTTGGAGTGGCTTCAGTTTTCCCTGCAGCCGGGTTATAGAATCATCAGCAATTATGACCATAAGGAAGGCAGCGTGGAACAAGGGTTTGAGCTTACCTTCTCAGCCCGAATCAAGCCGGTAAGCAGGCTGAAGCAAATCCTATCCCCCTAGGCAGGGCATAGGTAAAAGGACGGCTCGACTGCCAATCAAGGGTCAGACTAAGGTTATGTCAAGGGTCAGACTAAGGTTATGTCAAGGGTCAGACTAAGGCTATGTCAAGGGTCAGACTAAGGCTATGTCAAGGGTCAGACTAAGGTTATGTCAAGGGTCAGACTAAGGTTATGTCAAGGGTAAGACTAAGGCTATGTCAAGGGTAAGACCAAGACTAGGTCAAGGGCTATGCGTGGGAAACAAGAGAGAGGACGCGCAAACTACGAACCACGGGCCATGAGAAGTAAGAGAAAAAAAGAAAGAGGACGCGCAAACTACGAACTAGGGGCCATGAGAAGTAAGAGAAAAAAGGAAAAAAAATGAGAGGGAAGAATAGGAATATCTTTAGAAATTATGTGAAAGGTACGTTGCGGTTTACGGAATTTGCCATTACCAATGCGTGTATTGCCAAATGTTCGTTTTGTGAAATATGGAAACAACATCCCAAGGTATTTGTAGACAAAGAAAAGGCCCTTACGGCGATTGAGCGGCTGGCGGATTTCGGGGTGTCCCATCTGACCATTACTGGCGGGGAGCCGCTGCTGCACCCTGAGGTGATTGCCTTTGTTGAACGGGCAAGCAAGCGGAAGATGAACAACGCGGTCCTGAATGCCGCGCCTCAGCTCCTCATGCGGAAGGACATCCTGAAGCGTCTGGAGGATGCAGGATGCGACCTGCTCAGTATCTCCTTTGATTCGGGAGATCCGGTTACTATGGCTGAATCCCGGCAGATTCCGAATATTATGGATGAAATGGCCAAGGCCATGGACTTGGTCCACCAGACCTCCCTCAAAACCATGGCGTCGGTTCTCATCTGGAACGATAACTACCATAAGCTGGAAGAGGTGTGCGTCCGGGCAGCCAACATGGGGTTTACCTATATCTCCCTTAATTATCCGACCTTCTCCAAATCCCAGGTGTACCCTCTGGGAGGTGAAGGGATCAGCCTTTCCCGGGATAAGGTGATCCATGGGCTGACCGAGGCAATCCGCCTAAAAAAATCGGGGAAACATAAGATCATCAATTCGGTTATTTCCATGCAGAATATTATCAATTACCTGAAAGACCCGGGCTTGGCCCGGTATCCCTGTTACGGCGGGGAGCATGTGCTGTTTGTGGATTGGTTTTTTGACGTGCGTCCTTGTATGCAGCTTCCCCAGGTTTTGGGGAACATCCTGACCATGGAAGCCAGCGCGTTACAGCGGCCTCCCTGTAATGAGTGTAACATGAGCTGGTATCGGGATTTCAGTATGTTTTTTCACGGGGGGCTGCGGACGATTCCGGTATGGCTGGAAGCCTTGTCAGGGCCGAAGATCATTTTTTAGTTTGAGGAGGGGTTTGCGCCAGGCAAACCCCTTGTTTTTTCAGGAGGGCATGACCAGGGAGGTTTCTCCTGGGTCATGCGCCGGTCTTTCCAAAAGCAGGGGGCGCTTCAGAACGGAGCGCCCCCTATGGCTTAGAGCCGCGGGTTAATAGTAATAGGAGGAGGTCCCAATAGTATACGTGCCGTAATTACTGGTATTCCCGTCCTTGGGAATAACTCTTATATAATAGGTTCCGCTTGATGGAAATAGGTACTCTCCGCTGGTATCCACGATGATAGTGTCTACGTCCTTACCATAGTTGTCATAGATATAAAAGCCAACACCGGATGCGCTGTTTCCCCATAAATAATGTCCGCTACTTACGGTAACACGATACCACATCTCAGGGGAATTTGAACTTAACACACCAGTTCGCGATTCATCTGGAGATAGGGTTATGGCATTAGCGTAGGATGATCCGCCTTCACCGTCGGTTCCACCTGATAAGCCGTACCCTGTTGCGGAAGTATAGCTTGATTGAGCGCTTTCCCCCGTGCTGGTTACCGCGCTTACCTTGTAATAATAGGTCGTATTCAGCGATACGTTCGTATCGGTATAGGATGTTTCCGTCGAATTCGCCTCATATGTATACGAACCGTACGCGCTGGTACTGCGGTATATCTTGTAGTATGAAGCCCCTGATACCGAGTACCATGAGACGCGGATACTGTTTGGGGATAGGGCCTTATTAGTATAAAAGCGGATATACTATACCGAAAACTTTATGAGGGGGAAGTTATGGTAGCAATAGCGCTAAAATGCCAGTTTTGCGGGAGCGAGGATGTCCATCCCTAAGGCACTTCAAACGGTAAAAAACGAGACTAAAAATACTTCTCTTATAGCGTTCAACGCTACAATATCTGATTTTGGTGCGGAATAACCAAATATAGTAAACATAAAACATTTAGGCAAATTAGCCCTGAATTTGTCCCATGAATCTTTGATAAATGGGTCAGCATTATAATCTTTATTTTGAGTTGGAAACAATAACCTTGACCTTTTGCATCTTGTTCCATCGGAGGACTTGATACAATATCCAGGCTTCTGCTGTTCTTGTTGATACACTATAACATTACTATTGTTTTTATTAGTTCCATGCCATTCCCATGTAAAAAAACAATTTCTGGCAGATCATCTGTAATCTTTAGACATCGTTGGTATGCTTGGATCAACAATGGATCCCAATTGAAAGATGCTAGTAAATCTTTTTTTGTAAGTGAAATAAGTGAGCCTGTTCCAAAACCCCTAAATGAATAACTGGAGGTACTTCAGGGCAGCCAGACAAATAACCGCAGTCATTAATACAAACGATACTTTCTTATAACCTTTCACATATATTGAACGAG
>JAISOX010000114.1 GCA_031275325.1 Treponema sp.
TATGGTCTTGGTGAGGTCTCCCTTGGAAATGTCCTTGAGCAAGCCTGCGAGGGTGTTGATGGGACGGCTGATGGAACGGGCCATAGAGAAGACCCCTATAGACATGAGGATCATGCTCAGGAAACCGATAAGAGCGCAGAACCTCAGCATCTGGTAGACCGGCGCCATGATGGTGTTACGTGGAACCCCCACGACCATGGTCCAGGGGTTAGAAGCGTATCCCACCGTAAAAGGTACTGCATAGTACTGGATCACCGTATCGGATTGCGGGGGCTGGTAAGAGAAGGAAGCCGGGGTTCCTTCTGTAACCGCAGTAACCATAGTGTCCAGGAACGGGCCGAAGGTGTCGGTTTCTGAGTCTCGTATATTCTTTCCGATCCGGCTGGGGTCCTGGTGAGCTGCGATAATGCCCCCTGAGCTGAACACCATGGCATGGCCGTTGCCGAAGGGTTTAATCTCCTCCACGATAGCCTGAATGGTGGATAATACAATCACATTGCCTATGACGCCTATAACCGCGCTGGTGTCTGGATCCCTTACCGGAACCCCTATATTGGCAATCAACAGGTTCCCCGCGGCAAATGGATACACCGCAGGATCCAGTATATACTCTTCACCAAAAGCCGGCATGTATGTAAGCATCTCCCAACTGAACCCTTGTATAGGCCGTACTATGGGTTTACCGTCAACAACGCCCCAACTGGGTATATACCGTCCGGTTTCATCGGTTCCGGGAGTATTCGCATAGGCTTCATCCATGCCGTCAAGCCCGTTGGGGGACCAGTTGGCATACACCCCTGCTAGGGTTGGGTTTTTCAGGGCTACCTGCAGCAGCATCAGGTTGCAATAGTCCCGGCGCTGTTCAGGGGGTATTTTTTTATAGGCTTCCATAACATGCGCGAGGGTTCTTACCGGATCGATATGTTCGTTGAGCCAGTTTTGTATGGTTTTACTGCTCTGGATAGCGATGCTTTCCGCGTGTTTATCCACCAGGCGGGTGATTTCCGCCCGGGAGAGCATGAGCGTAACTCCTGCTAAAAGACCGATGCCGATGAGATTGAAGACGCTGATAGTCGTTACCAGTTTAACGCCGATTTTCATAACCCACTCCTTTTATGATCAAGATGAAACCATGGTGCTGGATGAAGAACGCTGAACCTGCCCAATGCGCTAGGAATGACCAACAGGTATTCCTGTAACATTATGTGTATGGGGGGTGAGACAAAATAAGTGATGCCCATAGGGATATGCTCCATCGTGCTTAATTCCTCTTTCAGGAAGCCCTGTGTAGACCAGGCCCCAGGGTTCCCCAGAGACAGGGCCGCCCTGTCTGAAAGTTTCCGGGGTGAACTGTCCAGGCTGTTGTGAGACCAGCGACAGCCTGGGTGAGGCATCCCTAACAGCCCTGGTTATGGCTCCCAACAGCCTTGGTGGGGATAAGACGGGCAGAACAGATCAAGGGGTCATTCGCTGTTCCTGGGAACATAACAAACCTGCTCCTTTATGGCATAAAACTATATCCTTACGCCCATACTGGGCGCTGCTCTGGGGGAAGTTTCTTCCCCTTGTCCGGCCAGCCAACCTGGAAGCGGGAAACCTCAAAACCCGGCGCCTGACCCTAGCCCCGCAGCTTCCGCTGCCTCCGCGCCTGGGTTACTCCCGGTAAGGGCTTATAGGCCTTGAAGGAGAGGTACTTAAAGGGATGAATATCCAGGGCATTGGGGAACCACCCGTCTAGTTCATCCGTATCCACGATGTTTATAGCCGGACTATAGGAAATGGGGAGCACCGTACCCCGGTCCAGGAGCAGTTTTTCCGCTTCCGCCAAGGTGGCCCACCGTTTTTCCCCATCCTCGGTCATGGACTTATCCATCAAGTGCTCATAGTCCGTATCATTGTACTGGGCGTCATTCAGGTTGGAATCTCTGCGCCACATCTGGAGGAAGGTATAAGGATCCGCAAAGTCGCCAATCCAGGTAGAAAAGCCCACTGCATAGTCATTTTGTTTCAGCGACTGAAAGTATTGATTATAAGGAATCACGGTGATTTTTACCGGAACCCCGAGCTTTTCCATCCAAACCCCGGCCATGAGGGCCCCCACACGGGAGGCCTCTGGAGAAGGGGTCAACTTGATGACCAGATCCGGCAGCCCCACCCCTTTGGGAAACCCCGCTTCCGCCAAAAGCCGCTGCGCCTCTTCCATATCCGTACTATCCACGCCTTTTACTTGCGGATATCCTGGAATCGGGTAGATGAGGGTTTTCGCAGGAAGCAGGTGCCCCTCCCGGATTTGCTCCCAGGGCAGGGCCAAGGAAAGGGCCCGCCGGATCCGGTGATCGTTCCAGGGTTTTTCCGCGGACCGAATAAAATAATAGTGGGTGGCAAACATGGGATTGACCATGATCCCGCTCCGGTCCGTCAAGGTTTCCAGGTTCACCTCCCCGGAAATCCACCGGGCTTCCCCGGAGTTCCACAGCGCGGTGGCTTCATCCCCGTCTTCGGTAAACTTCAAGATGATCTTATTCAAGGAGACATTTTTAGCGCCCCAATACAACTCATTTTTAGCCAGCACCATCCGATCCAGGGTATGATCTTCAATATAAAAAGGCCCGTTAGAAACCGGGATAACCTGGGACCAATCCGGTTGGTTCAGCATAGACGGATGAATGGGACTAAAAGAATGGTGGCAGAGCATACTCGGAAAGAAGGATGCCGGGGTGTTGAGCTGTACCACCAGGGTTCGTTCATCATCGGCCCTAATGCCGATCCGCCGGGGGTCCCGGAGCCGCCCTGTCCGGTAGTCCCTGGCCCCTTGGATAATATCAAACAAGGATGAATAGGGGGAGTTCGCCGAAGGATCCAACAGGGATATCCAAGCCGCCCGGAAATCTTCCGCCCTCACCGTATCCCCGTTCCAGTATTTGGCATGCTCCCGGATCGTAAAGGTCCACTGCGTTTTATCTTCTGACACCTCCCATTGCGCGGCAAGCCCAGGAACCGGTTCCATGGTAACCGGGTGATAAGAAAAAAGGCCCTCATACAGCCCGGTAAAAAGCTGGGCTTCATAGGCCAGATAGGACTTTCGGAAATCCAATTCCAAGTCCCCGCTGGAAAAGGTTACGGTAAGCTGGTCCCGAACCAGCGACCGCGGCCGGGTTTCCGCGAAATCCGGCCCTTGAGGGATCGCCCCCTGATCCACCAGGCGCTCCTGAGGTTCCCCAGGCAGGGGCATTGCTTCTTGCCGCATAGAAGCGCTTTTGCACGATACCAAGCCCAGGATGATAACCCCATACATGAGCCCGAGATCCCTGATATTGAACTTTTTCATACATTCACCTGTTACCCTTATAGATTCGACTTCATCAGTACTGGCAGGTACTTACCCGTCATCCCGTATATGATCGGTTTTTTCTACGCTTGAGCATCATGGAGCGCAAAACCCTAGTCCTTCTGGACAATATTCAGCTTTTTCAGTTGTTCTGCTTCTTCCTTCAAGAGCGTATAGTCAGAACGCCGCTGGTTTGCCTTGATATAGGTGTTCTTCATGGTAGAAAGTTCCGGTTTTATACCCTTTATTTTAGTCCGATCCTCGAGATCAACGGTCTGCTTAAAATAATCATCCACCGCGTTTAAGGTTTTATAGAGGGACTGGGTATCCTTGATGCCATGTTCGAGAAATTTCATAAGCTGCTCATCCCCCAGGGCGTTAATCTGCGCCAAGGTCATACTCTGGGCAGAGGCAAATTGTTTTGCCTTTTTAGCAACCTTACCGCGTAACTGGTTAAAATTAACGAGTTCTTTGACCGGCGAAGAACTGGACGGTTGATACACCACTTCATAGATGACCGGTTCCGGTTCCTTGTTCATCATCCGCTCCAAGAACCGCTTAACTTTATTCCAAAAATTGAGCTTCCGGTTTGCCAGAACCGCTTCATTAGCGTCTAATTTTATCCCTATTTCGAGGAGGAGCGGGGCAAGCCCGCTGATGATCTGCACTCCTTCCACGAGGAAATGCTTGAATGAAACTTCCTGGGTACCGGTCTCCTGCTTCTCCTCAGGAACCTGCAAGGACTGGAGGACCTGTTCCTGCAATTCCGGCCCCTTAGACGAATAGTCTTCTTTTATCAATTCTTCAAGCAATTCAGTATATACCGGCGTACCAGGGGCTATGTGTTTCTTAATATCCCCTATGGAAGGGCTTTTTCCTGGGGGTATATGGCCGCTTACCGCGGTTCGTACTGCAAGTTTATACGCCTCCCGGTTAAAATCAAAGAGGACTTTTAAAGAACCCAGAATCGAGCGGCTTAATCTGGCTAAACGCTGGATGAGCCCTACGATTCCCCCGACGCCCAAGGCATCGGCTCCCCTCCGTAAGAGATTGGTCATCTCCGCCACGGCCCGGGTAATGGGGGATGCAGAATCAGGACTGAGATTAATCCAGTCAATATATTTGATGAGACTCAGGACCCGCTTAATCCGGTCAATGGTAAAATAGGTAGTATTAAACTGGTAAAAATTGACCAATACATCAAGCTGTATATCATAATGGGACAGCCTGATCGTAAGCTGTTGATCCTTTTCACTGTCTGAAAATGGCTCGGTTTCAGGAACTTGAATTTCCCCGATTTGTATATCCTGTTTATAGGGATCTTCCTTGACCATCCCTTTGGAGAGTAACATACGATACAAATCTTCATAGGCGTTATAGAACGCACGGAGGTCTTCTTTTAAAGGAACTAATACTGATTTTTCTATATATTCCCGCCGAATTTGAATGGCTTCAGAAAGGGCGGTTTGATAGTTTTTATCCATGATTAATGTTACTATGCACTATTGTACCAAATAGATCAATCAATGGCATTACCAGTCTAGCAATTTTATCTTTAACGCGCTGTAGGGATTTTTAAGGCAAATTCACCGCTTTTTTCCCCATTATGTAGGGCTAATACCATAGCGGTTACCAGGCCCCGCTCCTCACCGGCAGGTCCCCGCATTTTTTCACGGCTTGTAATGACCGGTATATTTGCGTACAAACCCCCACGGGCGATAGGTCATTTTCGCCTGACGAAGCCCTTCATCCCCCAGATCCTGTTCCCGGTTAATATAGGCGAATCCTTCAGAGAGGGACGCGGCAAAGGTCTGGTTCATAAACTGATAAATCCCCTTGTACTCATCAATGCCTTTTTCAAAATGAACCGCAAAGATGGTCCCCTGGGCCACGGCTTCTCCTAAACACCAGCCCCCGGGTTTTCCGTTTATATAATAGATGCTCCCCTGCATACCCAGTAGGGTAAACAGTTCCAGCGCTTCCTTGGCCGCATGGTAATCCCCATCCTCCCCCTTGTCCTGCCGCCACCGTTCCAGGACCATCATGGCCTGGGGAAGGAGTTCCGCTCTGAGCGGCTGTTCTTCATGCGTATAGGCGCTGAGGAAGGCGTTGACGAGGTTACGTTTCTTGTGATACTTCTTCCCTGGTAAGTGGGCCAGATCGGTTCTCCGGTACAGGTAGTCAAAATTATCCCGGTCCTCGGTGATTTCAATGCCCCACTGCATCAGCCGCTCCCGGTTCGGCGTCAATACCGACTCGGGTATGCCTTTCCAGTAATCATGGGTTTTAAAGAGTTCCTGGAGCACTTCCTGTTCAGGAATCTCGCAGGGACTCATAAAAAAGCGCTCTCCCTCCCGTTCCCCAGAAATGATCAGGCTATTCTTATGCAGGGCAACATGATAATTATACCGTTTTCTGAACAAATAGAGATTGGCAAAGGTATATTCTGAAACTCCGTCAGGGATCTGGAATAACCGGCCTTGTATTTCCGCCTGTAATGCAAAACTTATGGGTACTAATTCAGGGTAACAAGCTATGGACATTATGATTCTAATATACTCTTTTTTACCGTACTTGCGGTAACCGCGAAAGGCTGTTTAGGCGATGACCGCTTGGGTTGAACAGGGCGGGGTACACGGCATGGCGCCATGCCGGTAAGGCGGTTAGAGTGAGTCTAACCAGTAGGTTAGAGTGAGTCTAACCAGTAGGTGCGGCCCTTCCCCAGGTCTTCACCGGTTATCCCCTACCCCCAGGCGCTGACTGGCTTCCCTCTTTCAGCCTAAGGTAGGTTACTGCAGAATGGGCTGAGGATATTTCAAGCATCCCCGGGGTTTCCCCTTCAAAGAACCCTGCCCCTTGCATCCCGGCTAAGATCTTTTCCTTAATACTGGTAGCTACGACCAGATCACAAATTTCTCGCGCATGAGAGATGGGACTATGTTCCCCCTCGTGCTGGTGGGAACGCAATTCCAAGGGAATAAATGTGGCGCCCCCGGATCCGTAATCCAAAGCCGTTTTGCCGAATACATCCAGCGTACCTTCTTCAGCAATGAGCGAAAGGCAGGTGAGATCCTCTTTTGTTTCCCCTTCCGGTTTTTCCGCAGGGCTTGCCCCCAGCCGCCGCCAATCACTGGAACCCCGGAGATCGTCCAAAGTAGCGATAACCTGTTCCATGGTGGCCGCATAATGCCGTTTTCCCCGGCGTACATGGAGGTTCACCGCCGCAGCCCGGATATAGGTTTTATACAAAAAACCCTGCCCCGGCAGATCCAGCCGGGCCTTATGGATGATCACGCTTTCCAGCAACTCCGCATCGATCTTGGGGACAATGAAATAGATCACTTCCTTTTCCACCGGAATGGTAATCCGTAGCAATCCCAAGCGATCCCGCAAACCCATGCCATGTCCAAAGGAAATCAGGGGTACACAGAGGCCCATCTCCAGCACGGTCGCGGCTAAAGAGGAAGCCGCGCCCCGCTGGACAATGCAGTAGATCACCGCGTAGTTATCTTTACCAGGGTCTCCGCTTCCAGCCAGGGTCTCCAACTTTTCCATATCAAAGGCCAAAGGGGTCTTTCGATGCATCCTAATCGTTTTGGCATAAATGGAACCGCGGCCAGGCAGATACAGATCCGCTGCTTCCGCGATCCGGCGCATGGTTCCGGTTTCATACGCGGCCGGCACATAGAACCGGTAAAACACCGCCCGGGCTTCTTCCAGTTTGGTGGATGAACGCAGTCCAAACCAGGTGGAACGATCCAGGAGGCTTATCTGTTTTGCCTGCTGAATGTATACTTCAGGAATGGCCAGGTCTTTGAGGACCTTATCAATTAAAGGCGTTACCGTATTATTAACCACACAGTTTATTTTTGAAAAAGCGGTTTGTTCAAACATGGCATACTCCTACAGGATTGATTTAAAGGGGAGTACCTTTTTTGTTCGAGCGTTGTTGATCATCCCTGAAAGCAGCACCGCCACAATCGGAAAAACACTGGCGCTGGCAACGACGCCAAAAGCGCCTCCCACCGCTCCAGCTCCGGCGCTCTGACCAATGCCCAGACCTGCAGCGATCACCAACGGCACGGTTATAGGGCCGGTGGTAACCCCTGCGGAATCCCAGGCAATGGCGGCGAATTCTTCGGAAGATACAAAGGTCAGCACTATCGCGAGGGCATAGGGAATACCCAGTAACCACGCCAGGGGGAGGTTAAAAAGAATTCGTCCAAACCCTGCGGCCATGCCTAAACCAACGCCAATGGCCACCATGGATACCAAGGTGTTTTTCTTGTAAGTTCCGGTGGTTAGTTCTTCCACGGTAATGCCCAGGGCTGCCAAAGAGGGTTCTGCCAAGGTTGCGCCAAAACCGAGAATAAATACAAAGATCAGCACTGCCGCCAAACCGGCAATACGTCCCCATCTCGAAAAAACCGCATCCTCTACCGGAATATGCCGGTACGTTCCGGTGGACTCCTGCATTTGCGTCGCATCAAAAGGCACTGCTTTAAGCCCGGCGCCATCGTTAATCCAGATATAGGGCTTGGCCCCGGTAGGCCCTGGCACAATGAACCGGGATGATCTATCCACCCCTCGTACCACCACTGCCGCGTCGTTCCTGACGGTCTGCTCATAGGCATGGGGAAGGGCCGCGCCCGCTTGGGTTCCCAAGGCGGAAATCCCCCGCTCCATACCAAAGCTGAAAAGAAACATGCCAATAACCGTAAAGGCAATACCCAAGAGGCTTACATCGGTCTCCCGGATCCGTTCCCGTATCACGATAAGGATCGTAACCACCAGGACCAGGGTGAGGGGCAGCACGGCCATGAGCGCGTCTTTGAGGGACTGCCAGGTCTTTCCTGAAACCAGGGTTTTGGGGTCTTTTACTGAGGATTGGGGGGCGGCAACGAGGGGTTTCTCTTCAAGAGCAGCTCCGGGGAAGGACCCGCGGAATAGGTTTTCTTCCAAGAAGCCCTGGGCCACCGCGTGACGGGCCAGGCTTATCAAGGCTTCCTCGCTTCCCGCCACATATTCCGCCTTGGTCCGAACCAGGGGATCTGCCGCAAAGAACTGCCCGGGCGAGGAGGGTTCTGGAACTTTCGGCAGGAGGAAGAAACCCAGGGCAAAGACCGCCAGTACGGGCAAGCCGGAAGCCAGGGTAATGACCCCCAGCCCTGACGCGCCTCCCTTGTTACCCCCGGCGATCTTGGAAACCCCGATGCCCAGGGCAATGACCAAAGGAACCGTTACCGGACCGGTAGTCGCTCCCCCTGTATCCCAAGCCAGGTTGGCTAGGGGACGGAGGATGGAATTTTGCTCGCAGATAAACCCGATGACCAGCAGGATAGGCATCATGATAAATACGGCGGGTTTAAAGGGCCAGCCATAAATAAACCGGAACACCCCCAAAAGGACCGCCAGGCCCACCCCTATGGCAATGGCCAAGACCAGCCAGGCGGAACCGCGGTTAAGCACTAGGTAGAGGAGGGGCGCATCCCAGCATTTCACCACACTCCCTTGCAGTTTAAGGAAGCTGATAGCCGGCTCTGCCAGGGTTGCGGTAACCCCGATAATAATTGCAAATACCCCTACCCCCAGGGGGCCTGCCTTAGGAGGCAGCCGCAGTCCGCACTGTTCACCCAGGGGCATGATCCCCAAAAACAGGCCTTCCAGAAAAAAAGCCAGTCCCATCACCGTAGCCCCTACTCCCAGGGCCACTGAAAAGACATGTTCCACCGGTACTTTCAAAATAAACGTCTGGGCGAGAAAGAGATAGATCACTACAAAGGCAACTGCCCGCAACTGGGCGCCCAGCTTTGATGCGGCATACATACCAATCATCCTGAGCGCCTTGGGCAGAGGTATTTTGATCATGTTTGTTTGAGTCATAATAGGCACTCCTTATTTTTAATAACGTAAGGCTCTTCGGAAACTGAAGTTTCCGTCGAACCAAAGAACCGCCGCCTTTCGCTTAAAATACGGCAATTTCGCAGCCCCCGAACCACCGGTTCGTTGGAGGGAAATCGCATACCTTGTTCCGGAAACAAGTCCGCGACAGCCAACCTTGTTGTCGAACAAGGCTATCATATCATCAAGCGGCCTGCAGGATCCGAAGCGGCAGCCCGCAATGCTTTGACCGATGCATCGGTTAGATAATCGTCAAAAGGCATCATACGGTCAATGAGGGCATGACCTGCCGGGAGGATTTCCACGATACGGTTTGCCAGAGAATTGACGAATTCATGGTCGTGGGAGTTAAACAACACCACCCCGCTAAAAGCCGCAAGGCCCTCGTTGAGGGCAGTGATGGCTTCCAGATCCAGGTGGTTGGTAGGCTCGTCTAAGATGAGTACATTGGCTCCGGAAAGCATCATCCGGGCGAGCATACACCGGACCTTTTCACCTCCAGAAAGGACCTTCACCGGCTTCAGGGCCTCATCCCCGGAAAAGAGCATCCGTCCCAGGAAGCTGCGCACGTACGTATCATCCTGATCCGAGGAATACTGCTTGAGCCAATCGGTAATGGAAAGCTCTTCAGTAAACCACGCGCTGTTTTCCTTGGGAAAATAAGAAAAGCTGGTGGTCTGCCCCCAATAATAGGCGCCGAGACTAGGCTTTTGTACCCCGGCGATGCAGTCAAAAAACGCGGTCTTGGCCTGATGTTCGGTCCCTACAAAGGCTATCTTATCCCCCTTGTTTATCGTGAGGGAAAAGTTGGTAAGCACCGGGGTCCCTTCACTGGTACAAGCCAGGTTCTCTACCTGCAGCACCTTGTTCCCAATCTCCCGATCCGGCTTGAACCCTACGTAGGGGAATTTTCTGCTGGTTACGGTGAGGTTTTCCAGGTCCAACTTCTCCAAAACCTTTTTGCGGCTCGTGGCCTGACGGCTTTTTGCTGCGTTAGAGGCAAAGCGTTGGATGAATTCCTTGAGTTCCCGGGCCTTTTCTTCCCGTTTCTTCAACTGATCCCGGGCCTGCCGCTGGAGCATCTGGCTCATCTGGTACCAAAAGTCGTAGTTTCCTGAATAGAGGGTGATTTTCCCAAAATCAATGTCACAGATATGGGTGCAAACCGCGTTGAGAAAATGCCGGTCATGGGAAACGACGATAACGGTGTTGGGGAAGTCCATGAGGAAATCCTCAAGCCAGGTAATGGATTCCAGGTCAAGACCGTTGGTAGGTTCGTCTAAGAGGAGAATGTCAGGATTGCCAAAGAGGGCTTGGGCCAACAAGATCCGGACCTTCTTGGATTCGTCCAATTCCGCCATCATCTTGCCCTGGTCTGCTTCATCAATGCCCAGCCCGGAGAGGAGCTGCCCTGCCTGGGCCTCTGCCTCCCAGCCTCCCAGTTCGGCAAAATCCCCTTCCAATTCGCTGACTCGCATACCATCTGCTTCGGAAAAATCTTCCTTGCCATAGATCCCTTCCCGTTCCTTTTGGATGGCATAGAGCTTGGGATACCCCATGATCACCGTTTCAAGGACCGAAAAATCCTCAAAGGCAAAGTGGTCTTGCTTCAGCACTGCGATACGCTCCCCAGAACTGACCGTAATGGCGCCCCGGTCGTGTTCGATTTCTCCAGAGAGTATTTTTAAGAAGGTGGATTTTCCTGCTCCATTGGCGCCGATGATGCCATAACAGTTGCCAGGGGTAAATTTGAGATTAACGTCCTTAAAGAGGGTCCGCTCTCCATAGCTGAGGCTAATATCGGTAATGGTTATCACAGATCAAGGCTCCTTTTTGACTTTTTTACTAAACAGGCTGAACATACGGGCAATAATCCCTTCTTTTTCAGAACGTACCGGTGGAGCGGATACAGGCCCCGGGGTTTCTGGGAACACAGGCTTGGATACCACGGCCTGGGACGAGGACCCAGCCTCCCGAGGAACATGGTTCTGCACAGGACGCTGCCTCGTCAGGGATTGTCCGGACCCTTCCTGTCCATAGGCGGTATTGGCACGAAGACCTGCACTGCTCTGCCCCGGGGAAACCTTGCCTTGCTTATCGGCCCTGGACCGGGAACGCCGGCGCTTAGGATTATCCGGATTCCTTCGCTGGAGGGCGGCTTCCCGGACCGGGGCTTTAGGCTCTGGAGGGGGTTTGGGGCTCTCGTATTTTTGTTTGTAATACGCCATCCGCTCTTCAAAGGAAAGATGGGACAGATCCTGGTAGTCAGGGTCCTGTTGTTTTTTCAGCACTGGTCCCGCGGCTTTATATGCAGCACGGTGCGGATCCGTTCTCCCCCAGGGGGCTCTCCGTTCATGGCCCCCTTCCTTGCCCCGGCGATTACCCCGTTCCCCGGTTCGGCGCCTCCCTTCTTCCTCTTGACGCTCTGGGTTTCTGCCTCGTCTGTGATCTTCCGGGTAGCGCTCATATTTTTCCGTCAAATCACTATGAAGCCTCATGCCCTCACTGGTATCCTGGACATAAAGGCCTTCCTCGGCTATTTTCGCGGGGATTTTTTTCCCAATGTATTTCTCGATATCTCCGAGTTCATACACATCCTGTTCACCCACCAAGGCAATGGCCCTGCCGGTCTTTCCTGCCCGGGCGGTCCGTCCAATACGGTGCACGTAGTTTTCCGCTTCCACAGGAAGATCGTAGTTTACCACCAGGGCAAGCCCCTCAATATCAAGCCCCCGGGCAGCCACATCAGTGGCCACCAGATACCGGATATGACCGGCCTTAATATCATCAATGATCTTGAAGCGCTTTGATTGGGGCAGGTCGCCGATGATAAATTCGCAGCTAAACCCGTTGATCTGCAGCCGTTTTGCCACGATTTCCGTCTGCCGCTTGGTATTACAGAAGACGATAGCGCTTTCCGGCTGTTCTCGCTGGAAGATGCCTAGAAGCAGTTTCATCTTGTCCATGGTCGGTACATGGTAGAGGACTTGCTCAACCTCATCAAGGGTTACGGTTTCCGGGGCAATTTCTATTTCATAGGGGGATTTGGTGTACTCCCAGGCAAGGTTTTTGACCCAGGCATTCAGGGTAGCGCTGAACAACATGGTCTGCCGGCGATCCGCGGGAGGAACCACCTTGATGAGCTTCCGTAAGTCTGGATAAAAACCCATATCAAACATACGATCCGCTTCATCCAGCACCAAGAACGCGATGTCCATGAGGTTCATCTGGCCGGATTGATTCAGATCCAGCACCCGGCCCGGGGTGCCAATGAGAATCTGCACATTATCCCGGAGTAATTGCTGCTGTGCGCCGTATCCGACTCCTCCATAGAAACTGCCCACCTTAAAGGGCAAGTATTTTCCCAAGATCCGGGCCTCTTCCTCCACTTGAATCGCCAATTCCCTCGTAGGCACCATGATAATCGCCTTTTTCCCCTTTAAGAGGGATTCGCTGAGAAGGCGCTGGAAGATAACTATTAAAAATGCAGCGGTTTTACCGGTCCCGGTTTGAGATTGGACGTAAAGATCTTGGCCTCCAAAGGCGTTAGTGAGTACTTGTTCCTGCACTGAGGTACAAATCGTATATTCTGCATCAGCGATACCCCGTTGGAGGTCGGGATGTAGGTTTAATTCTTTAAATTCCATATTATAGTAATAGTTATACCGTATTTTGAGAGAAATGAATAGCCTAGACCGCGGGAAGGCCTATAAAATTATATTTCTTTATATAATAAGGATTTACCCCGTAACCTGCATGGTATCAGGGGGAATCGGTTTCCTTATTTTACAAGGATTAAAAATAAATCCCCTTCCTTGGTTTGTCTAGGAACCTCAATACCGGGAAGCCTGCCTGTCAAAACAGGCTTATGCGTAAGGATAGAGACATGAACACAGAACACTATGATGAACCAGGCCAGCTCTTGCCCTTTGAGGGAGTGCATAATCTACGGGACTTGGGAGGATACCCCGCACGAGGGGGTAGACAGCTTCGTTGGGGTCAGCTCTACCGGGCTGGCGATTTGCACTGCCTTTCCCCAAGAGACAAGGCCGCGCTGGAAAAGCGGAATATCAAGACCATCGTCGATTTTCGGGGGGCCGAGGAAAAAAAGCAGGCCCCTGATGGCAGGTTAGCTACGCTGGTACAGACCTTTGCGCTTCCTATTGAGGCGGGAAGCATCCTGGATTTATGCGCTACTGAAACCAAGGTCAGCGGCGAGGCTTTGATGACGGAGCTCTATGGCCGCTTAGTAGAGATTGCCCGTCCCCAATACCGGCAATTTTTCAGGATCCTCTCTGATCCTGGCCATATACCCCTCCTCTTCCACTGTTCCGCTGGTAAAGATCGGACTGGCCTTGCCGCAGCCTTTATCCTTTCTGCCCTGGGGGTGGATCGGGAACGGATCTACCAGGATTACCTGCTTTCCGCAGCATACCTTAAGGAGATGATCCGCCAGTGGCTCGCTGCAAAGCCTCATCTGGAAGCGGTTCTGTCGGTCCGGCGGGGGTACTTGGAAGCGGCCTTTGCCAAGATAGACGCGGCCTTTGGAGGGATAAACCGGTATGTACAGGAGGAGTTAGGCGCCAATGTGGCGGGGATGCTGGAGTGGTATACTGAAGCATCACCCTAAATAACCTCTACCGCAGCGGAACTTCGCATACCCGGGTTTATATGGAACTGCTTAGAAGCATTGACAGGATACCCTTCATTCCTTAGATTGGTACTATGGTACAAGCTGTTTTCTTTACTGATACTGACTTTGAACGGTATCGAAGCCTTATCTATGCTGAAAGTGGTATTCATTTTACCTCAACTAACCGTTCTATTTTAGAAAGCAGGCTCAAAGAACGGCTTAGAGAAAAAGGTTTAGATGCACCTCAGACTTATTTTAATATTATTACCCAAGATAAAGAAGAGCTCAAGAATTTTCTTGATTCCATTACCACCAATCTTACCCGGTTCTTTCGTAACCAGCCCCAATTCGACACGTTAGAAAAATTTGTGGTTCCTGAACTGATTAACATAAAAAAGCATACCGGCAGTACGGTCTTGAAAATTTGGAGCGCGGGCTGTTCCACTGGGGAAGAGCCCTACAGTATCGCTATGCTTATGAGTGAAATCCTGCCTCATCCCTGGAAATATGAAATCATGGCCAGTGATATTAGCCTCAAGTGCCTCATGAACGGGAAGGAGGGGTTTTATGCGGACAACCATCTGGAGGGAATCCCCGAGGCCTACCTCCGTAAGTATTTTGACAGAATGCCCGGAGGGTACAAGGTTAAACCGGATATCATGGCTAAAGTCCGTTTTGATTATCATAATCTGAAACATGATTCAGGCTTGAGAAACATGGATATCGTGTTTTGCCGGAATGTCATCATCTATTTTGATGAAGCGGCGCAGACCGGGGTCATAAAACGGTTCTGGGATTCCATGGCTTCCAAGTCTTTTCTGTTTATCGGTCATTCTGAGTCCCTTTTTGGAATGGATACGCAGTTTGAGTTTGTAAAGACCCAATGGGCTACTTTGTATAGAAAATTTATTTGACCGTTGCGTTTTTTTCAAAAGCCGGTTACTTTTGAAAAGATTTCGGGAAAAACCAGCTAAAAGATGGGTTTTTTCTTTAATAAACGAAGCTGTTCCAAAACTAACCGGGTTTTGGACACGCTCAGACGTGTTCGGGAACTGAGGTTTTCAAACAAAAACCGCAAAATACCGGGTATTTTGCACGACTGTGAGACAACTGACCGGGTTGTCCCATAAGTCCCATATCTATGGTTGCTTTTTCAGAATCAGACATTTTGAAAATAGTTCTTTAATAACCCTAGAATCGAGGAGATGGATCATGGCTGACGAAATTGGTGTATTAATTGTGGATGATTCTGCGCTGATGCGTAATCTTATAAGTAAAATGGTGGAATCAACTCCTGGTCTTGCGGTAGCTGAAAAAGCTATGAACGGGATCTTTGCGCTGCGAAAAATCCCCCGGGTTAATCCTGATATTATTGTCTTGGACCTGGAAATGCCGGAAATGAACGGCATCGAATTTCTTAAAGAGCGTAAAAGACTGGGCATTGAAATACCGGTGATTATTCTTTCCGCCTTGGCCCGCCGGGGCGCGGAGCTGACCATGGAGGCGCTGGCTTTGGGGGCCAGTGATTTTATCCATAAACCGTCGGATATGGGGAGCGATGATATCTACACGGTGAAAAACGCGCTCACCGGTATGCTCTTAGGGTACGGCAGCAAATACCGGCGGTCCGCAGGCAAGAAGCAGGTCTCCATAGATTATACCCAGTACGAGTTTAAAAAACCGGAGATCCCCCATAAGAGTACGCCCGCTCCCTCGACCGATAACTTTGTGAACCACATACGATCCACCTTAGGGGTGGCTCCCACTACAGGTCCCGCGAAGCCTCCAACCCGGCTGCGGAAACCGGGTAAAATGGAAATCATTGCCATGGGCATTTCTACCGGAGGCCCTGATGCGCTGCGCGTGCTCTTTTCCCAGCTTGATCCGGATTTATCCGTACCTATAGTGGTGGTACAGCACATGCCCCCGGGATTTACCAATGAGTTTGCCAAAAGCCTGGACCGGGTTTGTCCCCTGGAGGTCAAGGAAGCGGAAGAAGGGGATATCATCAAGCCGGGACGCATCTTGATAGCCCAAGGGAATAAGCACCTTGAGATGGAACGGAAAGCCTTGTCCGTAATAGCCCATCTTTCCGACGCCCCCCTGGTAAGCGGGCACCGGCCTTCGGCAGATGTCCTCTTCGCTTCGGTGGCCAAGGTCTTCGGTAATCAGGCTATGGGGGTCATTATGACGGGAATGGGCCGGGACGGCGCTGAACAGTTGGGTACTATTTATCAAGAGGGGGGCATTACCCTGGGACAAGATGAAGCCAGCTCGGTGGTATACGGTATGCCCCGGGTTGCCTTTGAGATGGGCCATGTGATGGAACAGGTTTCCCTGGAGAACATGGCGCAACGGATCTGCTCCCTTGCTAAGGGGCAGGGTTAAGCGGTTCCTTTGGGCAAGCGGGTTAGCACGGGGCCTGGGTTGCAGCATGAATTCGGCAAAGACTTTTTCTCCTAAAAGTCCGCCGGACCTTAGTCTGCCCTTACCGGAATGAAGGGATCCGCATGATTCGTGGAAAGGAGCGTTCATCCCCGGACCTTCCCTCTTTCACCGAATGTACCTTTGATAGCACAACGCCTGGGGGCAGCGTTTCCGGCAGTTTTGGGAACGGCCCTAGGGGTTTACCCTATCGAGGGGTTCCCCTTGGACCAGTAAATCCGAAAGAGCCTTAAAGATGCGCCGTTTTACCGCGCTGGAGTTACCGGTAAATTGGGCGATACCTTTCCGTATATCCCGGCGTTGCGAGTGGATGCCGTAGGGACAGGTACACGCGGCCTTGAGGATATCCTGTTCTGCAGCGCACGCGGCTATCTGCTGTTCTTCCACATATCCCAAAGGACGGATGAGACGTACCGGGTACTTTCGATAGGAAAGCGCCATAGGCATGGCGGAAAGTTCCCCCTTCGCGGTCATGTTCATAAAAAAGGTTTCGATGATGTCATCCAGGTGATGCCCTAAGGCGATCTGGTTGAACTTATGGGCGAGGGCATAGCGTAACAGTTCGGTACGCCGCTGGGTAGAGCACCAATAACAGTTCATTTTCTCCCCGGGTTTGAGCCTGCCTATGATGGGGACGAAGAGGTCTGTAAACGGAATGCCCCAGGCTTCCAGCTTCTGGGAAAGGACGGATTTTTTACAACACCCGCAGAAGTCGCTGGAAATGTGGAGCGCCGCGAGTTCGTAGTCGGTTTTAAGGGCCGGGCGCACCTGCTCCAGGGCCCAGGCCAGGACCGTCGAATCTTTCCCCCCGGAAACGGCAATGAGGATCCGGTCGCCTGTCCTGATGAGGTTCCGCTCCCGAATGGCTTTGATGAGCAATTTTTGCACCACCCTGCCTGCGGCGGTTCTGCGGAAGCAGCGGTTACTCATACCCGGGCAGCCTCAAGCAGGGCTTCCTGCTCAGGTTCCGGGGTATACCGGGCGTAGATATCCCGGATCACCAAACTGGCGAGGATCATCCCTGCTGCAGCCGTAACCGGCACCGCGCTGCCGTTGATCGCCTTCTTGGAACTGCACCATTCAACCGAAGGGTTCCCTGCTTCATCTTCCTTGAAGGCCCGGGTTGGACAGTGGCATTGGGCAGAACCGCAGGAAACCGGAATCCCCCTTTGGAAGGGCAGCTGCTCGGCGCTGTACACCACGGTAAAATGCCCCTGAAAACCGCGTTTCCGTAAACCAGACCGGACCAGCCGCGCCAGAGCGCAGCCCTGAGTCTCCCAAATATCCGCGATCTTAAGCTGGGTAGGATCCAGCTTCCGGGCCATCCCCATAGAAGCGTAAAGCCGTATTCCCCGCTGGGCAGCCGCCTCAATAAGATCCAGTTTATAGGTGAGGCTGTCAATCGCATCAATGATGTAGTCCGCAGTCTCAATCGTGAAACTATCCGCCGCCGCCCGGGAGAAGACCCTGCCAAAAGCCTGGACCCTGCATCCCGGATTGATCTCCAAGAGCCGCGCTTTAAGGGCTTCGACTTTGGCCTGTCCCAGGGTACTGCTTACCGCCTGGACTTGGCGGTTTATATTAGTAACGCATACCCGGTCAGAATCAACGACGGCCAGGTCCCCGATCCCTGAACGAACCAAGGCTTCAGCGCACCAGCTTCCCACACCGCCTACACCGAAAACCATCACCCTGGTCCGGGCGCACGCCTCCAGGGTTTCAGAACCGGTGAGCAGGGCAAGTCTTTGAAAACGGGGATTAATAGCCATGAATAGGAACCAGTGTACCCCGATAGAACCTTTAAGGCAATTGCCTTTCGCAGGAAACCGGATGGAGTTACCCTGGACAGGATGCGTTGCCAGAAGGAGGCCGCCCCGGCTCACCACCCTGTTCCCTATTCCCTATTCCGTCAATTCCTTATACTCTTGGATGTGGAGGAATCGCATGAAGCTAAACCGATTCGGGGACTATGGGGGACAGTATATTCCGGAAACCTTGATGAACGAGATCAGCCGCTTGGAAAAGGCCTATGCCTTTTATAAGGAGGACCCGGCCTTTAACGAGGAGATGACCGGGCTGTTCAGGGATTATGCGGGAAGGCCCTCGCTGTTGTATTACGCGGATAAGATGACCCGCGACTTGGGGGGAGCGAAGGTGTACCTGAAACGGGAGGATCTGAACCATACCGGGTCTCATAAGATCAACAATGCCCTGGGCCAGGCGCTTTTGGCAAAGAAAATGGGCAAGACCCGGCTCATCGCGGAAACCGGGGCAGGTCAGCATGGGGTTGCTGCGGCTACTGCAGCGGCCCTCCTGGGGCTGAGCTGCGAGATCTTCATGGGGGAAGAAGATATGGAGCGGCAGAGCCTCAATGTTTACCGGATGCAGCTTTTGGGGGCGCAGGTACACCCGGTAAAGACCGGTACCCGGGTACTGAAGGATGCGGTGAATGAGGCCATGCGGGAATGGGTGAGCCGGGTGGAGGATACCCTTTATGTGCTGGGTTCGGTGATGGGGCCCCATCCCTTCCCAAGGATGGTCCGGGATTTCCAGAGCGTCATCGGTAAGGAGGCTCGGCAGCAGCTGCTGGAAAAGGAGGGGCAGCTCCCCTTGGCGGTGATTGCCTGCGTGGGGGGAGGCAGTAACGCCATCGGGATATTCTATTGTTTTATCCCGGATACCAGCGTCAGGCTCATCGGCTGTGAGGCTGCGGGGAAGGGCCTGGATACGCCCCAACACGCGGCCACGATCAGCCGGGGGAGGGTGGGTATTTTCCACGGGATGAAGTCCTATTTCTGCCAGGATGCGGAGGGGCAGATCGCGCCGGTCTACTCGATTTCCGCAGGGCTGGATTATCCGGGGATAGGGCCGGAACACGCCTACTTGCATGACACAGGCCGGGCGGAATATGCGGCGGTTACGGATGAGGAAGCAGTGTCGGCTTTTGAGTACCTTGCCGCTATGGAGGGGATTATTCCGGCTATTGAAAGCGCCCATGCAGTGGCCTATGCCCGCAAACTGGCGCCAACCCTGGATAAGGCGGGGAGTATCATCATCTGTCTTTCCGGGCGGGGGGATAAGGACGTGGCCGCGATTGGCCGGTATCGGGGGGTTTCGATTTATGAGTAAGTTGCATGAGGCCTTTCAAAAGGCCCGGGGACACAAGGCTTTTATCGGGTTTATAAGCGGGGGGGATCCCTCTTTGGAGAAGAGCCGCGACTTTGTTTTGGAGATGGTCAGAGCTGGAGCGGACATCGTGGAGATTGGGATTCCTTTTTCCGACCCTATTGCCGAAGGCCCGGTGATTCAAGCGGCCAATCTCCGGGCACTGAAGGCGGGAAGTACCCTGGAGGGGATATTCCGCCTGGTGGAAGAGCTGCGGCGGCAAACCCAGGTCCCCCTGGTTTTGCTCACCTATTTGAATCCGGTTTTTCAGTATGGGTATGAGCGGTTTTTCAAACGCTGCCAAGCGCTTGGGGTGGATGGCATCATTATTCCGGATCTGCCCTTTGAGGAACAGCAGGAGGTGCGTACCGCAGCGGATCCCGCTGGGGTAGATCTGATTTCCCTGATTGCCCCCACTTCCGCGGAGCGCATTCAGGAGATTGCCGCGGAGGCCCGGGGATTTCTCTATGTGGTGTCTTCCTTGGGGGTTACCGGGATGCGGGGGAAGATTGAGACGGATCTGGCCCCCTTGATTGGAGCGGTACGGCAGGCGAGCGCCATACCTGCCGCGGTGGGATTCGGCATCAATACCCCTGAACAGGCCGCGGCGATAGGGAAGTTTGCTGACGGGGTGATTGTAGGGAGCGCCATTGTAAAGATCATTGAAGAACATGGGGCGGATGCAGGGAGGCATATTTACCAGTATGTCCAGAGGATGAAGGACGCGCTGATCTGAGGCCGCCTCAGGGCTGGACTTTGATCCGGGCGGTGCAGCCCCTTTGATCCGGGCGGATCAGCCCCCTTGCTCCGGGCGGATCAGCCCCCTTGATCCGGGCGGATCAAACCCCTTGAACAGGGCGGTACAGCCTCTTTGAACAGGGCGGATCAGTCCCCTTGATCCAGGCGGATCAAACCCCTTGATCCGGGCGGATCAGCCCCCTTGATCCGGGCGGATCAGCCCCCTTGATCCGGGCGGATCAAACCCCTTGAACAGGGTTGTTCAAAGTCCTTGAACAGGGCGGATCAGCCCCTTTGATCCGGGCGGTATGGACACTCTGTACCGGGCGGTGCGGACACCCTGCATCGGGCGGAGCAGCCTCCTTGATCCAGGCGGATCAAAGCCCTTGAACCGGGCGGAGCAGCCTCCTTGATCCAGGCGGATCAAAGCCCTTGAACCGGGCGGATCAAACCCCTTGATCCAGGCGGATCAAAGCCCTTGAATAGGGCGGATCAGCCTCCTTGATCCGGGCGGATCAGCCTCCTTGAACAGGGTTGTTGAAAACCCTCGAACAGGGTTGTTCAAAGCCCTTGAACAGGGCGGATCAAACCCCTTGAACAGGGTTGTTCAAAGCCCTTGAACAGGGCGGATCAAACCCCTTGAACCGGGCGGATCAGCCTCCTTGAACAGGGTTGTTGAAAGCCCTCGGACAGGGCGGATCAAAGCCCTTGAACCGGGCAGATCAAACCCCTTGAACCGGGCGGTATGGGACACCCTGCACCGCCCGGTGCGGACACCCTGATCCAGGATGGATGGGGTTTCTGGGGAAATTTCCTTGATAAATATCCTCCTGCTGGGTATGTTATATAAAGATGAATTTTATGCTAAGGATTACGTTATGTTGTTTACCCAGACCTTGATCCCCACCCTGCGGGAGGTTCCTGCAGATGCGGTTATTGCCAGCCACCGCCTTATGTTTCGTTCCGGGATGCTCCGAAAACTTGCCAATGGGCTTTTCGCCTACCTTCCGCTAGGACTGCGGTCCTTTCGTAAAGTAGAAGCCATTGTCCGGGAAGAAATGAATGGCGTCGGCGCTTTGGAGATAAAGCCCACGGTGGTGGTGCCTGGGGAACTCTGGAAAGAATCAGGCCGCTGGGAAACCATGGGCGACGCCATGCTCAAGGTAAAGAACCGGCTGGGAGGGGATTTTGTCGTGTCCCCTACCGCGGAAGAAGCCGTTACCAGCCTGGTTCGGGACGCCTTAGCGAGTTACCGCCAGCTTCCTCTGACCATATATCAGATCAACACCAAATACCGGGATGAGATCCGCCCCCGGTACGGGGTTATGCGGAGCCGGGAGTTCAGCATGAAAGACGCCTACTCGTATCATGCTGATGAGGCAAGCCTGGATGAGACCTATCAAGCCATGGCCGCAGCGTATAGGCGGATTTTCAAACGGTGCGGCCTTTCGGTGATTCCCGTGCGGGCTGATTCAGGGGCTATGGGGGGGAGCGATTCGGAAGAATTCATGGTGGAGAGCGCGATTGGGGATAATACCCTCATCCTCTGCAGGGACTGCGATTACGCGGCCAATGTGGAAAAGGCGTCCTGCAAGCCTGAAGCCGCTCCCCAACCCCAGGCTTCCCCGGTTCCGGCCCTTGAGCCTATCCATACCCCGGGGGTTAAGACCATCGAACAGCTCTGCGCCTTCCTCAAGACCGACGCGCATACATTCATCAAGACCCTGATCTACCGTGCCCGTAACGTAGCCTTGGACCTTTCCGGCGCTCCGGGAGCATCTGGGCTGGCAAAGCGGAAATCCGCTGCTGAAGCGCCTGAGGTGTACCCTGAAGCCTTCTTTGCAGCGGCTATCCGGGGAGACCTGGAGGTAAACGAGGTCAAACTTGCCGCGGTCCTCAAGGCTTCGGAAATATCCCTTGCTACGGATGATGAAGTGGAGCGTCTTACCGCCGCGCCCCTTGGGTTTGCCGGGCCAGTGGGGCTTACCACGATTCCCCTGGTAGCGGACCTCACGGTTGCCGCCTTGCAGGATGGGATCACCGGGGCTTTGGCCGGGGATACCCACTATGTCCATGTGGTCTACGGCAGGGACTTTGTCCCCTGGCTTACTGCGGATATACGGACCGTGGTTTCCGGCGACCGCTGCGCGCGCTGCGGAGGAGAACTCTACGAAAAAAAGGGCAATGAACTGGGGCATATCTTTAAGCTGGGCTATAAATATACCCGGTCCATGCAGGTAAGCTATCTGGACGAAAGCGGACAGACCTGCATCCCTTTGATGGGTACCTACGGTATCGGCATTGACCGGACCCTTGCCTCGGTGATCGAGGAGCATCACGACGATGAGGGCATCATCTGGCCCATGTCCGTGGCGCCTTATCAGGCGATCATCATTCCCATTACCTATGCAGGTCCGGTGAAGGCTTTGGCGCATACCCTGGCAGCTGATTTGGAACAGAGCCGTATTGAGGTGCTGCTCGACGACCGGAACGAACGGCCCGGGGTTAAATTCAAGGATGCGGACCTCATGGGTATTCCCTACCGGGTGGTGGTGGGAGAAAAGAACCTGGCCCGGGACGTCCCGGCAGTGGAAGTGAAACGCCGGGGTGAAACGGCTGTCCGGCTCGTGGAGGTATCCAAGGCCGAGGCCGAACTGAGCCGCTTGGTGCATAGGGAATTAGACTGCTGAACCTATCTCCAATCAGGACTTTTATCGTATTCCTTGCAGGTGGGGTAAGGGGCCGGTTCCTGGGAACAGGTGAGGGGATTATACGGCCATACCCTGGATAACGGTATAGCGCAACGGCGAAATCCCATGAATTATCGGTATAAAAATAACGAAACCATGGCTTATGGTATTTTTTTATAAATTTAGCCGTTAGGGTGTATTATGTTCTGAACAACCCCGTAGACTGGAATACCAGGAGGTTGTTATGAACCGGTATCGCCGGGATACAAGCGCCCAGCTCAAAGATAAAAATGTTCAGTCAAATCTTATCAACCGCAGAGAGATAGAACCGTTGCTATTTAAAGCCTATGAAATCCTTAAATCCTATGAATGCGCCATAGGGTGCGCTGTTTCGGTCTTAGATAAAACCGGAAGCAGCATAGAAATATCGAATTATAAGGATGTGATTTTCTTTTGCGCCCTCTGCAGGAAATATCATGCGGACCCCCACCGGGTGTGGGGGGAAGATGAATATCCCTGTACTAAGATGCACCAGGACAGCATTGTCCAGGCCGAGCGCCAAGGGGGTCTCTATATTTATGTATGCGATCTGGGTTTCATCTATTGGACCAGCGTGATCTATTCAGGAGGCAGACAGGTAGGAGCCCTCATTGCGGGGAGGCTGCTCTTTGTTGCACGGGAGGCGGCGGCTGCAAAGATCCAGGCCCTCAGCAGAGGGGCGGTTTCAGCGGATAAAGCCCTGGCCTATCTCGCGGACATTCCTGAACGGACCTATGATGAGATAAAAGCCATGGCCCAGACCCTCCAGTTCTGTACCGAATATCTGACCAGCAGCGATGAGGGTACTAATGAAGTGATCAAATACATGGCTGAACGCAAGCCCGCCATGCCCCACTCCTGTGCCAGGAATAAACCCCATACCCCGCCCGCGCCTGGTTATCCCCTGGATAAGGAACGGATGCTCCTGGCCGCGCTTCGGCGGGGGGACAATGAAAAGGGCAGGGCTATTTTGAAGGAATTATTGGAACTCATGGCGATTACCAGCCCTGGTAATTTTGAGTTTATCCAGTTACGGGCCATAGAACTGGTGGTGCTTCTTTCACGGGAGATCCTCACGGTGGACCGGTCAGAAGACGGCAAAGCCCTGGAAACCAACAACCGGTATCTGAAGAAAATTCAGGAGTCCCGGACCATCGAAGATCTGACCGAAACCATGCAGGGCATCATCGACCGCATGGCAGGGCGGATATTCTCGTTTCAAGGGGTCCGCCACGCTTCAGCCCTCCGTAAAGCGGAACGGTTTATATGGGAAAACTACACCCGTAAACTCTGCCTACAGGAAGTGGCTGACGCTTCCGGGCTTTCCGCTCCCTATTTCAGCACTATTTTCAAGGAAGAAATGGGAGAAAACCTCTCCAGTTATTTGAACCGCCTGCGGGTAGAAAAGGCTGCCCTCTTGTTGACGGAAACCGATTTATCCCTCAACGAAATCGCGGGGACCTGCGGATTTGAGGAGCAAAGCTGGTTCTCAAAGATATTTAAAAGCTATACCGGGATAAACCCTCGAAAATACCGGGAACAAGGGGGAGGCCCGATCTCCACGGTTCCTGAGGAGGATCCCCAGGGATACCCCTCTTTAGAGGCTGGTAACGGGTGAACCGGCATGGAACGAATTTAAACCCATTCGGCCCATGGAAATACATTACAATATAAGGAGACTGGAGTATTTCAGTATGAATAGCGGGAGGGTTCTCTAAAAACCTTTCAGCGGACGGTGAGGAGCGCCAGGCTGGTTCTCTTGCCAGTCCCCCCCTATTCATTGAGTACAGCTATGACGAAAGAGAAGCAAGAACTTGATGCCCATGCGATTGTTCAAAGCGCGACGGATCCTATCCTGCTCAAGGCAAGTAAGATACTGAAGGTATATGCCAAAGCCACCGGTACAGTAATCAGTGTTCACGATCATAATTATCTGCCTATTCCCGAAATAGATATTATCCATGAGAAGAACATCTGTTTGTACTGTACCGCGTATAAGGGGAAGACCGCTATGCCTGAAGTACAGGATCTCGCCATCAATCCCTGTAACGATATGCATATCAATGCAATGAAAGAGGCGAATCGTTTTGGCGGTTCCTATATCTATATGTGCGAATTAGGGTTCATGTTTTGGACCAGCCCGGTATATGCGGAGGACCGTTTTGTAGGGGCCTTGCTGGGCAGCGGGTTACTGGGCATTGACAGCCAGGAGGCCTGCGCTCAGATGTATCTCATGGGGGATGGAGCGGTTCCCATGCCGGTGATCCAGGAGAAACTCTCCTCCTTTCCGCAGGGGGATGCAAAACAGATAAAGGCCCTGGCGGAACTGATGCGCATATTCGCCAAGTCCCTGTCCGTAGGGAGCGGCAATTATTATGAAACCCTGAAACGCCGTTCAGAACAGCAGGGGACCCTTTCGGCAAAAATCAGGGAACTCAAGTTCCAATACCCTCCGGGATCTCCTGCGCCGGGGTATCCTTTGGATAAGGAACGGATGCTCTTGGCGGCCCTGAGACGGGGGGATCACGAAACCGGCAGGAAGATGCTGAACGAACTGCTGGCGATGCTCCTGTTTTCAAAGCCGGATCATTTCAAATACATACAGTTCCGGGCGATTGAACTGGTGGTGCTGCTTTCCCGTACGAATATGGTCCCCGGTAATACGGAGAAGGTCATTCTGGAGACCAACAACCATTATTTAAAGCGCATTCAAAACGCCCAAAGCATTGAAGAACTGACGGACATACTCCATTTAGTCGTAGAACATCTGGCGGGACAGATCTTCTCTTTTCAGGGAATACGCCACGCTTCCGCGCTCCGCAAGGCGGAGCGGTATATTTGGGAGCATTATACCCGCAAAATAAGCCTTAAAGAGATTGCCAAGATTTCAGGGCTCTCCGCGCCCTATTTCAGCACCATCTTTAAGGAAGAAATGGGAGAAAACCTCTCCAGCTACCTCAACCGCCTGCGGGTGGAGAAGGCCAGCCGTATGCTGGTAGATACGGATCTTTCGTTAAGCGAGATCGCGGGGGCCTGCGGCTTTGAGGACCAAAGCTGGTTTTCCAAGATCTTTAAGACCTATATCGGGGTCAGCCCGGGAAAATACCGGGGACAAGGAGGGGATCGGGCGCCGGATATATCGGAAGACCGTCTTTCGGTGAATTACCGCAGGTTTATCTAGGAAAGCGGTCTGGAAACTTCGGTTTCCAGACAAGCCTCATAATACTAAGCCGGGTTCAAAGCCCGGCTGTACAGGAAAGGAGCGCAGTATGGTGGAATTACACAGCATTGCCTTGAGTGTCCAAGCTGGTAAAGCCCAGGAAACCAGTGCATTAATCAGCCAGGCAGTTAAGGAACACTATCCTTTTAAGGATATCCTCTGGAAGGGGTTAGTGACGGCTATAGAAACCGCGTATCCCCGGTTCAGAAAACGGGGTGTTCTCGAAACGCTGCTGGTAGAACGGGCCTTAAACATAGGCATCAAAACCATTATCCCCTATCTCCGTGCCAGTGAAACCAGCAAAAAAGGTACGGTGGTGATCGGCACCGTCAAAGGGGATATACAGGATATAGAGAAGAACCTGATTTCCGTGATGATGCAGGGTTTGGGGCTGCGGGTAATTGATCTGGGCGCGGCGGTCCCCTCTGAACGGTTCATTCAAGCCGCGGCCAGGGAAAAGGCCCAGATCATCGCGTGTACTGCGGCCCGGACCACCACCATGCCTCAGATGAAAACCCTGGTGCAGGCGGCCCATACCGCGGGGATCCGGAAGCAGGTAAAGATCCTGGTGAGCGGCGATCCGGTAACGGAACGGTATTGTGAGGTCATTGGAGCTGACCTGTATGCCCCGGATGTGATAGGGGCTGCGGAAATCGCGGAGGCCCATTGTATCCATACGGTCCGGCGCAAGGGATAATGAAGCAGGGAACCGGGAAGCACGCGTATTTTCCGGGGTTTGGTTTGGGCAATCCCCGTTGATCCGGGCAATCCCCGGAACCGGGGAACCCCTTCCAGCCCGGGACCGGTTTCATTGACCTCCCGGACGGGCTATTGGGATATCCGGATGGTCCATTTGGGTATCCCAATAGTCTATTTTGGTATCCCAACGCTTCATTTTGGTATCCGGATGGTCTATTTTGGTATCCCAACGTTTCATTTTGGTATCCCCATGCTCTGTTTTGATATCCCAACGCTTCATTTGGGTACCGGGATATTCCATTTTGGCCGCGGTCCGCTCCTGCCCTGGGTCTGAGGGTTGTACCCTGGAGGAGGCTCATGTGTGTAATCCGGGGATGACGCGCCTTGAACGCCGCGGTCAGCCACCCTGCACCGGGCGGTTCAACCCCCTTGAACAGGACGGATCAAACTCCTTAATCCGGGCGGATCAAACTCCTTGAATAGGGCAGATCAGCCTCCATGAACAGGGTTGTTCAAACTCCCTGAATCGGGTTGTTGAAACCCTTTGAACCGGGTTGTTGAAACTCTTTGAACAGGCTTATTGAAATCCTTTGAACCGGCTTGTTGAAACTCTTTGAACCGGGTTGTTGAAACCCTTTGAACCGGCTTGTTGAAACCCCTTGAACAGGATTGTTGAAACTCTTTGAACCGGGTTGTTGAAACTCTTTGAACAGGATTGTTCAAACCTCTTGAACAGGGTTGTTGAAACCCATTGAACAGAGTTGTTGAAACTCTTTGAACCGGGTTGTTGAAACCCTTTGAACCGGCTTGTTGAAACTCTTTGAACCGGCTTGTTGAAACCCCTTGAACAGGATTGTTGAAACTCTTTGAACCGGGTTGTTGAAACCCCTTGAACAGGGCGGATCAAACCCCTTGATCCAGGCGGATCAAACCCCTTGATCCAGGCGGATCAAACCCTTTGAACAGGGCGGATCAAACCCCCTGATCCAGGCGGATCAAACCCCCTGATCCAGGCGGATCAAACTCCTTGAACAGGGTTGTTGAAACCCTTTGAACAAGATTGTTCAAACTCCTTGAACAGGATTATTCAAACTCCTTGATCCAGGCGGATCAAACCCCCTGCACCGGGCAGATCAAACTTCTTGAACCGGGTTGTTGAAACCCCTTGAACAGGCTTGTTGAAACCCCTTGATCCAGACGGATCAAACCCTTTGAACAGGGCGGATCAAACCCCTTGAACCAGGCGTATCAGCCTCCTTGAACCAGGCGGATCAGCCTCCTTGATCCGTGCGGATCAAACCCCCTGATCCGGGCGGATCAAACCCCTTGAACCGGGCGGATCAAACCCCTTGAACCAGGCGGATCAGCCTCCTTGATCCAGGCGGATCAGCCTCCTTGATCCGTGCGGATCAAACCCCCTGATCCGGGCGGATCAGTCTCCTTGAACAGGGCGGATCAGCCTCCTTGATCCAGGCGGATCAAACCCCTTGATCCAGGCGGATCAAACTCCTTGATCTGGGTTGTTCAAATGAGCAAAGGACGGGACGCGGGGTTTGCAGGCTGCCGCCTGGTTTGAGGGTTAATGCGTAAGGATGCAGTAAGCAGGACAGGGGCCTTGCCCCTCAGTCCTCATACCGGGCATAGAGCCGGGAAAACGCCCCCTGGTACTGGGTGAGGAGGAGTAATTCCTCTGCATAGGTTCTTTCCCCCAGGGTATCCTGAATATCCCTCAGATACGCGGCGAGATCCTCAATCTCCTGCAGGGTCTTTTTCAGGGTCTGGAGAAGCCGGTTCTTCGCAGTACCTATCGGCCCTAAAGCGGTTTCCGTAACAGGGATAAGGCCATTATTATCGGCCCTAAAAGTCCGCTGGGGTTCGTGGGAAGGATCCTCCTGGCTTTTCAGGCTCTCATAGAGCCGCTGGAGCTTTTGGATTTCAACGGCCCGGTTTCCCAGGTGTATCAGCCCTCGTCCCAAGCGTATAAACCCTTGGGATTCCTGTATCCAGGGGTCCTGGATCTGCTTCCCGCGGCTGGCTGAAGCCTTAAGCGCCATAGGGTAGGGGCCTTGCCGGCGGAGAACATCCTCCTGATCCTGGTATTCCAGATACCAGGCCCCCACGGGTATATCCACAGGCTCCCTCAAAAGCCGGGGATCTACCTGCACTTCCGCAACCAGGGTTTTAACATCCTCGTTATAGAGGGTCCCCAGGGTATAGTGAACCGTGGCGCCCAGGACCTGGTGTTCATACCCCCAGGTTTCCTGTAAACGCACCCCTTCGGCAAGCCGTAGTTCCACCTTGAGCATCCGGGCAGCGGGAAGGACCAGGCGGTCCAGGCCGCGGCCAAAGATCTCTGCCATCTCCTGGGGGCCTGCAATGAACCGGCTGCTGCCCCCTCCCATACGGGCCGTATCCTCCATGAGGGTGAAGTCCGCCTGGTCCCCCAGCGCAACCGTGGAAAGGGTGATGTCCTGGTTATGATAGGTTTCCACTAATCGGAGGATGTCATTTTTGTCTTTATTCCCCGCGTTATGGCTGCCGTCGCTTAAACAGATAACCCGGTTAATAGCGCCTTTACGATAGTTCGCCGCGACCTGGGCATACCCCAGGGCCATGCCTTCGTAAATATCGCTCCTCCCGCCGGTCTGCAGGGAAGCCGCCCGGTCCATGAAGCGCTGTTTATCCTCTGGGGTCTTCATCTGGGCCGGAGGGATGACCACCCTGGCGGAAGCGTCAAAGATCACCAAAGAAACCACATCCTCAGGCCGCGTCTGATCCATAAAGCCCCGGAATGCATCCTTCACCCAGCCCATTCTCCCCTGCTCCTCCATAGACGTGCTCTTATCAATCACCAAGGCGATGTTCAAAGGAGGCAGGTCATGCCTGGCCCTGAGCCCCAACTGGAGGTATCCGGTAGTATCCTGCATATCCGCGGCAGGGAACCCCTGGATCGGCCCTTCTTCTTGTAAAGGGTAATCATAGGCCCCCCTTGCGATATACTCGTCTATCCTTATGGCTTGAGGAGGAATCACCCCGCTCAACTCCGCAGGGGCCGAGGCTGGGGACGGGGATCCTTGGACTTCGCCCCCGGGGAAGAGGGATCCCGGGATACAGAAGCCCAAGACGCTGCAAAACAACAGGATCCTTTGCATAGGTCAGGAGGTTATTCCGTGGAGGCCCTTATTGTAAGAGCGCCACTACGGTATCCCGTTTCCACCGTTGAGCTATATCCGCGGGGCTTTCCGCGGCTATATTTTTGATGGTCTTATTGGCCCCCAGTTCTATGAGGAGGGAAACGATCTCCGGTTTTCCGGTTTGCGCGGCTAAATGCAGAATGGTATTCCCCGAAGGATCCTGGGCATTGATGGCCTTGCCGCCGCTGAAGAAGGCTTTAATCGCGTCATTACCTTTGGAGAGCACCAACTGCGCAGGGGTTTTCCCGTCCGCAGCAGTGGAAAATATATTGGAGCCTTTCTCAATAAGCAATGCCGCCAATTCCCAGGCGTTTTGGTCTACCGTCAACCTGAGGGGGGTACGGCCTTCCGCATCCACTGCTGATACCCGTCCTCCCTGGTCAATGATCAGCTGGATAATGCTCTTCGGCGCCCGGTCCCGGATTGCGATATGAAGCGGGGAAAATCCGTCGTCATCAGGAACCGCGATCCGATCCTTGGTGAGGAGGGTGGAAACCATCTTGGGCGAACTTATCAAGCCATTGCGGAACGGGGTCATCCCGCTGGCATTTTTTGCATGAATCGAGGCGCCTAAGCGTAACAAGAGTTTAACCAGATCCTCCTGCTCGGTAATCACCGCAATGTGGCAGGGCGTATCCCCCCGGTCATTGCGGGTAAAAGGATCCGCTCCCTTGTTCACGAGCCGTTCCACGGTTGCACTGGGCCCTCCCGCCAAGGCAGCTTCCATAAGGGGGGTGTTTCCTTCCGCATCCCGGACTTCCAGATCCGCCTTGCGGGTGATGAGTATGGTTTCCAGGGGGGTAATGCCCAGCCGTACCGCGTCATGTAAAGGGGTCTTCCCATTTAAGGCATGGCCGTTGACGTCTATGCCCAAAGCAATAAGCTCTTCCGCGGCTTTCGGGGCGTTCCAGCGAACCGCGGCATGGAGGGCTGAATTACCGAGTATATCCCTGGTAGTGATGAGGGATCCCTTGGACTTTAAGACCCGGATGGTAGAAGGGGAATCAATTTTAACCGCCGCAAACAGGGGCGTTTCTCCGGTGGCGTTTGCCGCTTCAGGATTTCCCCCTCGTTCTACGATGAGGGGAATGTGCTGATCCAGCTTCCACTGGGCCGCATAGTGGAGGATGGTATTTCCCAAGCCGTCCTTGGCCTTGAGGGTGTCAGGGGTGAGGACCCATGCCCGTATCCCCCCGGAACTATAAAAAGCCTGATAAAGGGGGCTTTCCCCTTTGGAGTTAGGGGCAAAAATATCCGCCCCCCGGGAGAGCAGCAGCTCCCCTGGGGCCTGATCATTTTGCCGGACCGCCAGATGAAGACTGGTATCCCCTTCTTTATTACGGGCATTTACCAGGGCTTTTTTGTCTAAGATGAGTTCGATGAACTTGATATCCCCCCGTTTCTGGATGGTGATGTGCAGGATGGTATTGCCGCTGCTGTCATTTTGGAGCACCGTCTCCGCGGTAATCAGGGAGGGCAAAAGGGTATGATGTTCCTGCAGGGCCTTTTCAAAAGGGGTTATCCGGTCGTTATCTACCGAAAAAATATCGGATTTATATTCTAAAAGCAGGGGAATATAGGTGATCCGGTCTTCCTCTACCGCGAGATGGAGCGGGGTCTTACCCTGGGTATTACGGATAGTTACATCTGACTTACCTTGTATGCCTCCTGCCAAAAGGGTTCTGATAATATCAGGGTTCCGGTTCAACCGAATGGCAATATGCAAAGGAGCATCCCCGTGTTCGTCCCGGAGATTCGGATTAGCCCCCTTGGACAGGAAGAGGGTGAGGGCTTCCTTATGGGTGTTCATAGGCACCGCGATATGGAGCACCGAATTCCCCTTGGCGTCTTGCGCGTTAATTTCAGCCCCCCCTTTAATCAGCAGTTCCATGGCCGCGATATTCCCGGATCGAGCCGCTTCATGCAGGGGAGTGGTACCAGCCGCGTTTTTAATATTTACATCCGCTTTCCTTTCGAGTAAAAAAGCGATAAGTCCGGTGTATCCATTACCCGCGGCAAAGTGCAAGGGAGCAACACCGTTCGCTGCCCGGCGGTTGTAATTGAACGTCCGTGCAGCCGGGGCAAAATAGGGGAATATGGGATTCGTGGAAACCGCGCCTGCCAATACGAGGGTTTCTGCGGATTCCATGTGGACCTTTGAGTCAGGGTAGGCAAAGGCAAGGTCCAGGATGTTTCGTCCATTGGAATCGGTGGTCCGTATGGTATCGGCGTTTATCATCGCGGATAAAAGGCTCCCCGCGGCGCCCACCGCGGTCAAGGCAGGACTAGTTCCCCCTGGCATGGAGTGGTGAATATCCGCCCCTGCGGTAACCAGCACCTGTGCGGTGGGGGGGTCATGCTTTGCAGCGCTAATCCCCAAAGGGGTCCTTCCCTGGTTATCCACCGGGTCAATTTCTGCCCCCATAAAAATAAAAAATTTCGCTAATTCTGGATCCTTTATTTCAGCGGCCAGGTGCAGGGGCGTTCTTCCCTGGCTGTCCGTGGCCTTAACATCTACTTTTCCCAAAAAGAACTCTCGAGCCTTACCGCTTTCTCCCCGTTCCAGGAGGGCCCACACATCATCTCCCTCATCGAATTCGGCGCTTTCTTGCGGAACTGGATTGACGGATTGGGTTGACCCTTCAGTTTGGGTTGGCGCTACTGGCTGAGGATTACTTGCACAGCCAGAAAGGGCCAGAAAGAATATGCTAAAACTGCTAAAAAACACTTTTATAGGCAGCAAGATAAAAAACGATACTGAATGAAAATAGCCATATTTCATACCTCATTTTCGGTAAAAAGGGCTGACTTCCTTAATGAAGAATAAAAATTCTATCTCCTTGTACCATAAGGAGTTATTATTGCTTCATAAAAGTCGCATAAGAGCCATTTCTTTATCCTCTAATGAATTAAAGATTTATATGGGCTGGATCTGTTAAAATACATATTGACCGATCAGTATAAAATCATTATTATAAATATCAGGTTAAAAAAGCATTACCATTAGTGATAGATATGATATGCGGCGATGGTGGAATTGGTAGACACGCCAGCTTGAGGTGCTGGTGCCGAGAGGTATGGAAGTTCAAGTCTTCTTCGCCGCAATTCCCTATAGAATAATGAAATAGCCTGACCGGGAACGGAAGGCATATCACGCTGAAAGCTAAAACTGATACTTTTTTGGCAAGGGCAAATGGTATGCGTCATCCCTTTACTTTGTATAAAGAAAAGACAAAATCCGGCTTTGTTTGGTATGCCCGGTTTTGAGACGAGGCTGCGGGGAAGTATGCACTGAGCCGTTCTACCGGCATCCTGGTTAAGGGAAGCCTAAGAAAAAGACCGGGCCATGCTTCCTACCATCCGGTTTATTCCACAAACTGATAATTCCTTTGTTCAGTCTATAGCTGAATTCTGGCTCCCTGACAGCCCTTATGCCCGGGAAGTGGCGCTCCTTAGGAAAAACCCTTATCCATAAGATATATTCAGCTTAACCATGAAGATGTGAAGCGGCATATTGAACCTTTCCCGGATTTCAGGAGATTACCCTGCGGACCCTCACCGCAGGAATGATCCGGATTGGATGACTTGGGCAGCCGGGCGGGGGCTTTCCGGGCGCAGAATTAATACGGCACTGCAATCAATGGGGATTGCCATCCGTAGTGAGCCGGGAAGAACCGAAAGACGAATCGGCAAGCCATGAAAGCAAGAAGGTACATCCGATAGAGGAGCGAGAGAGTTTTCGGTAGCTGGAAATTCTGAAGAAGACTATGGCGGATATTCCCTGCGGGATCAAGGCGATAACGGTCTGCGACCGGGAAGGGGATATGGCGGACTAAAGTCCGATGAGTTGTTTGCTAAGGCGCAATCGTTGAAAGAAGCGATACTGGTAGTACAGAACCGGATGTATAGAGGAAAACAAGCGGATACTGGATGAGATACGGAAGGAACGATGTCAGGGGAGGGTTGAAGTAACGCTGCCTGGGGACAGCCGGGGCGGCATAGCGGAGCGGGAGGCGGTATGCCTCGTATTCGGTAAAACATATGCTCAATCCGGTTAAGCCATTACCGGATTGTATAGATATGCAGGTTATCTAGGTGAAGGAAGAGAAGCCGCCCAAGGGGAAAGAACCAATAGCATGGTTGTGGAAAGTTCGTTTCCTCGGTGACCAGGGAACCGATAAGCAGTGCTGAAGAAGCGTATGAGTACGCAGGGTATTAGCTGTATTGTGCGGCGAACAAGGTGAAAAAAGAAACGGTAGATTGCCTGGGATGGCAGGGAGGGCAGAAATGCGCTCCAAGTGATGGGCCTGCCGGGGTGAAGACGATATGGATAGGGTTAATGAAATTATATATTCTGCTGGCGTACCGGGAGTACCTCGCGTGAATCTGTGGGTCAAGTTTAGGCCAAGCTGGGGTTTGCATGGTGAACCGCTCAAAGCGGTTTTTCTTGGTTGTTGTTCCGTCCTATTCTTCCATCACTTTCCCTCTGCCTAACCAGGCTTAATTTCTATTTATCTTATTCTTTTATGCGATTAATTACCTTAATTTTGATATATTATGCTTTGACCAATTTGTCTTTTATCCAAGAAACCTTCCCATTTCGTGATACAACATCCGGTATTACGGGAGTCGGAAAACTTTTAATACTCCTGTAAAAGTCAAACTTTTAGAGTCTCTCGACAAGCCGGGGGTTTACCAACTTTAATTATGTATAGATTTTCTGAACGGTTGATATTCAAACGGGAGAGGAACGTCCATTTTACCGTTTTATTCTTATGTATTGGGGCTTTATGAATTGTACTCTGTTCCTCGCAACTCAGTGCCTCGGCTTTGTCCCTACTTCTTTAATATCTTTACATCAGATTGCACCAGATCAATCCGCCATGTCCTTCTTTCGGCGCTACCAGTCTATACTCTGGATCCTCGTTCTATAATTAAGAAACGATGATGCTTAAAAATGGTAAAAACTACTTCATGGAAGTTCTAAAAAAACGGGTTTCCAAAAAATGCAATAAAGGTATTACTTCTTATAATTTTTTATAAAATTGCAGACACCGGGGATGGCGAGTGCGACGATAGCGTCAGGGTAACATAATAGACTTGTTCGATAACCTCAAATATGATAAAACGAAAGAATGGGACAGGGAAAGAAGAAGCAAGAAGCCAAAGATGAAGTATTCAAACAGATGTTGGGGTAAAACCGGAAACATTTGAGAAGATGAAATACTTCAAAAGGAATATGACAAACTACACAGACCGGGAAGCAAACCGCCAAAAATGACTGTGGAAGACAAGCTGAAGGCGGCCCTGAAATAGCTTCGGGGAATACCGGATGATGGAATCAATCGGCGCGGATTACGCGGTGAGCAAGAGCAGGGTCTGTGAATCGATACCGTGGGAGGAGGACACGCTGGGCAAAGACAAAATGTTCAAGCTGCCCGGGAAAAGGGCTTTGAAGTACCCGCAAGGGGGTATAGAGTTTATAGTGGTGGATGTGATGGGAAGCCCCATCCAAGGGCCTAAAAAAACAAAATGAATGGTATTCGGACAAAAAGAAGCGGCATACCATAAAAAGGCAGGTACTAATTGAAGGGAAGAGCAATAGGATTCTTGATGTGCGGGAAGGGAAAGGCAGCGTACATGACTTTAAGAATACTTAAGGGAAGGATGATAACGAATCGATATGGATACAGGCGGACTTTGGATATTGAGGGATAGAAAAGGTTCACTGGAATAGTCAGATACCGAAGAAGGGAAGCAAGCCTCACGTGCTGAACGAAGGGGAGAGACGGTATAACCGGCGGCTATCGAGGTCGCGGGCGGTGATTGAACATATCAATGTGAAAATAAAAACATTCAAGAGCATGGCATTCCATATCGGGTAACCGTTCACAGTAAATAAGCTGGATTTATGAGAACAGGGAGCGGTCTCTTGCCGAAACAGGCGGACAAACATTCTTTGAGATAATTCATCACCGGAATATTCTGGAGGCTGCATGTGGTAGAAACACTCCAAAACCGCTCATGCCACTCATTGCCCCTTGCTCCATGTCTCCCCTGCGTCACTATACGGTCCAATACACTGTGCCGTATCGTCAATTCCGCCGGATTATTCGTCGCCTCTATTCCCGCTTCTATAAACCTGAAATATTCCTCCTCCCACTCCCTTATCCGTTTCCCTATCAACCGCTCCTCCTTTTGTTCAGGCACCGTCCCGGTCTCCCGCCTCACTATCATCCCCTGATGCCCCCTCATCCGTTCTTTCCATCCTTCTTCCCCCATCTCTTCCCGCATGTGTATCGTTTCAAACATTGCCCGTATCTGTTTCAGTATTCGTCCCCCGTACCGCCGCCCCCCACTTCCTCCAGTTTCAACAAAAATAACACTTCCCATATCAAATGCGCCCAGCAAAACGGTAATATACTGCTTTAGCTATGAAAATGATAATTCTCTATAGACAAAAATAATATTATAAAGTATTCTCCATAGCCAGGGAGGCAAACATGGATAAAATAAAGGAGTTCATGACAATTGCTGA
>JAISOX010000139.1 GCA_031275325.1 Treponema sp.
AAGGAAATCAGTTCCAACCATTTGTCATGGGCCTTGTCAGAAGCCTGTCCTTCAATTCCTTCTAACTGCAAGAAATACACACTTGCCATAATAACCTCCACAACTATTTTTTAACCGCAAAAAATATTCGCGGTTTTAGAATCCAACGCTATGATCCGCTGGGAACCTTGGTAACCAGACGCAGGGAAGCAGTAAGCCCTTCAAGCTGATAATGGGGCCTTAAGTAAAATCGTGCGGTATAATACCCCGGCTGTCCTTCCACCGATTCAACTTCCACCTTAGCTTCCGCTAACGGGTACTTTGCCTTGATCTCTTCAGATGCATTAGGGTCCCCGGTTACATAATTAGCTATCCAGTTGGAGAGCCAGACCTGCATATCCTCTTTTTCCTTAAAGGACCCGATCTTGTCCCGGACGATGCACTTCAGGTAATGGGCAAAGCGGCTGGTGGCAAAAATATAGGGGAGCCGCGCGGAGAGGCTGGCGTTGGCAGTAGCCTCTGGAGAATCGTATTCCTGGGGATGATTTACCGTTTGACCCCCTAGGAAGACCGCGTAATCCGTATTTTTCCAGTGAAGCAGCGGCAAAAATCCGCTTTTTGACAACTCCGCTTCCCGGCGATCGGTGATGGCGACTTCCGTAGGGCACTTCATGGCCACACCGCCATCGTCGGTAGGGAAGTTGTGGGTCGGAAGGCCTTCCACCATACCGCCGGATTCCACTCCCCGGATATTGGCGCACCAGCCGTAGTTCGTGAAAGAACGGTTGATGTTTACTCCCATGGCATAAGCCGCGTTCATCCAGTTATATTTATCGCTGGAACCTGCTCCGGTATCTTCTTCAAAATCAAATTCCTCCACCGGGTTGCTCTTGGCCCCATAAGGAGTCCGGCTCAAAACCCGCGGCATACAGAGGGCCACATACCGGCTGTCATCAGAATCCCGGAAGGAACGCCAAGCCGCGTACTCAGGGGTTGAAAAGATCTTGGCGATATCCCGAGGGTTGGCAAGTTCCTGCCACGAATCAATATTCAGGATTGTGGGGTCTGCTGCAGAAATAAAGGGCATGTGGGAAGCCGCAGCAATCTGGCCGAGACCTTTCATCATCTCAATATCCGGCGGTGTGTGATTGAAATAAAAATCGCCGATCAAGGCGCCGAAAGGCTCGCCCCCGGCAGTACCGTATTCTTCTTCGTAGAACTTCTTGAATAGAGGGCTTTGATCCCAGGCGGTTCCCTTAAACCGTTTGATCACCTTACCTATATCCGCCTTGGAAATATTCAGTACCCGGATCTTCAGCCGATCCCCGGTGGCGCTGTTGCTCACCAGATAATCCAAGCCCCGCCAAGCCCCTTCCAACTGAGAAAAATCCGGATGGTGGATGATAAGATTAACCTGGGCCGAAAGTTTTTTATCCAGTTCCGCAATGATCCCCTCAATGGTTTTAACCGTATCGTTGGAGATAAGCGCCGCGTTTTCCAGAGCCTGACTTACCAGGGTTTTTACCGCGCCCTGCACCGCCGAGGTGGCTTCTTCCGATTTAGGCTTGAACTCCTGATTTAACAGGCTTTCAAAATCAGACATTACCAGGGTTTCAGGATTAAGAATATCCTGTTTTTCCATGTCTGCCATACTATACCCTCCTTATTCTGTGGTTTCTTCCGATACGTTACTGGCCCCTGCGGTACCATCCGTATCTTTCGCCTTTTGCGCCAAAGCCTTAAGCAGAGCAGGGTCTTTAAGAACTTTATTCAACAGATCCTCTGCTCCCTGCTTACCGTCCATATACGAAAGGAGATTAGCAAGCTGTTGCCGTGCTTCCATAAGCTGCTTGAGTCCTTCCACCTTTGAGGTAACCGCTGCGGGGGAAAAATCCGCCATACTTTCAAAGGTCATTTCCACCGGGATGTTTCCCTCTCCGCCTAGCACATTGGGAACCGTGAAGGCCACCCGGGGCTTAATCGCCTTGAGGCGGTCGTCGAAATTCTCGCTGTTTATTTCCAGCAACTGCCGGTCCTCCACCCGAGGCAGAGGCTCCACGGGTTTACCCGAAAGATCCGACATAACCCCCATAACGAAAGGCAAATCGACCTTTTTCTCCGCGCCGTTCAGTTCCACATCATATTCGATCTGAACTCGCGGCGCCCTGTTCTTCGCGATAAACTTTTGACCGCTACTATTTGAAGCCATGGTACATCTCCTTGTTTACTATATACTATTTTCCGAATTATTCCGGTTTAATACCCAAAATATCCCGGCCCCGTGAGAGGGCGTCGGGCGCTATATCCTCAAGCAATTCAATAAAACTCATCTCAGAAAAACGCAGGGCCCGGTCTATCAAATGGGGAATAGGACTGTTAGGCTCCTGTGATTGAAAATACTCGGCTCCTTTTTTAAGCAGCAGCAGCGCATCTGCCCGGGTAGCCGCATGATAGGAGAGCAGGGATACCTTTTCCCCATGACCAAAAACAGATGGAGTTGCGGAATCCGAGGCTCTGGTATCCGAAGCTGCACCCAGGGCCTCTCCTGAAGAGGATGCCAAAGACTCAAGGTAGGCCGTATAAAAGGTATGCAGTCGATTCAACTCATGGGTCAAAGCGGACATATCCAAGATATAGGATCCCTTCATCTTACTATTCATCGTTTCACAAAGCTCCGCGATGAGGGCCTGTCCTTCCTTGACTAGAGCCGCCTGCGCCTCAATTTCCCCAACTTCCAGGTTCATGAGTTCTGCCCTAAGGAGTTTGGGATCAAGGGCCTTGTCGTCCCTCACCTCAATCTCGTTGAGGGAGATAAGGAGATCCCGCAAGGTATACTTGAGGGAGGGAACCAGCCGAACTTCTCGAAACCGGGGAATAAACATGACCGGATCGTTTATAGACCCTTCCTGGGGAGAAAGCATGGCAAGAATGTTCAGCCGCTCCAGAGGGTCATCATCATACTCAGGATCAAGCTGCGGGTAAAAGGAATCCCACAGTTCTTTTACCAGAAATACCGGCAGCTTGAGGCCCGCTACCAGTCCTGCAAGGCCTCCGGTAACGGCTTCTGCGATTACCAGGTATACCGCAACCCGGAGGTCCCGGGTTTTCTTCCACAACTCAAGGCAGTTTTTACTGAGTTTTTTCCAGTCAGGCTCCCGCCCCTGATGTTTGGATTCTCCTATAAAGCTATCGGGAACTTCCACTGCCAGGGCGTCCAGCTCCAGGTACAAGGGATCGTATTCGAGGTTTTGACCTGCCGGATGGGCGCCCTCAAGAACTACCGTTAATTCTTCAGCATTGATCATAGCAACTCCTCACCTTGCCTTTTCCAGGAAAGGCTGAAACATGAGGTCTTCTGAAGGGGCTGTCTCGTATTCTTAATATTAACGTAAAAAAGCATTGTGTACTAACGTCCTTGTATTATGTTACGTTTCAATGGCTTATCTTATGATTTAATAAATTCTTTGTCTAGTGCCTTTTAGAAAAAATTGAGAAAATACCGCAGAAATTCATAAAAAAGTTTGAGATGGCGCAGCCCTGCAAAAAGTACGGGTTATTTTCTGGAACGGCATGGCCTTTGACGTTACCGGGCTGAAGCTATTCTCAGTCAGGGGGCGGTTCCCGGGATGAGGCTTGTTTACAGGCCAATTTATTTATCAGATTCGCCTGGTAGCCAGCCCCAAAGCCGTTATCAATATTCACCACTGAAATACCCGGCGCGCACGAACTGAGCATCCCCAGCAATGCGGAAAGCCCTCCGAAAGAAACCCCGTATCCAACGCTGGTAGGAAGGGCAATCACCGGCGCGGCAACTAAGCCGGCCAAGACTCCGGCTAAAGCCCCTTCCATTCCCGCCACGGCGATAATGACCTGGGCCTTCCGAATATCCCCCAGCCGGTTAAAAAGCCGGTGTATCCCCGCAATCCCCACATCGGTAATCAAGGTAACCTTACTGCCGAAAAATTCCGCGGTTCGCATCGCTTCCCGGGCAACCCCCAGGTCGGAAGTACCCGCAGTTACCACCGCGATGAGGCCCTGCCGCGCGGCAGGGCTGCATAAGCTCCCTATCGTTAAGGTTCGGGCAAGGACATCGTATTCCGCTTCCGGGAACCCCTGGGCTATCCGCTGGGCCAAAGCCGGATCCGCCTTGGTCCCCAACACGGGGATTCCCTGTTCCCGCATACGGATGATGATCCTTTCCGATTGTTCCAGGGTTTTGCCCGCGCAATACACCGCTTCAGGATACCCGGTTCGTTCACTCCGGCGGCTGTCAATGACGGCAAAGTCAAAATCTTCAGTATCAGCGTGCAGGTTCATCCGTACCTATACATATCCGGCTCATTCAGATTGGTAGGTGATCAGGGTCCGTACCGGAATAGGAGCCAAGAGCTGATCATAGTGCAAGAAGGGAAGCCCGATGACGCCGAATATTTCGGGTACCACGCCTCCGGCAGCGGTGATGAGTTCCCAGGCGGCCTTGAGGGTCCCCCCCGTGGCGATCAGATCATCCATGAGCAGTACCCGCTTACCCTGAGGAACATCTTCAGGGTGTATTTCTATCGTTCCTTCGCCATATTCAAGCTGATAGCTCTTGGAAAGGGTTTTGCCGGGAAGTTTACCTTTTTTACGGATTAAAATCAGGGGAAGTCCCATACGAACCGCCAGGGGAGCGGCAAACAGGAACCCCCGGGCTTCGATAGCCGCTACTGCATCAAGTCCTTTATCCTGGTACAAGGAGAACATGGCATCCATACACCCGGTGAAAGCCTGAGGTTCCACCAAAATACCGGTAATATCATAAAAAAGCACCCCTTTTTGGGGGAAATCAGGAATTTTTCTGATATACCCATCAAGTTCTACCGTGGTCATCGCTTCAACCTATAGTAACCGGGGAGATAGGCTGATCCATACCTCGCCCATAAGATACAGCAGTCTACCCTTTAATGCCCCCAGGCGTCAAGCCAAAGACAAGCCCTCCAAACCGGTTTGAGCCGGAGTCTTGCGCGGAGGCCCAGGTCTCTTGAACGGAGAGCGGGCCGCGGGGATGCTTTATTGAGAAAATCCGCTCGCGTATATTTGAAATATATTTTTAATAATCCTGTCATATTTCGCCGCGTCTGATTTTCTCATTGCTACAAGGGCCCAACTCGTTCCATCTTGACCTGTCCATCGCTCCAAAACCCTGGTGTCCTTCATAATCTCAAATGACGCTTCTAAACCGGCACAGGTAGAAACCAAGTCATTGAAGTCATCATCACCGGGTCTTACCACAACCTTTGAATTGAACAGTTGCATAGCTATAGATGATCTGGCTCTCAATTCCGCAATATTCATGGAAGTGCTGCGGTTGACCAATTGTGCCACTCCTATGCCGTAAATCTCATGCTCTGAGTACGGGGGATCATAAACCCATGGCGGCACATCTGTTTGCCCATATAGCTGACTCATTGCTCTAAAGATATGCAGGCAAACCATACCCGTAAAAACCATGGATTTTTTAGTAAGTCCCAGGTTCATCATAGATCCCT
>JAISOX010000149.1 GCA_031275325.1 Treponema sp.
ATTTACCGGGCGTCGGCTCACGGAAACGCGGCGATCATGTTCCCCATGATAAGCGATGTGGAGGAATTGCGCCGGGCAAAACGTATCGCCGCGCATGTCCGGGAAACCCTGGCTGCGGAACAGATCCCTTTCAACCCTGATACCCCCATCGGCATCATGATTGAAACCCCTGCTTCGGCGGTTATCAGCGATCTCCTCGCCAAAGAAGCGGACTTTTTCAGCATCGGTACCAATGACCTGACCCAGTACACCCTGGCAGCGGACCGGCAGAACGAGTCTATCCGGGAATTCTGCAACACCCACCATGAAGCGATTCTGCGCCTCATCCGGCTGACTGTGGAAAACGCCCACAAAGCGGGTATTTGGGTGGGTATCTGCGGTATGCTCGGAGCGGACCCGGAACTTACCCAAACCTTTGTGGAAATGGGCCTGGACGAACTTTCAGTAGAGCCTTCGTATATACTGGGTTTGCGCCGCCGGATCGCGGGGATATAGCCGCCAAACCTATGGGGGATAATCTGGCGCTTGGTACCTGCTGCGCAGACGCCAGGCGTCAGGGTGGAAAGAAAGGCCCGGTTTATGCCAGTAAACCGGGGAGTTCCCGAACTTTTTCCCAAAACTTAGGATACGGTATAGGCTGGAGTGAGCCTTCATGCTAACCAGTTTCATTTTAATAACCTCACCCATAGGGGATATCCTCAATAAAAAATCCCCGTCGCAGCGGGGTATTGAAGATTTCTCCTTGAAAGCGTATCGTATGGGGGGAACAAATCACCCCACGATAAAGGCGCTATCCCGCTTCATGTGAGCGGGTGGATTGAAACCAGAAGCATGAAAAAACTATACGAAACCCAAGAAGTACCAAAACGGGTCTTTCTGGTGGGTATCCGGGATGAGGGTATGACCCAGGGGCAAGCGGATTCCCTTATGAAAGAGCTGGCAGGACTCAGCCATACCCTGGGACTTGCTATTGTTGCTCAGGAGCAGGTGCATATTCGGGAAAGGCATCCCAAATTCGGTATGGGAACCGGAAAAGCCGAAGCATTAGCAACAAAAGCCGCTTCCCTGGAAGCAGACTGTTTTATCTTTGATGGGGAACTGAGCCCTTCGCAACAACGGAACTGGGAAACCCTCAGCGGTATTGCCGCCATAGATCGGCAAGAACTTATCCTTCAGATTTTCGCGGATCGGGCCAGAACCAGGGAAGCGGAGTTACAAGTTGAGCTGGCAGCGCTTTCATATTCCTTACCCCGATTGCAGCATAAATACCTGGATCTTGCCCGTCAGCGAGGCGGACGATACGGCGCTAAGGGCCAGGGAGAAACCAAGCTGGAGACAGACCGCCGGCTTGTGGAAAAGCGCCTGGATCGGTTGAGACAGGAATTGGCGGAAGTACGCAAAAACCGGGGGGTCCAACAGAAAAAGAGAAAACGCCGGGGAATTCCTACGGCCGCCTTGGTGGGTTACACTAACGCGGGCAAGTCCTCATTGCTCAACGCCATGACCAAGGCCGATACCCTGGTAGAAGATAAACTCTTCGCCACCTTGGACCCCGCTACTCGACAGCTTGAGCTGGGCAGGGGGCAGCCCCTGCTCCTCATCGACACGGTGGGTTTCATACGGCAGCTTCCCCATGCCTTGGTGGAGGCTTTCCGTTCGACCCTGGAAGAAGTAGGCCATGCAGATCTGCTTATACACGTTCTTGACGCATCGGATCCTGAGGCGGATCGTTATTTTGAAACCACCCTCTCGGTGCTCCGGGAGCTTGGGGCCCATAAGCTGCCTATGATTGCGGCGCTCAACAAGATCGACCAGGTAGATTCTATCGAAACCTTGGAGATACTCCAGAAGCGGTATGCTGAACGGTGTACGGGGAGCGTCCTCATTTCCGCGAAAAACCATAGCGGTACGGATGAACTTGCCCGGTGTATAGAGGAACTCCTCTCGGGAGCCATCGCCCGGTTCCGGTTTCCTCCTGACCGTTACGATCTGGCGCGGCTGCTCCACCATAGCGGACGGGTCCTTTCGGAAACATACGGCGATACGGCTATTGAGATAGAAGCCCAGGTAGCAGGCCAGATCCAGGAACAGCTTAAAGCCTATAAAGTGATAAACCCTGAGCTGTATTTCAGATGAGGCTGTTCCCAACGGACTCTAGTCCGCAGCTTGTCCATCGGACCGAAGGTCCGCACGAACCGAGTTTTGGAACAAGTTCAGGGATCCTGCCTATGGTTTACGTGATGCCCCATACCTTCACTCGGCTGGGGGTGTAGTTTTCAGACCTGCGGTTTTGCTGTCCTATCGGTTCATCTGCCACAATGCCCAGGGGTCCCGTGAATGAGGCTCCTGGGCAGGGCTGTATGACTTTACCTCAACGCCTTTTCGTGCTACCCTAGGGTATGCGTATAACCATAGCCCAGATGAATTCTACCATCGGCGGTTTTACCGGCAACCGGGAAAAAATACTAGCTTTCACTCGAAAAGCGCAAACAGAACACCGGTCAGATTTAGTGCTCTTTCCTGAACTGGCGGTCTGTGGGTATCCTCCGATGGACCTGTTGGATCAAGACCGTTTTGTTGAAATGAACATACGAACCGTACATATCCTGCAACGGGAAATCCCGGAAGGTATTGCCGTAGGCGTGGGCTTTGTGAATCGCAATCCCTATGGCCGGGGCAAGTCCTTGGTGAACGCCTATGGCATACTGCTAAACGGGAAACTGGTTTTTGAGCAGATCAAGACCCTGCTTCCCACGTATGATGTGTTTGATGAAGCCCGCAACTTTGAAAGCGCCCAGCAATGGCCGGTCTTTGCCTGGCAGGGGGAGCGTATCGGGGTGGCAATCTGTGAAGATGTATGGCGGGAAACCGATATTCCGGGTACCCACTATTTGCGGGACCCGGTGCGGGAACTGCTCAATCAGGGCGTCAGCCTGCTCTGTGTGCCTTCAGCTTCACCCTATATAGCAGGAAAACTCAAGGTCCGCCGGGCTTTGGCAGAACGCATCAGCCGCCGGGGAAATATACCTTTGGTATATATCAACGCGGTGGGGGCTAATGATTCGATCCTTTTTGATGGACGTTCCTTTGTCGTTGCCCCTGCTGAGGAAGGGCCGGGATCAGGATCGGTGAAGGGGTATCCCCTTAAACTTACGGCCAAGGCTTTTGAAGAGGATCTGCTTACCTGGGAATCTACGGCTCCTCGCGGCGGGGTGTTTTATGAGCAGGAGCCAGCGGATTCGGACTGCCGGGATACCTTTAAAGTGGGTTTGACCAGGCAGGAGCTGGATATTCTGGAAGCTGCCCTGGTCATGGGTATCCGGGAATACATGCATAAGTGCGGTTTTACCAAGGCCCATCTGGGTCTTTCCGGGGGTATTGATTCCGCGCTGGTGGCGTATTTGGCGGTGCAGGCCCTGGGTAAGGATAGGGTGGTTTGTTTCAGTATGCCTTCCCGGTTTTCCTCCCCAGGCTCCAAAGACGACGCCTTGGAACTGGCTGCGCGGCTGGGCTGCGGCTTGGTGAGCCTGCCGATTGAACCGGTATATACCAGTTTCCTAAGCACCCTGGCAGAGGTTTTTGAGCGGCGGCCCTTTGACGTAGCTGAGGAAAACCTCCAGGCCCGGATTCGGGGCACCCTGCTTATGGCTTTCTCCAATAAATTCGATTCCATGCTCCTCACCACCGGCAACAAGAGCGAACTCGCCATGGGGTATTGTACCTTGTATGGTGATACGAATGGAGCTTTGGGGCCTATCGGCGACCTATTCAAGACCGAGGTCTTTGCCTTGTGCCGGCGTATCAATGAAAAGGCGCTTGCTGCTCAGGGCAGGGCGATTATTCCTGAGGAGATCCTCACCAAAGCCCCTTCTGCGGAACTCCGTTTTAACCAAAAGGATGAGGACAGCCTTCCTCCTTACGAACAATTAGATGCAATTTTGAAGCTTTACCTGTTTGAAAATCTATCCAAAGAGGAGATTATGGAGCGGGGTTTTGACGGAGAACTGAGCGGCTGGATCATTAAGACCGTAGCCAGGGCAGAGTTCAAACGCCGCCAGGCGCCGCCGGTTCTGAAGGTGTCCAAACGGGCTTTTGGCATGGGCCGGCGTATGCCCATTGCCCGGGAACTGTACGAAGTGTAAAGGGAGTACCCCCATTTACTTCACATCCAGGGAGGCCGGTCTCTTTCCCTATCCCTTATAGGTAAT
>JAISOX010000063.1 GCA_031275325.1 Treponema sp.
GCCCGGGGAAAGGGCAGGATGATGACGCCCGCGTGAACGGTCTTTTCCTTCAATGCCTGGGCATAACTGTACTCAAACACCCGGATAGCCATATTAGCGTCATCGGAAGTCTGCTCTTCAATGAGGTAGGTTTGACCGGCAACGGACACCACTTCATCGGCATGGCTTTTTTCCAGATTCGCCCTGATGTGTTCGGTGCTCAGGTGGATAACCGGGCTATCCAGGGGGTGGCTTGTGTGAAACAACCCGTTAATGAACCGGATCATGGCCGGTGAGGACAGGCTGGAGATGATCTGCTTAAAGGAACGGTCGAATATATCCGTGGTGTTTTGGGATTGATCCATAGCATATCAGCCCTGGTTATCCGGCAGGGGACCGCCGGTTTTCCGTTTACCCGCTGTCCGGGATGACCTGCTCCTGTAAGCCCTAGGGGTTTTGTCTCCCATTGCGGTTACCTCCCAGGCTCCCTTCCCCGGTCTTTAACTTGCCGTTTGAGTTCTTCCAGTTCCCGCCGCAGCCCTTCGTTTTCCTGTTCGAGCCGCTGCCGTTCCCTAGCTCCTGCTTGGAAGCCCTGCTGCCGAGGCTCCCCCCGACCTACCTGTCGGATCTCCCACCGGCTTTCCTGCCGGATCTCCTGTTGGTTTTCCCGCCGAATCTCCCGCCAACCTACCTGCTGAATCTCCTGTCGGTTTTCCTGCCGAATCTCCCGCCGGCTTTCCTGCCAAACTACCTTCTGGACTTTCTGTAAACCTTCCTCCCAGTCATTCCATTCCCCTGGCCAGGACAACCCTTCCCCATAACCCATAAAGGGGGCGTTTATCATCGGTAATTCCTCCATAATCAAGCCTTCCTGCAAGCCCGCTACCGGCCTTCCTCCCAGGCCGCGCTTTCCGGTGGACAGGATAGCCTCGTAATCTGTAGAATCTGCATCGTATTTCATATTGAAAGCCTCCATATATTAAAATAACAAAATTAAAAATGATTTTCTCCATAATGTACGCCAGCGCCCTAGCTGGCGGCGCGGTTATTATCCTTAACGCCGGCAAGGGGGCTCTGATTTACGGGCCCATAAGAGGATGGGTACAAGCCCCCTGGGTATGCTGACTCTGGAGATAGGGCAGAAGAAACCTATAGGGTGGCCGATTACCTATCTTGTATGGCTGCTCCGGCAGTCTCCTTCTCCTCCAGTTCAAGGTCATACCTGCCTGGCGGGTGAGCGGGAGGGCTTCAGCGGGCGTATCCTATGGCACGCCCGTAACTTGCGATCCCCTGCTCCTGGGGCTATAGTAAACGTAGAGCTTATTCTAAGGATCCGGCGTAAGATCCGGTGAAACAAGAGAGGAAAACATGGGATTAAATGAAACCCCTTCCGGTGAACGGGTACACATCGGGTTTTTCGGCAGGCGTAATGCGGGAAAATCCAGCCTGGTCAACGCGGTAACCGGTCAGGATTTGGTGATCGTCTCGGATGTCAAAGGGACCACCACGGACCCGGTGTATAAGGCCATGGAATTGCTCCCCCTGGGGCCCGCGCTGATTATCGACACCCCCGGCATTGACGACGAAGGCCCGTTGGGGGAACTGCGGGTCCGCCGGGCAAAACAGGTATTAAACAAAACCGATGTGGCCATGCTGGTGATCGACGGGACCCTGGGGAAAACCCCTGCAGATGAAGCCCTGATCCGCTTGTTCCAGGATAAACAGGTTAAGCATATCCTGGTTTACAATAAAACGGATCTCCTTCCCCAGGGCCGGCTTCCCCCTGTTCCCGGGGACCATGAAATCTATGTCAGCGCTGCTGCCCACAGTAATATCGAAGCCCTCAAAGAACGGATCGCTGCCTTGGCCTGTACCGAAGAGCCTAAGCTCAGGATTGTAGGGGATCTCATCGGGCCCGGGGATTTCGTGATCCTGGTGGTCCCGATTGATAAAGCGGCCCCTAAAGGCCGGCTGATCCTGCCCCAGCAGCAGACCATCCGGGATATCCTCGAAGCTGACGGAACCGCTGTGGCAGTAAAGGAACTGGAGTTACGGGAAGTCCTGGAACGCCTGGCTCCTATAGGCAAAAAGCTGAAATTGGTCATCACCGACAGCCAGGTTTTTGCCAAGGTCTCTGCGGATACCCCGGTGCATATTCCCCTCACCTCGTTTTCCATCCTCTTTGCCCGGTACAAAGGGTTTCTCTTACAGGCAGTACAAGGGGTGAAGGCCCTGGAGGAACTGCAGGATGGGGACCGGGTTTTGATTTGCGAAGGCTGCACCCATCACCGTCAATGCGATGATATTGGCACGGTCAAGCTGCCGCGATGGATAAAAAACTACACCGGTAAAGAGCTGGCCTGGACCTTTACCTCGGGCGTTGAATTCCCTGAAGACCTTGCTTCCTATAAACTGATCCTTCATTGCGGAGGCTGTATGCTTAACGAGCGGGAGATGCGGTATCGTCAAAAATGCGCCCAGGATCAACAGGCGGCCTTCACCAATTACGGCACTGCCATCGCCTATATGCAGGGGATACTCAAACGCAGCGTGGCCATGTTTCCCCATATCGCCGCGGAACTGGAACATGAGGAAAAAGAGAACTGATGCGTATTGAAAAGGACTTTCTTGGGGAACTGGCCCTGCGGGATGACGCGCTTTACGGTATCCAAACCCTCAGGGCTCAGGATAATTTTGCCTTAGGGTATAAGAAAACCCACCCCCAGCTTATCCGGGCCATGATCCTGGTGAAGAAGGCGGCGGCCCTTACCTATGGAAGCCTTGAACCGGAACAGGCCAAACCATACCAGGCCATTGTCAGCGCCTGCGACCGCCTCCTTGCCGGGGAAGCAGCGGATATGTTTATCCTGGAGGCCCTTCAGGGCGGGGCAGGAACCTCCACGAATATGAACGTGAATGAGGTGGTGGCCAATCTGGCCCTGCGCATCCTGGGAAAAGCGCCGGGAGCCTATGAAACGGTTCATCCCCTGGATACGGTGAACCGCGGCCAGTCTACCAACGACGTGTATCCCACGGCCTTACGGATCGCGGGGATCACCCTCCTGCGAGACCTGAGCGGTTCCTGCGCGAAACTGCAAGAGGCCTTACAAAAGAAGGAACTGGACTTTGAGGGGATCCACAAGCTGGGCCGGACCGAACTCATGGATGCGGTGCCGGTTACCTTGGGTTCGGAATTCGGCGCCTATGCCCAGGCCATTGCCCGGGACCGGTGGCGGCTCTACAAAATCGAAGAACGGTTGCGCCAGATAAACCTGGGGGGTACGGCAGTAGGGCTGTATAGAAGTAGAAAAGATAGAAAAGATAGAAAAGACGGGGAGAAACCCCAGGGGGAACGGAAGTACCGTTTCAGGGTCATGGAAACACTCCGGGAGCTTACCGGCATCGGTCTTGCCGCTGCGGAGTATCCTATGGATATTACCCAGAATAACGATGTGTTCGTGGAAGTTTCCGGCTTACTCAAGGCCCTGGCGGTCAATTTGATGAAGATTGCCGGGGACTTGCGGCTTATGAACTCAGGCCCCTGGGGGGGCTTGGGGGAAATCAAACTAGCCCCCCTACAGATGGGCAGTACCATCATGCCGGGCAAGGTGAATCCGGTCATCCCTGAGATGATTATCCAGACCGCCATCCGGGTTCAAGCCAATGATTACGCCATTACCATGGCCGCATCCCAGGGTGAATTTGAGCTGAACCCGTTCTTGCCCCTTATTGCAGACGCCCTGCTGGAAAGCCTCTCCCTGTTAAACCGGGGGGTGGGCCTCTTCCGCACCAAATGTATAGAACTGCTCACCCCCAACCCGGAACGGTGCGCGGCCCATCTGAACGCTTCCTATGCCTTTGCCGCTGCCTGGGCGCCTCAACTGGGATACGATAAGGTCAGCGCCATCATTGCCGATTGCCGCGGGGACCCGGAACTGATTAAGAAAGCCCTGGAAGGGGTTTCTGAATGAACGCCGCTAAGGGCCAGTTTTCGATGGATTTATCACAGGGTTTCCCCTGGAAGATAGGCTGCATGAGCAGCAAGAGAAAAAAGGATGCGTAATCAGGTATGAATAGAGATACTGAGGGGATCGCCGGCTTAGTGCTTCCCCGGTTTTTACGGTACGTGCGGTATTGGACCACCAGCGATCCCCATGTGGAGGCGACCCCTTCCACCCCAGGTCAATGGGAACTGGCAAAGGCCCTGGTCCAGGAACTCCAGGAACTGGGGATTACCGATGTGGTCCTGACCGATTATTGTTATGTGATTGCCCGGATTCCCCCTACGCCGGGAAAGGAAACCAGTAAGGCCATTGCTTTCATGGCCCATCTGGATACGGCGAGTGATGTCTCCGGCAAGGATGTGCAGCCCTGCTTAGTCGAAGTCTATGACGGCGCCAAGATACGCCTTGCCGGGGGCCTGGTCTTGGACCCGGCCCAGGATCCTGATTTAGCCAGCCAAAAGGGTAAGGCTATCGTACATACCGATGGGACCACCCTGCTGGGGGCGGATGATAAGGCGGGGATTGCCGAGATTATGGCCGCGGCCGCGTACCTTCAGGCCCATCCTGAACAGGAACATGGCCCGGTGGAGTTGATTTTTACCCCGGATGAAGAAACCGGTAAGGGGCTTCCTGAATTTCCCTTGAGCTGTATTACCGCCTGCGCCTGCTATACCCTGGATGGGGGTTCCTTGGGAGAACTGGAGACGGAATGTTTTAACGCATACCGGGCGGAGATTCGCTGTACTGGCCAGCCGATACATCTTGGGTATGCCCGGGGGAAATTGGTCAACGCGGCGCTTATGGCCGCTTCCTTTGCGGTGATGCTCCCCCGGACCGAAAGCCCGGAAGCCACCGACGGTTATTATGGGTACTATAGCGCTATGGAAATTCAGGGTAATCCTGAGGAAGCCTCCCTTGAGGTGTTCATCCGGGACTTTGATAGGACCGGCGCCGAGCGGCGGGTCGCGGCCTTGTACCATTTTGCCCAGGCAGTGGAAGCGCAGTTTCCTGGAGGTATGGTCGCGGTCCACGCGAAAGCCCAGTATTATAATATGAAGGAAAAGATCCACGCCCGGCCAGAGGTAGTGGAGATCCTGAAACGGGCCGTGTCGAACCTGGGATTAACATACCGGCTCAAGCCAATCCGGGGAGGTACTGATGGTTCCCGGCTTACCGAGTTAGGGATACCAAGCCCCAATATCTTCACCGGCGGGCGTAATTGGCATAGTCCCCGTGAATGGGTATCGGTTCCTGATATGGCGGCAGCCTGTAAGGTGGCGCTTGAGCTTATCCGGCTCTGGGGAACGGATGCCGGGGGTAGGGATACCTAGTACAAGGGAGAAAAGGGAGAAAAGGGAGAAAAGCGCAGCAGTAAAAGAAAGGAGCAGGTTCCGCTTGCTGCGCCTTGGCGATTATATCTTTTCCCTAGGGCCAGGGCGGGCATTTTGCGAACCCCTTGTGTGTTTATGTATAAGCCCCTTAGAGATTCGAGCGGTTCTTCTTTATCAGTACCTATGGCGTTGTCTGAGCACCTTATACTGGCGGATCATCGCCACTTTGTTAATCCACAGAGGCCCCATTGCTTATATAACCGGTTATGTAATTTGTTGTCCCAGGCATCCTCCATGGCGACTGAACTTGTTATGCAGGTTTATCAACGATCTCTAACCATTTACCCCATGCCTCAAGAAGTTTTAGATAACCCGGCAAAACTGTTTGTTCAATCCCAGGTATTTCATTGTTTCAATCCACCCGCTCACATGAAGCGCGACAGCGCCTTTACAGTGGGTATAATACCCATATGCACTAATTTAATAAGTATTGCACATCTGGTACCGTATTCCCCGCTTTCGTTTTTCACCTTCAAGACGTTTCGCTATGTACTCGTAATCTTCACATAGCTGCAAACCCAGATTAGCCCTCACTACCAATGTAACAAACGCCGTTTCACGCCATATACTGCGGCTCGTATTAGATCGGGTTTCAGGGGGAAAAAGAAGCCTTCGCGATGAAGGCTTCGATTAA
>JAISOX010000103.1 GCA_031275325.1 Treponema sp.
TGAGCCGCGTTGTCGACAACCTGAGCCGCGTTGTCGACAACCTGAGCCGCGTTGTCGACAACCTGAGCCGCGTTGTCGACAACCTGGCCCGCGTTGTCGACAACCTGAGCCGCGTTGTCGACAACCTGAGCCGCGTTGTCGACAACCTGAGCCGCGTTGTCGACAACCTGAGCCGGATTGTCAACTACCCGGCCCGGGTTGACTGCATTCACCGCATTTAAGGTTTTGAAAACGCCCAGGGGGTTCCCTGTTTTGGGCGGAACGAGAGCAACGCCTTGCAAGGGGCTTGATTATGAGTTTTTTTTAAGCGAGTAGTGTATGACAAAGAAAATAAGGCGCTTATGGGCGGTCTTGGCTGGCGCGGGGATACTCTCCTGTACCTCCCCTTTGGAACAGATGCCTGAGAAGGTAGTGGTTACAGCAGACCCCGCCATACGCCTGCCTTTAGGAGATCCCTTGAAAGGGGAGAGTTCCCTTGGGGAGCAGCTTAAAACCGCCCTGAATATAGACCCCGGGAGTACCGGCCTTACCTCCCTCTATGACTACGTTGATCCTGAGGCGCGGCAGGATCGGAAGTTCTTCTTGTATCAGACCCTCTTCAAACAGGAAATCAAGCTGGAGGAATATAAAAAGGCCCTCGGTTCCAAGGACATTGCGGGGATGCCCAACGCGGTGAAGTTTAAGGATAAGCTGCCTTCTGGCAAGTCCCCGCCTTATTCGCTTACTCCTGCTCTAGAGATCCCTATCAACGGGACGATTACCATTACTAATGATAAGATTAAGGGCATCTCTGGAAATAGGGCCGGGTTGAAGCTGATCTGCAGCCGGTTCGGCAAGACCAGACCGGACTCCATTACCGTGCATTCCGAAGTCCTGAATTTTACCAAGACTAAAGAAGCGGGGGAAGTCAAATTCGGCCAGGCGATGGTCTTTACCGGCGATGATGAATTTGTGCTTACCCCGGAATCCGGAAAAATAAAGATTGACTTCGCTATTACCATGACCTTTACGGAGATTGCGGACGATAAGGACATTGGGATTACGCCTGAATTCATATTCGAGTGGACCGAGGCGGAACTGGATCTCGCTGATCTTATCAGCAGCGCCGATCTGCAGGGTTCGTATCCGGCGGAGGGAGAGGAATCCATTAACCTGGCGAGCTTACAAGCGTCCCTCTTTGGGGGGAAACTCGCGTTTAAGGAGATTCCCTTCTTTGTGTATGTGAACGGGCCTAAACCGTGGTTTGAAGAGGAGAACATCAAGATGTTGTCGCTTAAGGCGGTAACCGGGGGCTCCACTGAAACCTCATTATATGATGGACCCATATCCCCGGCCTCCCTTCCACGGATACATCTTTCGGGACAAGGTTATGCGCCAAAAACAGGGGTCGCCCGCCTCCCTTCCTCGGTATCCGCTGACTTGGCCGAGGTATTCAATGCGTACCCTGAGGCTCTTACGTTTGACTACAGTATCACCGTAGAGCGCTACATCATAACTCCCGCCATGTTACAGGGTGATGCCCTTGCTTTTGAAGGGGCCATCGCCTTTATCCTTCCCCTGCACTTTACGGCAACGGAGGAGATTGATCTTGCGGAGGATGTGGGGGGTTTTGAGCCGCCCGGTTTTGGGGAGGAGGACCTTTTGGGGAGAGAGGATGCCGGTGCGGACAGCCAGGTCTTTGACTTCATCAGAGGGATCCGGCTGGATCTGGAAGTGTATAACAGCCTTGGCCTGGACGGAGAGATAAAGCTCTATGCCAATGACGCCAAAGAGGATCTCTTAAACACCCTGAGTTTACAGGGAAGTTCCTCGGTGGACCTTACCAAAGAGCGGCTGCGCGGCATCTACCCCTTTGCCCCTGCCTTTGATATCATCATCCCCCAAGACACGGAACTGAGGATCAAACGGAGCGTGAGCGATAATCCCTTCGGACTTAACCTTTCGATACGCCTGGACGGTTCTATCACTCAGGAAATCAGCTTGTAAGGAAGAAGCATGAGAAAGAGCATCGGTTTAGCGCTTATGATCCTTGGCCTTTGGGTCCTCGGCCTGGGGCGCCTCTGGGCTGAAAAGCCCCGGAGGTATATCGAGGCCGGCTTTATGATAGGCGCGGGATTCGCCAATAACTACCTGGGCTATGGGGATTTCTTTAATGACGATCACGTCATCCGTATTGATTTCAACTCAATGGGGAGCCATGATTTTAACCTTGTCTCGGATGTGGCGGCCCAGACCTTCTTCAACGTAAACAGGGAAGGCTTTTCTATCGGCGTCTTTACCGGAATAGAGGGGATGTTTTACGGGAACATCTCTAAACAGCTCTTTCAGCTCTTGAAGGAAGGGAATACGAGCCGGTATTCCAAGGCGGAGTTCGCCTTTGGGGGCAGCGTTTTTGCGGATACCGGGATGAACCTGGAGACCCGGTTGGGAAAACTGCGCCTCCGCATAAGCCCTGCAGTGTTTCTGCCGCTGATCTACATCCCCAGACCTAAGGAGACGGCCTTGACCGTTAAAACCGGTGATGACACGATGAGCATCACCGGGAATGTGGCGGTGGATATATATAGTCCGGTGAAGCTGGGAACTAATACCGCGGACGGGGGGGACTTCAGCATTGATACCGGGGGTTACTCAAAGGTTCTGGATTCCGGGGCCTTGGGGTTTGACCTTACCCTGGGAGCGGAATACCCCTTAGCTCCGATCCTGGATGCGGGCATTCTGGTGAGCCATATTCCTGTGGCCCTTTCCCGCTTAACCTATCAGGCCCAGATGAAGGCGAATTTTGGGTTTAACGACCAAGATTCGGATATGAGCTTGTTAGACCAGCTCAAGGAGGGCAATGTGGATGATATGCTCCGCATAGAAGACCCGGAGTTTACCTTTTCCCGGGGGGCTTATTATGTATCCCGGCCCCTCCGTCTTGATCTGTACGGCCGGATTAAGCTGATACGGGACTTGCTGGTCTTGCGTCCCCACGGGGGCATATCCTTGTTTACCCCTTATGGAGCCGCCCCCTGTTTTAACGCGGGGCTTGAAGGGCAGATCCATATCTGGCGGCTGTTCCAGTTCAGCCTGAGTTCCGGATATGAAGAGCTGGTATGGAAACACCGGCTGGGCCTGATGCTGAATGTGCGGGTCCTCCAGCTTGACCTGGGCGTATCCACCCAGAGCCAGGAGTTTACCCGCAGCTTTGCATTACACGGTCTGGGCGTATCATTGGGCTTGCATGTCGGGTTCTAACTCAGCCCTGGGATGAGGTATTCTTTCCCATAATATGGGAGAAGCAATAATTTTATACAAAGGAGTGTCAGAAAGTTGAAAACATCGTATCGAACGTTGGGATGTCTTGGGAAAGGTCTAATGGTAGCAGTGGCGTTGGGGTTTGCAGGGATTCCCCCGGTACAGGGCGAGGATATCCCTACCCCTTGGTATACGCCGGAATCGGGAACCTTCAAGGCTACTTTGGGAGCCCTTACCAATGATATCGATAATTTTATGTCGGTGAGCCGCTTCAGGAATGTGCAGATCCATGATTTTATGGGGTATCTGGGAATAGACGCGAACGGGCTTAATCTGGGCTATGCCCGGAATCTGGGATCCCTCTACCTAGGAGTCTGTTATGGGGGAAGCCTCATTGATGATCTGTACCGCCGGATTACTAACCAGGATACTAACAGCGTGTTGAAACGGGACACGGAGATCGTTACCGAGTCGGCTGACGGGGACAAGGTAGAAACGACCCATGGCATTGTGGATTCGGATGGAAACCCGGTTCCGGGAACGGCAATAAGCAGAAACGACATCAGCGTGCTGCTGGGATTCGGGAATTACGGTTTGAAAGTGGGATTTTCCCAATACTTGCAGGGAACCTATAAGCCTGACTATGATCGGCCGTATAACGAACCGGTCTATCATCCCGTTGATAATATTCCGCTGGGCATCATCGCCGCAGGGATGTCAACCCGGATGCAGATTACCGAGGAATTCATAAGCGGCCTCAGGCCCTATCTGGAATTTGGGGGGCAGATCAACGCGGGTTCGTTCCTGGTTAAGCCTTCCCTGCGGGCGGGGGTTGATGTTCATCAATACAGCCGGAATAATCCCGATACTTCCTTTATTTTCGATAAGGACGACGAGCTTCAGTATATCATCAACATCAACAAGGACGTCCTGGGGGATTATATTGAGCCTTCCGCAGGCTTCACCCTGGGGTTTGATTTTACCCAAGATCCTGCAATCCAAACCGAGCTCAGCTTAGACTATGACATGGCCTTTCGGTTCTATTCGAATAACAAGAAGCCGGTGCTGTTTGAGACGGTTAATATAAATTTTTCAGATTCAGGTACCCCCGCGAATTCGCTATCGTCCCAGGAAGATACGGAGATCGAGAGATTTTATTTTACGAACAAAATCATCCCTGCCTTCAGGTTCCGCAGCGATATGGGTGAACGTTTAACCGTGGGTTTAACTTTGGGGATAAACATCGGGTTTGATATCTTAAACGATACGGCAAAAACGACTGCTGGAGCGGCTTCTGATACGGTGAAAAGCGACTCTAGTCTTCTTACGGTGCTTCCCAAACTGAGCTTGGGATTGACTTTCAAGCTGATTCCGGATCATTTCTTCGTTAATCTGGGTATTGGCGTCAACGTGCTTAAATATGAGGATAGAACCGTGGTTACCACTGAACCGGAAACACAGATTACCTCGAGCAAGACCTTAACCATGCCTTCTACGAATCTCGGAGCGGGCTTAACCTTTTATTTCAACAAGAATATCGCAGCGGATATGCTCATCATGACATCGGGATTGGGTGCGGATGTTTCCGATCTCTTGAAATTTAACTTCTTGGTGACTATGAAATACTAAGAACCAGGAATTCACCAGAGCAGCGGATATAAAGGGTGAGATATGAAAAGAGGGATTATCACTAAGGCATTAACAAGCGGGATGGTTCTTTTGCTTGCCGGAGGCTGCAACACGGTATATGAATGGTGGGACTTCTCAGCGGAACCAAGACCCCAGGAGCCGGTGGTTTCCGCAAATCCCCCGGCAGCAGAACCTCCTCCGTTTACAAACCCTGATGCATCCCCAGCAACAGATCACCCCGATTTTGTGGTCCCCCCTGAATCGGTTGCAGCCCCGCAAGTTACGGCTGTTCCTTCTTCTGAGCCTAAGCCGCTGCCCTCTGCGCCCCCGCCGGTTCTCGCAGCCCCAGAAGGCAAGGAAGACCCTTGGCTTGCCCAGGCAAAGGAAGCGGAAGACGCCCTAGTCCAAGCCAAGGAACGGCTCGACTGGGCAACCGGGATCGGCGCAAAAAAACAGTTTCCCGCGCCTTATACCAAGGCAACCACTGCGTACAATACCGCGATTAAGGCAACAATCACCCAGAACTGGCAAGATACCATGACCGGGGCTCAAGCTGCTGTAGCGGCAGTGGCGGAAATCGAATCCCTCCTGGCGGCTCTCCAGGCCAAGGAAGCGGAGGATGCCCTTGTCCGGGCCAAGGAACGGCTCGACTGGGCAACCGGTATAGGCGCTCAAACCCAGTTCCCCGCGCCTTATACCAAGGCGGCAACTGCGTACAATACAGCGGTTGAGGCAAAGACCGCAGAGAACTGGCAAGATACGGTAAGCGGTTCCCAGGCTGCTATAGCTGCGGTAGCAGAAATCGAATCCCTCCTGACGGCTCTCAGAGCCAAGGAAGCGGAGGATGCCCTTGCCCGTGCCAAGGAACGGCTCGACTGGGCAACGGGAATAGGCGCTAAAAAACAGTTTCCCGCGCCTTATACCAAGGCAACCACTGCGTACAATACCGCAGTTAAGGCAACAATCACCCAGAACTGGCAAGATACCATGACTAGGGCTCAAGCTGCTGTAGCCGCGGTAGGGGAAATCGAATCCCTCCTGGCGGCTCTCCAGGCCAAGGAAGCGGAAGACGCTCTTGGCCGTGCGAAGAAACGGCTGGACTGGGCAACCGGGATCGGCGCTCAAAAGCAGTTTCCCGCGCCCTATACCAAGGCCACCACTGCGTACAATACCGCGGTGAAGGCAAAGACCGCAGAGAACTGGCAAGATACGGTAAGCGGTTCCCAGGCTGCTATAGCTGCGGTAGCAGAAATCGAATCTTTTCTGGCGGCTCTTCAGGCCAAGGAAGCGGAAGAGGCCCTTGCCCAAGCCAAGGAACGGCTCGACTGGGCAACCGGGATCGGCGCCAAAAAACAGTTCCCCGGGCCTTATACCAAGGCCGCCACTGCGTACAATACCGCAGTTAAGGCAACAATCACCCAGAACTGGCAAGATACCATGACTAGGGCTCAAGCTGCTGTAGCGGCAGTGGCGGAAATCGAATCCCTCCTGGCGGCTCTCCAGGCCAAGGAAGCGGAAGACGCTCTTGTCCGTGCCAAGGAACGGCTGGACTGGGCAACCGGGATCGGCGCTCAAACCCAGTTCCCCGCGCCTTATACCAAGGCCACTACTGCGTACAATACCGCGGTGAAGGCAAAGACCGCAGAGAACTGGGAAGATACGGTAAGCGGTTCCCAGGCTGCTATAACCGCGGTAGGGGAAATCGAATCCCTCTTGGTAGCTCTCCAAGCTAAGGAAGCCGAGGATGCCCTTGCCCGTGCCAAGGAACGGCTCGACTGGGCAACCGGGGTCGGTGCTCAAACCCAGTTCCCCGCGCCTTATACCAAGGCCGCCACTGCCTACAATACCGCGGTAAAGGCAAAGACCGCGCAGAATTGGCAAGATACGGTAAACGGATCCCAGACTGCTATAGCCGCGGTGGCGGAAATCGAATCTCTTCTGGCGGCTCTCCAGTCCAAGGAAGCGGAAGACGCTCTTGCCCGTGCGAAGGAACGGCTGGACTGGGCAACGGGGATCGGCGCTCAAACCCAGTTCCCCGCGCCTTATACCAAGGCCACAGCTGCCTACAATATGGCGATTAAGGCGACGACCGTCCAGAATTGGCAAGATACCATGACCGGGGCTCAAGCTACTGTAGCAGCGGTCGCGGAAATCGAATCCCTCTTGCCAGCCCTCCAAGCTAAGGAAGGGAATACAGCCGCTCATACAACGACTAAAGAAGCGGAAGAAGCCCTAGTCCGTGCTAAGGAACGGCTCGACTGGGCAACGGGAATAGGCGCTCAAACCCAGTTCCCCGCGCCTTATACCAAGGCCACCACTGCGTACAATATGGCAAAGACCGCGCAGAACTGGCAAGATACGGTAAGCGGTTCCCAGGCTGCTATAGCCGCGATAGTAGAGATCGAATCCCTCTTGGCAGATCTCCAAGCTAAGGAAGCGGAAGACGCTTTAGTCCGTGCCAAGGAACGGCTGGACTGGGCAACCGGGATCGGCGCTCAAAAGCAGTTCCCCGCACCTTATACTAAGGCAACCACTGCGTACAATACCGCGGTGAAGGCAAAGACCGCAGAGAACTGGCAAGATACGGTAAACGGTTCCCAGACTGCTATAGCCGCGGTGGCGGAAATCGAATCCCTCCTGGCGGCTCTCCAGGCCAAGGAAGCGGAAGACGCCCTTGCCCGTGCCAAGGAACGGCTCGACTGGGCAACCGGTATAGGTGCTCAAACCCAGTTCCCCGCGCCTTATATTAAGGCGATTGCTGCATACTCCAACGCGGTTAAGGCAAAGACCGCGCAGAACTGGCAAGACACGGTAAGCGGTTCCCAAGCTACTGTAGCAGCGGTGGCGGAAATCGAATCCCTCCTGGCAGCCTTTCAAGTTAAGGAAGGGAATACAGCCGCTCATACAACGGCTAAGGAAGGGGAAGACGCTCCAGTCCCTGCCAAGGAACCGCTGGACCAGGCAACCGGGATCAGCGTTCAAACTCAGTTCCCCGCGCCTTATACCAAGGCATCCACCGCGCAGAACGGGCAAGATAGGGTAAGCGGTTCCTTCCTGGCAGCCCTCCAAGCTAAAAAAGGGGATGCAGCCCTCCAAGCTAAGGAAGGGGAAGACGTTCTGGTACAGGCCAAGGAACCGCTGGACTTGGCAACCGGGACTGGCGCTCAAACCCCGTTCCCCGCGCCTTATACCAAGGCATCCATCGCGCAGAACGGGCAAGATAGGGTAAGCGGTTCCTTCCTGGCAGCCCTCCAAGCTAAAAAAGGGGATGCAGCCACTCATACAACGGCTAAGGAAGCGGAAGACGTTCTGTTCCCTGCCAAGGAACCGCTGGACTTGGCAACCAGGACTGGCGCTCAAACCCCGTTCCCCGCACTTTATACCAAGGCAACCACCATACAGAACGAGCAAGATAGGGTAAGCGGTTCCCTCCTGGCAGCTCAGGAAGGGAATGTAGCTGCTCATACAGCAGCTAAAGAAGCGGAAGCCCCCCGTAAACGAGGGGAAGCAGAACCACAATTCATCCCATCCACAGCGCCGCTGAATTCCATACCCCTAAGTCCAGAAACACGGATTAAGCCGATGAGCATAGCGCCGGTGAACATGGAATCTCCCCCCACAAGGTCGTATATAGTAAAACCTGGAGATAGTTACTGGACTATTGCCAACCAATTTTACGGGAATTCTGAGCAATGGAAGCTCTTATATGAAACCAATAAACATACCATGAGCCGTCCTGATAATCCCCACCTGCTCTTACCCGGTATAACCCTTGATATACCTGCGCTCTCTACACCGGCTACCATAGCCCGTCCTAAACCAGAAGTACCAGTGCAAATCGAGAAAAAACAGCCTGAACCAGCGGCCTCAAGACCGGTAGTAGCAGCGTCCCTTCCGGTTCCTAAACCCGGGATTCCGTATATCCTGGGAACGGTTCCGGCGGTGCAGGAATATACCGTAGAGGCCGGGGATAGTTACTGGAGTATTGCAGATCGCTTTTATGGAGATGTTCAGTTGTGGGAAATCGTATATGAAGCTAATAAAAACCGCATGAGCAACCCTGACAACCCCCATCTGATTTTCCCTGGTATGGTACTGACGATTCCCGGTATATTCGGAAGAGTTCTATAGCCTTGCTTTGGCCCTAGAGCAGAGCCGCAGCCCTATCATCGCATTATCAGCGTAACGAGGGTTGCCCTGTTGCAGAAAAAAACAGGGATAGCGTATAGTGTTTGTAAGGACATGCAAGGAAAAATCCTCATTATCGAAGATGTTATTGAACTAGCCGATCTCATTGCGTTGTATCTCCACAAGGAAGGGTTTGAAATCCAGGCGGTAAAAAGCGCGGAAGCAGGCTTTACCCTCATGGAAACCTGGAAGCCGGAGCTTATCATTTTGGACATCAACCTTCCGGGCATGGACGGTTTTGAATTCCTCCAGCGCTACCGGCGTAGCAGCAGTACGCCGGTACTGATCGTGTCTGCCCGGGACAGCGACGAAGACCTCATAAGCGGCTTGGGAGGAGGAGCAGATGAATTCGTAACCAAACCCTTTTCTCCCAAGGTCTTGGTTGCCCGGGTGCGCGCGCTGTTTCGCCGGTTCCGGGACTTTGAGGAAAAAGAGCCGGGCGGGCTTTTCCGGTTTGGCCCTTTTGTGCTTGACTATGAGGCCTGTATCCTCAAAAAGGCGGAGCTGCGGATACCCCTGTCCAATAAAGAATACGGCTGCCTGGCCTATCTTACCGAACATGCGGGAAAACCCCTTAATCCAGAGACCATCTATGCCGGGGTCTGGAAAAACTCCTATGGAGACCTTACCACCGTCGCGGTTTATATGCAGCGGCTGCGAAAGAAAATAGAAGATGATCCGGCCAATCCCCGGTATATAGAAACCGTGTTTGGCATGGGCTACCGGTTTAACGGAGACGGGGGTACATGAAAATCCAAACCCAGTTTCATCTGTTGATAACCGGTATTATTATAGTTCCCTTCCTCGCCCTCCTTTCACTCCTTTTGCTTCGTACCTTTCAGGAGAGAAACGAGCAGTTGGAAATTCCGGTTTATGACGATACGTTCCTTGCGGAGCATATCAGCCGGCAGGATTGGGAAGCCATTTCCCGTTTTGCATCCCGGTCTCACGGGGATTTCACGGTTTTCCGGAATGATCTTATGGTGCTCTATTCCAGTATTCCCGAATTCAAAACCGGTTCATTTGAAACTATCGCAACCATAGCCGCCTTGTTTGGGGCGGAACACACGCCCTATAGCTATAGCTTTGAATCGCCCCCCTGGCTTGAAGGGCATGAGTACCTGCTTATCCGCCGGCCTCTGAAAAATCCCGGACCAGTGCGGTCGCTGTTTCCCCTGATAAGCAGTATTATCTTCGTGGGGATCCTCGCGGTATTCGCCATTGTCATGTCCCTAGGCATCGCCCGTTCCATCACGAAGTCAGTCCTCGTGCTTGAAGATGCTACCCGGCGGATCGCTGCAGGGGAACTGGACTTAGCCGTAGATGTCCGGGGAAGCAATGAAATCACCTCCCTGACCAGTTCGCTGAATCACATGCGGGCTGCCCTCAAGGAAGCGGAAAACCGCCGCTACCGTTTCATCATGGGCATTACCCACGATCTCAAGACCCCCTTGGCCTTGATCAGAGGTTACACCGAGGCGATTAGAGACGGCCTTACGGATGATCCTGTTTCCCGCATCAGTGCAACGGATATTATTATTGCCAAAGCGGATCAACTGGAAGGGATGATTCAGGATCTCCTTGAGTTGGTACGGATGGATACCGGCGAATGGCATGGCCGCTTACAAAAGGTGGGGCTCCGGGACTTTTTGCTTAATTTTGCCCGGCGTATTGCCTTGGATGCGGAACTCTTCCAGCACCGGGTAGTGATAGCCCTGGATCTGCCCGCTTCCCTCTTGGTTCCCTTGGACGAGCGGCTTACTATCCGGGCGCTGGAAAATCTGGTGAACAACGCCATCCGGTATACCCCTGCAGGGACCCGTATCCGGATTGCCGCGGATGCAGGGGAAAACGCCGTTGCCATTCGTATCAGTGATAACGGCCCTGGGATTGCCCCTAAGGATCTGCCCCATATTTTTGAAACTTTTTACCGGGGCAGTTCTTCCCGGCAGGAACAGGGCATGGGGCTTGGCTTAGCGGTCGTCAAATGGGTAGTAGAGTCCCACGGCTGGTCCATTGCGGTGAGTTCCTCGGCCCAAGAAACCTGTTTTACCCTGACCATTCCCCATCTCAAGGGATCCCAGCGCCAAACCGCATCTCCCCGTATTCTTCTGACAACTTCTTAACCTGTAGGGGATTTTAAAGCATTTGCCCGCCCCTTTAACCAGGCCGATATAGCAATCGATCACCTTCCCGCGGTATTTGTATAGAGCTTGTAAGCGGCATAGCCGTTGGCCCAATCCTGCCTGGAACAGCCTGCAATTCCTTCCTGGAGAGAGCTGTTCTGACACGGTAAACACCGAAACCGTATGTTTGATTTCATGCACGCTGGTCAAATTGAACGTTACCTTGTCTCCAGGAACCGCCGCCCTATGTCTCTCGGAACCGGCCCCCCTATGGCTACTAAGCATGTGAAACAGAACCATAACCCTTTCCCTCAAAGGCCCAAGCGCTATACCTCATGGTTGAGCCGGTCATCTCCTGCAGGGTTCTCAGGAAAGGCTTCCAACACCACCATGGCAATGGCATTGTCCTGCTCGTGGGTAAGGGAAAGATGCACTCGACGGGCGCGGCTCTGCTCCAAGGCTCGAAGCGCGGTGCCGAAAAGGTGTATCTCCGGCCTGCCGTTGTGCTGATTGGCCACCATAATATCCTTGAGTACGATACCCGAAAGCCCCATACCCAGGGCTTTACCAAAGGCTTCTTTAGCGGCAAACCGGGCCGCTAAAGACAAGGCCGCTCCCCTGCCCTTGGACAGGGCAGCCTGTAATTCCTCAGGATGAAAATACCGTTCCAATAAGCCGGGGATAGTCTGCCACCGTTTCAGCCGATACACATGGACCACGTCCACTCCAATACCGATAATCATTAGTTTCCCCAATTTCCCAATTTCCTAGTTTCCAGGAATCCTCAGCCTGACCTGTACCGTAATCGTTTCAGGATCCTTCCGTAAGAGGGTAAAGTCCGGGATCCGCGGTACCAAGAGAGGCAGCGTATAGGTTCCCGGTTCAGTTATAGCCGAACCATCCACATACAACAATGAAGATGGCGGACTGTACTGTTCCAGCACCCGTTGGCTCCCTTCAAGACGAATGCTGCCCGTATCTGTTTCCAAGTCTGCGATAAACCGTTCATGCAGCCGGTCTACCCGAATCGGCAGCTGGGTAAAATTCTCAAGTCCAATGATTTCCCGGATAAACCCATAAAATTCGGTCATGCCATTCCCCTGGATTACCACCAGGGGATCGGGGTTCAAGATGCTGACCATGATGGAAAAATCCTCGTTTCGGCCATCCATATCAATAAAATCAGTGGATAGTTCCGAAATACCGCTCATTATCTCTGCAGGGCCTTCAAGAGCCGCCTGAGACGGCTTCAGGGTATAAGAAACCAATTCGTACCCTCTTTGCACAGGCCCCCGGGTATTGGCCTTCAAAGGGACGTATGTACTTATTTTAAGATCCAATACTATGGATATTTCCAAAGGATCCACCTTGATTTCCAGCGGCTCAAGCCCCAGGGCAGTTCCATGGGTACGGACCTGCACCGGGACCCTATAGATGCCCTTTTCCTTGCCGGTCAGGTCAATGTAGGGCTGAATGTCCTCTTCCAAAAGGGAACGGACCCGGGCGGCATCCCCCCGGATACTGATACGGATCATCTTCGTATAGGCGCTTGCAGGAATCAGGTTTCCCGAGGTCTCCACCAGGAGGGGAACCGAAAAAAAACGCTCTTCCAGGGTATTCATGTGGTGAAAAATAAACAGAATAAGCGCGAGGGCAATGGAAAGCACCTTAGCCGGCCAGTTTTCCGCTATTTGGGCAAGTACTTTTCTGCTATCCAAGGATCTCATCCTTTTCTGCGTCTAAGGATGCAGCCATAGCGGAACCGGTCTTTTCAGCTTCTCCATGCCTCACCCCATGTTCAAATATTTCCTGCAGGGTTCCGGTAATCTCCAGGGAAGAAAGGTCATAATACAATTTGCCGTCAAAGGCGATAGATATAGCCCCGGTCTCTTCGGAAACCACCAGGATTACCGCATCGGACTGCTCGGACATACCCAAAGACGCCCGATGCCGGGTGCCGAAACTCTTCTTGATGTCCTGCTGTTCCGACAGGGGAAGCAGACACCCTGCCGCGGCGATCCGGCCGTTTTGGATAACCATAGCCCCATCGTGCAGGGGCCCGTCGAATTCAAAGACCGTTACAATGAGGCTGGAAGAAATTTCCGCGTTCATCCGGGTCCCGGTATCAATGATGTTCTTGAGGTGTACCCGCCGGGGAAAAACCACCAGCATCCCTCGACGCTTCTGGGAGAGAATTTCCGCTGCCGTAACCACCACTTCCAGATGCCCCAGCCGGGGTTTGCTGTCTGGCCGGAATAACTCAGTCTGGCCCAGACGAAGGATGATCTTCCGCAATTCAGGCTGAAAGACAATGGCTACTGCCACAAACAGTCCGGGAGCCATGATATTGAGTACCCATTGTAAAGTCGTTAATTTGAATAAAACCGCAAGGCCATATACCAGGACCAGAAACCCTGCCCCTTGGACCATCTGCATAACCTGGGTTTTGACCAAAAGATCGTAGGTTTTATAGAGCAGAAACGAGAGGATTACCACATCCAAGACCGGACGAATGGTATCATAAACCGCGGTAAGCCGCTGAAGCCATTCCAAAGTATATCCTTTATACGTATAGAATCCCGCCTGGGTTACCTATGCCCAAGACCCTATACATAGGCTATGAATTTGCACGGAAGTACCTATGCTTAGCTCCAGCATAGAGGAGACAGCGGATTTCTGCAAGCCGGCAGGGGTTCCGCCTCAGGATACCACAGGTCTTTACCGGACAGCCGCCCCGGTTCCTGAAGAACCTGCTAGGGGACCGCTTTTCGGGAATAGGGGTAAATCCGGTTTTCCCCGTAAAAGCGCCGAACCGATGCGGCAATACCCTCCCCATCAAGACCATTGGTATGGAGGAGCTCTTCCCGCTTGCCCAGAGACCCAAAAGTACCGTGAATCCCCAGAACCCGTATCTGGGCAGTACACTGCCGTCTGCAGGCCAATTCCGCGGCGTATTCCCCAAATCCTCCTTCTATAATGCCTTCTTCGATAAACACCACGAGTTCATACCGGTTCATAATCTCCGCGAGGTAATCCTCATGCACAGGTTTAAGGAAGCGCAGGTTATACAGATCCACCGCAATGTTGAGGGCTAAGAGGCGGTCCGCTGCATCCCAAACCTCTGAATAGAGACTCCCGGTAAAGGCAAGGCAGACCAACGTACCCCATTCCCGTATAAATACCCCTTTTCCCCGTTCTAAAGGCAGGGAGAAGGCATGGATCTCAGGAGGACACTTGGCTTTGGGGTATCGGATCATGGCGGGTCCCACCGTTGCCAAGGACCAATCCAGCATCCGCTTCAGTTCCAGGCCTCCTGCAGGAGCCAGGATAGTCATATTCGGGACCGGACGGAACAGGGCAATATCAAACAGTCCCTGGTGGGTTTCTCCATCATCGCTTACAAACCCTGCCCGATCCAAAGCAAAGAGAACCGGCAGTTTCTGCAAGGCCACATCATGGATCACTTGATCCACTGCCCGCTGGATAAAGGTTGAATAAACCGCGACTACTGGCCGCATTCCCTGGGTGGCCAATCCTGCGGCAAAGGTAACCGCATGTTCTTCTGCAATACCCACATCAAAAAAACGGGCGGGAAAGGCCGCTTTGAATGGGGAAAGGCCGGTTCCTTTCTCCATGGCCGCGGTAATGGCTATTACCCGTGTATCCCGGCCCCCTGCATCAAGCATAGACCGGTTAAAAGCATCGGTGAAAGAACCGTTTCCCCAGAATTCCTGCCTGAGATGGAGCGCGGGGATCTTTACCGGGGATAGGGGGGCCGCTTCCTGCTGCCTGGCATCCGGTTCTTCTGGAACGGTCTCTTTAGCCGCCAACCCTCCGGTTATGGAAAAGGAGGAGACCCCATGGTAGCTCCCCGGGTCTTTTTCAGCGAATGTATACCCCTTACCCTTGCGGGTAATCACATGGACCACCACAGGCCGGTCCAGCCTCCGTACATCCTGCAGTACCCGTTCAAGCTGCTGGATATGGTGCCCGTCAATAGGCCCTACATATTCAAAGCCCAGATCCACAAAGAAATTATCCGTATAAAAGACCGCCTTCACTGCCCGCTTGAGCCGGACCACCACATCGAAAAAGGCGGCTCCTACCAAGGGCAAGCGCTTGGCCATGGAATCGAAGTTGCGGCGAAACCACTGATACCGGGCCTTCATGGAAAGGCGGCTTAAATACTTGGAAAGCCCTCCCACATTGGGGCTTATGGACATCTTATTGTCATTGAGGATAACCACCAAGGGTAAGCGCAACTGCCCCGCGTGGGACAGGGCTTCATAGGCCAGCCCTCCGGTCAAGGCACCGTCGCCGATAACCGCAACCACCCGGTTTCTCCACCCTTGGACCCACTCCCCGGCGAGGATCCCCAGGGCCGCTGAAATTGAGGTGGATGCATGGCCCGTATCAAAGATGTCATGGGGACTTTCGCTGCGCTTTGGAAACCCCGCCAGTCCGCCGGATTGACGGAGGGACGCAAATTCCTCATACCTGCCGGTAAGCAGCTTATGGGTATAACATTGATGCCCCACATCCCAGACAATCTTATCATGGGGGGAATTAAAGACCCGGTGCAGCGCGATGGTAAGTTCCACCACTCCCAGGTTAGAGGCCAAATGGCCTCCATGCTTACTCACCGTAGCCACGATAGTTTCACGGATTTCAGCGGCCAGTTGATTTAACTCCGTGAAGGAAAGGTTCTTAATATCCTCTGGTTCATAGATGCGGGCTAACAGGGATTTCGCTTCACTCATACACTACTACTATATATCCAATCAGGTTATTTATCAGGAAAAATAACAGACTCCCGTCCTTTTCGAGGCCGAGCCGGCAAGAATTTTAGGCGTCAGGGGCTACACCCTGCCCTCATCACAATCAGCTCTAACCCGGGGCCTGGACCTATGATATACCATGAAGCTGTTTCAAAATGGGATATTTTGAAACAGCTTCACCTCCATGATCCTATCACAAGCCCTTCATCAGATTCAGGTGAGGTTTGAAAGAACCCGCGGTTTTCAAACCTCACGTTTTGAATAGCCTCAGAAGGCTATTTATTTTTATGACGATTCCTTCTGAGCTTCTTTTTACGTTTATGGGTTGCAATCTTTCTCAGTTTACGTTTTCTTCCGCAAGGCACTTCAGCGTCTCCTTTATATAAGATAGATCCTGTAACCCCCTGCAGCTAAGTGGGGCAGGAAATTGATTTTAGTATGCAGCAAGCCGGGAGAAACGTCAAGGCAGCGCATGGTCTCACATTAAATCGAACCATAGGGAGGGTCATGCCTCAAGATAAAAATCTAACCATACGAAACATCAATACTACCGGTAACGCCACTTACCGGAGTACGTATAGAGTTGACTTTGAATAAACCGTAAAAACTCACCCGCCTCACCACCAAAAAAGATCACTAGGCAGGCAAGCGGGAAAAGACTTACATCCTGGACACCTTTATCACCCAAACCCGCCTACGGACGCAAATACGCTATTCACGTCCTTGTTAACAAGGGCATGGTCAAGTCAGCGGGAAAAAGTGTCAGGCTGAAGGCCACCCATGGCTCGGGCGGGAAGCAGGTCTACCCGCGGGTTTACGACGGAGCGGGACGGGACGCCCTCGTCCCCTCGAGGAGGCCTTTAACCGCCCGGGCGGGAAATGGTTCGCCCCCTTCATCCATATAAACATCGGCCGTATCGCCACTTATTTGACAATATGGTTTTCATCTGTTATAGTAACTGCACGGAGGTGAATGTCGCCTGGTGGCGGCTGCGGACTTCAAATCCGTCAAAGAGTGGAAACGCCCT
>JAISOX010000104.1 GCA_031275325.1 Treponema sp.
AGATCAATGGGGTGATAGAGCATATAGCCAGTCAGACGAACCTGTTAAGTATGAATGCGGCCATAGAAGCGGCCCATGTAGGGGAGGCGGGGAAGGGTTTTGCGGTGGTGGCCGAGGAGATACGGAAACTGGCGGAGTCTTCCAGCGAGCAGTCAAAAACCATAAGCGAAGTGCTGCATAAGATAACGGGGTCCATAGACAAGATCACCACGTCCACCCTTGAGGCGCTGCAGAACTTCGAGGCCATCAACGACGGGGTGAAGACCGTAACGGATCAGGAGACCCATATCCGCAAGGCCATGGAAGAGCAGGGGACGGGGAGTAAGGCCATACTAGAGACCATAGAATGTTTGAATGAAATAACCGGGGAAGTGGAACGGAGCGCCGAAGGGATGCGCGGGGGGAGCCGTGAGGTGATACAGGAGAGCAAGACCCTTGAGGGGATAAGCACGGAGATCGGGGAAGGGATCCAGGAGATGGCCTCTGGGGCGGAACAGATAGATACAGCGGTGAACCGGGTCCATGAGATAAGCATGGAGAACAAGGAACAGATAGCCGCGCTTATGGAGGAGGTTTCCCGTTTTAAGGTTGACTGACCGGTAAAGCGGGAGGAGCGGCTCTGTACCGATTAAACCCAGAGACGGGGTGGGTTCTGCCCGTCTTATCCACCGATAAGGCGGTTATGGCTCCATAACCAAAGGCTGTTAGGGACTCCTCATTAAGGCTATTATAGCTCCATAACCAGGGCTGTTAGGAGACCATAACCAGAGCTGTTAAGGTATCCCTCACTAAGGCTGTTAGGTATCCCTCCCCAAGATTGACTGAGCGGCCAAGCAGGAAGGGCTTCCCCCAGGGTGTAATTCAGTACGGGCGTATTGCTAAGGCATGGTATATCATGCCATAAAGGATATATACTTTTATGCTATAAAAGAGCGTTACATGCATCAGGTTTATTATGTTTGCAGGAACATCGAATTACTCTACCCCCCCCCTGTTTTACACGAATACCAGGTAAATCCAGAGACAGGGTGTGTGCTGCCCGTCTTATCCTACAAAGCAGTGGTACTTCTTTGCGTTAAAAGGAGTATCTGGTGAAGATTCGTTCTAAAATTACGTTATTAGTTGTTATCGTGGTCATCTGCGCGCTTGTGGGTTTCGGTATCTTTATGTATACCACCTTGACCCTCCAGAAGATGTCCCGGGACCTTACCCAAGATTTAAACCTTACCAAGGCAGAAGCCTATTATGCCCAGTTTAATACCTTCTTGAATTCCGTTCAGGGAAGCGCAGGAATCAGTCAAAGTTTGGGAGAAACCTTCTATGAACTCCGGTCCGCCTTGCCTGAAGCAGAACTGAAAACGTATATGGTAAACACCTACCATAGAACCTTCTCCTTGGAATCTCAGGTCTTGGGAGGAGGCGCTTTCTATGCGCCTCACGCCTTCTACCCGGAAATCGAAGATTTTCACTACTTTGCCAGTAAGAGCCTCGATACCATCGCTTCCAAACCCCAGGATATTCAGTGGATGGGGGATGAATGGGCATGGGATGTGGCAACCTACGAAACAGACTGGTATCAAGTCGCGGTGCCTCCCGGCTGGAACATGAGGCAAAAAAGGGATCAGCGGTACTACTGGAGCGAGCTATACATAGATACTTCAGTTAATGCCCTTATGGTAACTATCAGTATGCCCATGTATGATCAGGAAGAACAGATTATCGGGGTGGCTACGGTGGATATACCCCTTACCGTATTAGAGGATATGGTCCGTTCCTTTGTATTGCCGACCCCTTCGGCTCAAATTGCGGGTTTTTCTACCATCAATAATGCGTTTTTTGCCCTTTCCGGTGAGAACACCGGGGGAGTGATTCCCTATCCAGAAACAAGCTGGCTTACCCATTTAACCTCGCTTAAACCAGGGGATGAACTGGCTAAAACGACGGTGTCCGTCCTAAACAACCCTTACGATCTGTATACATGGGTACACCCCTCAGGTATCGGACTCGCACTCCTCGTTCCTCAAGCCGAAGCCTTCCTCATCATGAACCAGATGCAGCAGCATACCACCATCACCCTTATATCCATCTTCTTGTCTCTGATAGGCGTGTTTATGGTCGCGTTCATCGTCGCCGCCTCTATTACCAAACCTATTGAGGAAAGCGTGGTCGCAGCTCGCCAACTGGCCAATCTGGACTATGCCCTTAATCTTTCCCGGAGACAGAACGATGAAACCGGTATCTTGTACGACGCCCTCTTGATTATCAGGGATAATCTGCAAAGGAAGATGGGCAGTATGGATCAGGAACTTACCCAACAGCATACCCATATCCGTACCCGTTTACATACATCCTCTGAGGGGATAGAGGTGATCAATCAGAACATGGACACGGTGCTGGATAAGACCCACGGTCAAATAGACGCGGTCAAGCGAGTTCACGGGGCGATTACGGAGATAGCCGCCTGCATTGGTTCCCTGGAAAAAACCGTACACCTCCAAGCGCTTACCCTAAAGGATGCGGCACAAGTCATCAAACAGATGGTCTGCGATACGGATTCGATCCGGGCTGTGGTGCAGAATACCAGCGATATAACCAGCGGTCTGGAGGTTTCTTCTAAAACAGGGCAAAAGCGGCTTTCGGAACTGCACGAAGAGCTGCATCTCATCACGGGCCATTCGGCATTCCTTGAGCAGGCTAACACCGCGGTGGTGAACATCGCTGCCCAGACCAATATCCTTGCCATGAATGCCGCCATTGAAGCAGCCCACTCCGGAGAAGTGGGTAAAGGCTTCGCAGTGGTGGCTCAGGAGATCCGCAAGCTGGCGGCCTCCTCGGATAAAGAGTCAGCATCTATCTCACAGGAGATTAAAAAGATGCAGACCACCATCGCCCATATCAGCCAAGTCTCTGGAGAGACCGTACAGACCATGAACGCGCTATTCACCAGGATTCAGGCTATGGAAGCTTCATTTGGTATTATCAGTACCGCCGTAGCTGTTCAGGCATCCAATGGCTCGAAAGTTTTAGACGCTTTAGGCAATATGCAAGCATCCACCGAACAGGTACGACAGGGTTCAGCGGAAATTCAGGAACGGAGCAGGGTCATTCGGACCGTGATTGAAGACTTGGAGGGCATATCCCATGCAGTAAACAAGAGCGTAGCCAATGTGCAAGCCTCCTGCAAGACCATTGCGGAACAGATGGAACTGGTCCGCCGGATCGCTTCAGAAGCTTCTTTCATACCGTCCTAGGATCGCCCAAGTATGCGGGTTTCACCGGATGATGATCAGAGAACCTGAATAAGCGGAAGGAACCCTTGTAGAGGACATACCAGAACCGGGGACCGCTTTTGTACGGAACCGGGGATTTTTTTATCGGTGTGGTTTATCATATCCTTTCGGAGACCCCCCGCTTTTTTGGCTAGACCGGAGAACCGCGGCTTCCTCATCCCGTCCATCACCAGATTCCCGTACCAGGATCTCCCTCTTGACCAGCCACGGCTCCCTATGCCATAGTCTTGTATGGAAGCCCGTACTATTTTTCGTAATATCTCCCCCCTGGATCACCGGTATGCTCTATCAGAACAGGAACTCTTTGATGCTTTGACACCTTGGATTTCCGAAGAGGCTGTGATAGCTTCCTGTGTCAAGGCGGAAATCGCCCTCATATCTGCGCATCTCACCCTGCGGGGCCCTATAAGCCCAGAGCTGAAAGCAGCTTTGGAAGAGGCCGGGGCCGCTGTAACCAGTGCAGAAGTGTATGCCGAAGAAGCAAAGACCAAACACAACCTGCGCGCCTTGGTGCAGGTGCTTAAGCGAAAGGTTCCGCGGGAAACCGCTGCCTTGGTGCATCTGGGGGCTACCAGCGTGGATATCCTGGATACAGCCCTGGCTTACCGTATGCAGGGGCTAACCCGGGAGATCCTCCTTCCCCGCTTGCGGAACCTGGAACTTTGCTTGTGTACCTTTGTTGAACAAGAAGCGGCAAGCCCCCAGGTGGGCCGTACCCACGGCCAACATGCAGTACCCATCACCTTGGGTTTTGCCCTGGCCGAATATGTCTCCCGTCTGGGTAAGTCCATAGGGGAGATTGAGTGCCGTGCCCAGGGCCTCAAAGGTAAACTCGCCGGAGCGGTGGGAGCCTACAATGCCACTGCCCTGATCACCCCTGACCCGGAAGCCCTGGAACGGCGTTACTTGCAGGAACTGGGGCTTGAACCTTCGGAACATTCCACCCAGCTTGTGGAGCCTGAGTATCTGCTGCGGCTGCTCTTGGAATTCAACGTGGCCTTTGGAATCATCGCTAACCTGGCGGATGATCTGCGGAACCTCCAGCGCAGTGAAATCGGAGAACTGCGGGAAACCTTTGAAACGGATCAGGTCGGTTCATCCACCATGCCGCAAAAACGGAACCCCTGGAACGCGGAACACGTCAAGAGCCTGTGGAAAGCCTTCATGCCCCGGGTGATGACCTTTTTCATGGACCAGATCAGCGAACATCAGCGGGATCTGACCAATTCCGCAAGCCAGCGCTTCATCGCAGACTATGTATACGGTTTCTCCTTGGCAATGAGCCGAATGACCAGCATCATCCAGGGGCTCAAGCCGGACCGGGAACGGCTCCAGTACAACCTGAAGGGAGCGCATGGCGGGGGCATTCCCGGCGGGATCATGGCGGAGCCGGCCTATATACTCCTGGCGGAAACCGGGGTTTCTGATGCTCATGAGGTGATTCGGCGGATAACCCTCAAAGCAGAGCAGGAGCAGTGCAGTTTTGCTGAAGCGCTGTTTCGGGAAACCCCCGTGTTTGAACGGATACAGGAGAAACTGGAGGAACTGGGCCTTGCGGCATCCGCTGAAGAAGCCCTGGTGTTTTTTGAAAACCCCCAGAGCTACTGCGGCCTGGCCGTGCAGAAGGCTAAAGCCTTGGCCAAAAAATACCGGATTCTGGCAACTCAAACAGAACCTACTGCAAACCGCTGAAGGTACTACCCAAAAGCAAGAAAAAAGGAAAACAACTATGTTTAACGAAGCCCTATCCTATGATGATGTGCTGCTCCTGCCGGGGTATACGGAGATACTTCCCAAGGACTGTGATGTGCATACGGATTTATGCGCGCAGGTGCGCTTAAATGTACCCATTATTTCTTCGGCCATGGATACCGTAACCGAAGAACAACTGGCCATTGCCCTTGCCCTGGAAGGAGGTTCTGGAGTCATCCATCGGAACCTCAGTCCCGATGAACAAGCCCAGCAGGTAACCCATGTGAAACGCTACCTCAACTGGATCATCGACGCTCCGGTTACCCTGGGTGAGGACGCCCGGATCCGGGATGTCAAGCAGATGATGGATCGGTACAAGGTATCCGGTATGCCCGTGGTTGACCCGGATGGGAAACTCTTGGGGATCATCACCAGCCGGGATCTCCGGTTCTGTCAGGATGACGGCCTTTCCGTAACCGCGGTGATGACCCGGCAGGTGGTGGCGGAACAGGGAGTGCCTTCCGTATCCAGCGCCCGGGAGAAATTCGACCGGCATCGGATCGAGAAGCTGCCGGTGGTGGATGCCGTAGGCAGGCTCACCGGACTCATCACAGTCAAAGATATGGAAAAACATGCCAAGTTCCCCCGGGCGGCTACGGATAAGAGCGGCAGGCTCTTGGTAGGCGCTGCGGTTTCTCCCCAGGACTACCCCATAAGACTCCCCTTGCTCAAAAACGCCAAGGTTGATTATGTAGTACTTGATACGGCCCACGGGGATTCCAAGAGCGTCATGGATGCGGTGCGGGGTATCAAAGAACGCTTCCACATACCGGTTATCGGGGGGAATGCCGCTACCAAGGGGGCAACCCGCAGGCTTATCGAAGCCGGGTCTGACGCGGTTAAGGTGGGCATTGGTCCTGGTTCAATCTGCACCACCCGGATCGTGGCAGGGATTGGGGTGCCTCAGTTTACCGCGGTATGGGAGTGCGCTGAAGAGGCTGCCAAATCAGGAATCCCTATCATCGCGGACGGGGGGATTAAGTTTTCTGGAGATATAACCAAGGCCATTGCCGCGGGGGCCAATGCCGTGATGATCGGTAATCTTTTTGCCGGACTTAAAGAGGCTCCAGGCCGGGAGATCATCTTTGACGGCCGCATTTACAAGGAATACCGGGGCATGGGCAGCATAGGAGCCATCAATGACGGGGCCCGGGATCGCTATCAAATCGGTAAAGATGAACATCCAGTTCCCGAAGGCATTGAAGGCCGGGTTCCTTACAAGGGGGAACTGCGGGATTACCTTATCCAGCTTGTATCAGGGCTGCAAAAGGGCATGGGCTATTGTGGGTGCAAGACCATTGGTGAGTTGAAGCAATACCGTGATTTCGTTAAGATCACCGCTGCGGGTCTCCGGGAAAGCCATGCCCATGATGTCAGCATCACCCAAGAGGCGCCCAACTATACAAGATCCTAAATCCCAACAAGAAGCGCCTGTGTGAGGAGGGTTTAGCCCTTCTGCTTCATTCCTATAGGCGCGTCTTGTTCGTGTATCTTGAAAAGGCGGTTACCTGTTTTCATGCTTTATCGCGTATCAGGAGGAGTATATATGAAGGTTGTGGTTATCGGCGCCCAATGGGGTGATGAAGGGAAAGGCAAGATCGTGGATTACCTGGCGAAAGAGGCCCAGATAATCATCCGGTTTTCAGGAGGGGCCAACGCAGGGCATACCATAGTTATCGGGAATGAAGAGTACGCCTTGCACTTGATTCCCTCAGGGGTTCTCTATCCCGATAAAATGGTCATCCTCGGCGCGGGCATGGTGATTGATCCTGCTGCCCTTTTTGCGGAACTGGCTATGCTGGAAGAGCGGGGCATTGACACCACGGGCAGGGTTTTTATTGCGGATCGGGCCCACTTGGTCCTTCCCCGGTACATTCAGATCGACCGTGACCGGGATCAGACCCGGAAAAAGCCCATTGGTACCACGGGCCGGGGTATCGGTATCACCTATTCCATGAAAAGCGACCGGGAGGGAATCCGCATCGCTGACCTGGCTTGGGAAGACAAGCTGGACGAACTGGAACCGGTGGATAAGGAATTTCTGGTTCCCTATAGGGAAAAACTGCTGGATATGTCCATCGACCTTTCCGCCTACCTGGTCCATCGTAAGAACTCCCAGATCCTCTTTGAGGGCGCGCAGGGAACCCTCTTGGATCTGGATTTGGGGACCTATCCCTATGTGTCCAGTGGTATGTCCTGCGCGGCAGGAGCCGCGGTGGGGGGATGTGTGGGCCCTCGTGCCTTGGATAAGGTTCTGGGGGTATTCAAAGCCTATACGACCCGGGTAGGGAACGGCCCCTTTCCCAGCGAATTCGACCCGGATTCTGAAGACGCGCTCTGCTGTTTTGTCCGGGATACGGGCCGGGAATATGGGGCTACCACAGGCAGGCCCCGGCGCTGCGGTTATCTCGACCTGGTGGCCCTCCGTTACGCCTGTCTCACCAACTCCATTGATTCCCTGGTGATAACTCACCTGGATGTGTACGATACCCTGGAAGAGATCAAAGCCTGTATTGCCTACCGTATTGGCGACCGGATCGTGGAGCGCTTTCCTGCTTCAGTGGAGGCCCTCAGCCATGCCAAGCCGGTCCTCCGTTCTTTTCCCGGTTGGAAGAAGCCCCTCTCCAATGCCTTGCATTACGAGGAATTCCCCCTTGAAGCCATGGAGTACATCGAGTTTATCGAGCGTTTCTGTGAGACCCCCATCGACATCGTCTCGGTGGGTTATGAACGCAAGGAAACCATCATCAGGAAAAGCCCCTGGACCCGTTCATAAGCGGTACTGGGGAGGCCCAGGGATGAGCATAAGGCTGGCTCAAAAGAACTTTGAGTCCGCCTAGAAACGCAAGACCTATGGCGTTTCATTTTGGGCGGGCTTGAGGGAGCCATAACAGCCTTAGTGAGGGTTCCATAACAACCTTGGTTAGGGAGCCATAACAGCCTGGATGAGGGATACATAACAGCCCTGGTGTGGAATCCGTAACATCTTTAGTAAGGGAGCCGTAACAGCCTTAGTGGGGGCTTCATAACAGCCCTGGTGAGGGTTCCCTAACAGCCTTAATGAGGGAGCCCTAACAACCTTGGTGAGGGTTCCCTAACAGCCTTAGTAAGGGACACATAATAGCCTTAGTTATGGAGCCATAACAGCCGGGGTGAGGGATACATAACAGCCCTAGTTATGGACCCATAACAGCCGGGGTGAGGGAACCACAACCGCCCCGCTACACCCAGTACTACCTGTAAAAAGCGAATGATGCCTTTGCGTTTTCCTAAATTTGAATACTACAAGGCGAGTATGTAGTATTCAAATTTAGTTATAGTTACTTTTTATCGACCCATGCCCTTATTCTTCCTGTGCCACGACAATCTGTACAAGAAAGCTTGCCATCTCCTCCACAGCGAGTACACCGTTTTGCCGTGTTTTTTCAACTTTCCCATAGCCATTACAGACAGGGCACCCTATTCTCTTTGTCCCATCGCAAGTAGGGCATGTTATATACTCATAACCCGCATATGCAACTCCGCCGACAAGTAGAAGCATAAAAAACACTACTACTATTTTGTTCATCCTCTTTTTCACAATAACCCCCCTTGGTCTTTGCTTCCTTTTCTCGCCTAAAATTTAACAAAACCAATATATTTAACCTCTCGGCTGAACTATATTTTCCCATCCAACAGACGGGCAAACAACCGGTTTAGCCCCATATGGAGCCGTCAGGCGCTTTTCCTATAAATGAGTCAAAATAACCCAGCCGAAAGTGAATAATTATACGAAAAGAACGATTGACTACCGGCAAGTATATAATAGTAACACCTGGCAAATTGGTTAATACCCCTTCGCACATTAAAATTAAGACAAAAGGTTCATGTGTTGAATGACAAATATACGAGACCTATTGGCCCAAAATATCAAAAGATACCGCTCCGCCTTAGGCATTTCGCAGGCAAAATTGGCTGAAAAAGTAGACACCAGCACGAACTATATCGGACTTTTGGAGATAAAACGGAAATTTCCCTCCCCTGAAATGATGGAACGGCTTGCTTTTGCCTTGGGAATTGACACCAGAGAGCTGTTTCACAAGGAACTAACCTCAATAAAGGCCATAAAGACCTATCGGAAAGCGGCTATAGAGGACATTCAAGAGGCAGTTTCGCAGGTTATTGAAGAAAAACTGGCGAATTTAGATAAAGAAACGTGATTTCTCTGTTTAAAAACAGTCCAGAGTAGACGACTGTAGGAATTTTATGGACGACCATAAGGTTTCCATGGCAGGCTGTAAGGCTTCCGCAGCCGGCTGTAACGGCTGCGATACGGGAGCCATAACAGCCCTTGGCGGGGGATACATAACAGCCTTAGTGGAAGACTCCATAACAGCCTGGGTGAGGATTCCATAACAGCCTGGGTTATGAAGCCGTAACAGCCTTAATGAAGGGATACATAACAGCCTTAGTGGAAGACTCCATAACAACCTGGGTGAGGGACACATAACAGTCTTAGCGAGGGAGCCGTAACAGCCTTAGGGCCTGTTCACCCTACGTGGAATCAATGAACAAACAGCGATAACACACAAGGCAAGATAAATAAACGTGGAAAACATCCGCTCCAGCTTGTCATACCGCCTCCCTATCCGCCTATACCCCTGTAACCGTCGGAACATCCGCTCCACCTCATTCCTCTGTTTATACAGTTCCTGGTCATATTCCATGGGATCCTTCCGGTTCTTCTTCGGCGGTACTACCGGACTATACCTCCACTCAAAGGCCAGCCATCGGGTTTCCCACCCCTCATACGCCCGGTTCATTAACAAAAACCGCAGTCCTTCCTCGTCAGGTTCTTTCATCCTCCCTATGCTG
>JAISOX010000108.1 GCA_031275325.1 Treponema sp.
TGACCTGTTTGTCTTGTACCTTGCTATCTTCTGCTTCTCTTGCTATGCTCATCTGGTTGGCGTGGTATAAGCCTGGAGATAGAATATGAAGATAGGTATTGATACCTTCGCCTGTGAAGGTGGTAAATCGGGAGTCGGTGTTTATGTAATGCACATACTAAAAAGAATACCCCCTTCTGGAGCGCTCTATGAATTATTCGGCTGGGAAGAAGATCGGTTTGCCTATAGCGAAGCCGCTCCAGATCTGGAATTTATCCCCCGGTACCCTATAGGCGGCAGGATCGCCCCCACGCTCTGGCACTTCTGTAAGTATCCCCAATTTGCCCGGGATCGGGTCTATGACGCCTGTTTTTTTCCTGCGGCTCATAAACAGCTTCCTTATAAGTCTCCCTGTCCTACGATTGGGGTGGTCCACGATATGGCCGCCTATGGGGGTTCCGAGAAAACCAGCGAAGCCTGGGCAGGGCTTATCCGGCGGGTTCTTCCCAATGCCCTCAGAGGGCTCGACCGGGTCATTGCAGTAAGTAATTGGGTGAAGCAGCAGTTAATAGAACTAGCCAAAGTCAGAGAATCCCATATTGAGGTAGTACCCAATGGGATTGACCATACCGCGTTCTATCCCCGGCCTCGAAACGAGGAAAGCGTGGTCCTTATCCAGCCTTTCAGTTTTCGCCGGCCTTATGTACTCTACGCCTCCCGGCTCGAACATCCCTTGAAGAATCATATCAGGCTGATTAAGGCCTTTGGTATTTTTAAGGAACGAACCAAGTATCCCCACCGGCTTGTCCTTGCGGGAGGGGACCTGTCCGGAGCGGAGCAGATAAAAGCCGCTGCAGCAGCCTCTCCATTCAAGCACGATATTTTTTTCACCGGCCACTTCCCTCCCAAACATATCCCCGAGTTGTATGCTGGCGCGGATATAGTGGTGATCCCTTCGATGTATGAGGGTTTTGGTATGGGGGCGCTGGAGGCTATGGCCTCAGGAGTGCCGGTTGCCTGCGCCCGGGCAGGCTCTTTGCCTGAAACTGCAGAACACGGGGCTTTGTATTTTGATCCCTACAAGCCTGAAGATATGGCGGACCGCATGGTAACCCTCACGACCAACCGGGAGGTATACCGGGAATGCCGCAGGTTAGGGCTTGAACGGGCTGGAGCCTTTTCTTGGGACCGCTGTGCTGCCCAGACCTTACAGATACTTCAGGAAACCCTCGGCAGGTAAGATGCATCATAAGTCCCAGGGGAATGGGGAAAGTACAAGCCTGCAAATTGAGCCCTGTGCGCCTAGGGATTCAACTCCAATCTCTGGAGTTTCAAGTCCAATCCCTAGGGATTCAAGTCCAATCCCTAGGGATTCAAGTCCAATCCCTGGGGATTCAACTCCACGCCCTAGGGATTCAACTCCAATCTCTGGAGTTTCAAGTCCACGCCCTAGGGATTCAAGTCCAATCTCTGGGGTTTCAACTCCACGCCCTAGAGTTTTAAGTCCAATCCTTGGGGATTCAACTCCAATCTCTGGGGTTTCAAGTCAACGCCCTAGGGTTTCAAGTCCAATCTCTGGGGTTTCAACTCCACGCCCTAGGGTTTTAACTCCAATCCCTAGAGTTTTAACTCCAATCCCTGGGGTTTCAACTCCACGCCCTAGAGTTTTAAGTCTAATCCCTAGGGATTCAACTCCAATCTCTGGGGTTTCAAGTCTAATCCCTGGGGATTCAAATTCCGGCTCCGGCGGTTGAAGCCCGCACGCCAGCGATTGACGGCCCTTTCCTGGAAAAAGCCTCATGGTGAAGGCCCATCAAGAAACTTATCCGGCACCTACCGTGAGTTTGATGAAATACTAAAGATCCAGGAATAAACGCTCATTTCTACGAATTATGGGGATAAATTCGCGTAATTGCGGACGAAAGTCCGGCGGACTTTTTTCTCTTGGCCGAACTCACCTTACCTTAAAAGACTAATTCCTCCAACGGACTTTAGTCCGCAGAAACGCTTCCCCTGTATCAACCATAGGGCATCAGGTCTTCGGCCTCCCTGCATAAAGCCCTGTATTCCTCTATGGTTTCAGCATGAACCAGCTTATTCCGCAAAGGCGCGCCTCCAGGCATCCCCTTGGTATAGGCGCAAAAGTGTTTTCGCATTTCGAGGCACGCGGTTTTTTCTCCCCAATCTTGAGCCAATAACTGCAAGTGGCGTAATCCGGTATGAAGCCGTTCAGCAGCATCCGGCGGGGTATAGGAACCGGTGAGTAACAGGGAGCGAGTAGTACCAAAGATAAAGGGATTCCCCAGGGCGCCTCGGGCAAACAAGACCCCCGCGCAACCTGTCTCCCGGAGCATAGCTTCCGCGTCTTCTGGAGAAAAAAGATCCCCCGACCCAGCCACAGGGACCGCAAGGCGGGAAGCCAGGTCCCTGATGTGCAGCCAATCGCTTTTCCCCGCATACCCTTGCGCCCGGGTCCGGGCGTGAAGACTCACCAGAGCTGCACCGGCTTCTACGGCAATCCGGGCGCAGGTGTGGTAATTGATGGATGCGCTGTCCCAACCAGAACGCATTTTTACCGTAACTGGTACGGACTGTAAATAGTCCCGGGAAGCCCGGACCACAGCCTCCACGATACGGCCCAGTAAGGATGGCTGTCGCATCAGCGCTGAACCTGCCCCAGTCTTGACCACCTTAGGAACCGGACAACCGCAGTTGATGTCCACTGCTTCAGGGTGGTAGGGGGCCAATAAGGCCGCAGCTTGATACATCACCTCAGGATCCGCACCGAAAAGCTGAATCCCATAGGGATCCTCTGTATCAGACCGGCGCATGAGGGGCTCTGCTTTTACCCTATTCCGTATGAGGGCTTCAGCGGAAATAAGTTCAGTGCAGGTGAAGTCCGCGCCCTGCTCAACACAAAGGGCCCTGAAAGCACGGTCAGTATACCCTGCTACTGGTGCAAGAAAGAGATTACCCGGAACATGGAGGGAACCAATAACAACTGGATGGTAGCGGCTCATCCCTATTCGTTAGGCAGTCCGAAAAACCTATTGGCATTCTCCCAGAGCGCAGCGGCCAGTTCCTCATCCCCGATTTCCAACATATCCGCTAAGAACCGGGCAGTCATGGGGAGATACTTAGGCATATTCCGCTTGCCCCGATAATCCGCAGGTACCATGAAGGGACTCTCAGACTCGATGAGAATCCGGTCTAAAGGAAGCACTCCTATCGTTTCATGCAGGTTTCTGGCATTCCGATAGGTTAAATTCCCTGCAAAAGAGAAATAGAGATTCAGCTTCAAGGCTTTTTTGGCATATTCCGCATCTTCAGAATAGCAATGCAAGATTCCCCCCCGGGGAGGCAGTCGATCCCGGAGTATGTCTAACACATCATGCCCTGCATCCCGGTTATGGATGATCACCGGCTTATCGAGCTTGTTGGCCAGATCCAGTTGGGTAATAAAAAGCTCAATTTGAGATTTTTTATCCCCGAATTTACGGTAATAATCGAGACCTATTTCACCAATAGCCACCACTCGGGGGAGGCGTAGACTCTGTTCGATAGTCTGTACCCAAGCCTTACCCGGATTCTGCACTTCCGAAGGAGAAACCCCCACGGCATGATACACATTCACGGCGGATTTAAGGTTGTCATAGACCCTCACAAAATCGTGCAGACTGTTACAGATCGAAACTAGCCGCGCCACCGAAGCCTGCCGGGCTTCCTGAATAACCATGAGTTGTTCAATAGGGTCGTCGCAAATGAGCCCTATATGGGCATGAGTATCAAAATATTGCATGGCTAAAGTCCAAAAGAAATGATTATAGTTTTTCTAAACTAATTGCGTTAAGTATACCAGAGCCTTTTTTCGCAGTCAACCCATTTATAGCAATTTGGAGGATAAAGGCAGGGGATTTACCCAAGGAACCAGAGGTATTGTTAGAAGTAAAAAGGCAAGTATACTACACCTATGCGTAATAAACTTACCCAAGAATTAGCGGTCTGCGGTTTTAACGCGGTATCAGCCGTGGGGGAATTGCACCCGAAAACCATCAACCGGCTTTTTCTCCGGGATGATCGGCTTCCCCTGTTTGCCCACATTTGTAAGCAACTGGCCCAACGAAAACGGCCCTATAAGATCTGCGATAACGAGGAACTGGAACGGATCTGCAAAAGCAAGCATCATCAGGGAGTGGTGGCGATGATCGAGGCGCCTCAGATACCTGCGGCCAATAAAGAGGACTTAGCTTCCTGGGCCAGGGAAGGTAAAACCGGCCTCGTTTTACATGCTCTGGGGAATGATCATAATCTAGGGGCCATAGTCCGGTCTGCGGCCTTTTTTGATGCTCATTTTATCGTACTTTCTGGAACCTACCCTGATGCCCTGATGAGCACCAGCGCCTACCGGGTTGCCGAGGGCGGGATGGAGCATGTGGTATTCAGGTACGTGCACGATACCCAAGGGTTTCTCAAAGCTGCATCCCAAGCCTTCATCACCATAGGCGCGGATATGAGAGCCCGGCAGCGGATCCAGGATCTGCATACCATCATCCGGGACCGAATGCACCTTCTCCAGGCTTCAAGAACAAACCTCACCGGGCTTCTCCGTCCGGGCATAATCCTGGTGGTAGGTAATGAGGAAACCGGTCTCCCCCAGGAGGTAAAAGATATCTGTTCGGTTCTGGTACGTATTCCGGGAACCGGCGTCTTGGAGAGCCTTAATGTGGCCCAGGCAGCGACCCTGTTCCTTCATACCCTTTATCAATGCTAAGTTTTTGGACGGATCCGTAAAGGGTATAGCCACAGGGAACGCATAATTGATCCAGGACCTGAAATTTAGTCATTGATTTATCATTCCTTGCCGATAGAATAATTATGAAACGAATTATTGCACTAATGATAACTGGTTTAGGGTGTGCCTTCCTCTGTATAGCCCAGACTCAACCTGTAACTAATGGGTACCGGCAGGAAGGGATTGCGTCATATTATGGGGATGAATACGACGGCTTGAATACGGCATCAGGAGAAAAGTATGATTCTACCAAATTCACCGCCGCCCATCCGACCCTACCCTTTGGTACTATCCTTACCGTTACCAATACTCAAAATAATAAGCAGGTGATTGTACGGGTTAATGACCGGGGGCCTTCTAAGCCGGTCCGGATCATTGACGTTTCCAAGGCGGCAGCAGAACAGTTAGATATGCTGATCACCGGAACTGCTCCGGTAATAATAGAAGAGAAAATCCCCTCTTCTACGGTAACCTTTTTACCTTCTCCCACAAGTCCGGGCATACTCCAAAGTCAAACTATACCGCCGGGCCCCCAAAATACCCCGAGTGAGAACCTCGCTCCGCCTCCCTATGTACCGACCCGGTCAGGCTATATCGCCGCGGAGATTAAACCCAGCATACCCCCTCCCGGAACCGGTAAGCGGTACCGTATTCAGGTGGGGGCCTATAAAATCGTCCGGAATGCGATGGATGTGTTTGATAAACTGAAGAATACCGGCCTCAATCCTGCCTATGAAAGAAATGGCGACTACTACCGTGTTGTACTTGCCGGGATCAATGCGGATGACGTACAATTGGTAGCAGAAAAACTTGGTAGTGCAGGATTTCGCGAAGCCTTGATTCGGGAAGAGCCCACGGTAAGCAATGAATAAACCCATACTTCCGGGGTCATGAAGGGCTACCGGAAGGCTCATCTCGATAATAAGGACTTTTCCAGGATGAACTATCTGGCCTTAGACCTTATTAAACCTATGAGGACCGCCATAAGGGAAAAGCCAGTGCATTTTTTAGCCGTAAGTTATTATTCATTCCTATCTTTGCATTCTTTACAATCTTTAGCAATCCAATTCGCGACACAATCTTCGCACAGGGAACATTGCTTACAATCGCCATATTTAACCTTTTCTTCTAAAATAATCTTTCCACAATTCTCGCACGCTACATCAGCCATAGTATACTCCTCCGGCCTTACTAGAGAGGCTTTTTCAAAATGTCAGCTTTTGAAAAGCAACTTTAGCTATGGATATAAAGGAAAAACCTGTCCGTTGACTGGTTTTTCAAACCCTTTTTCAAAGCTAACCGAGTTTTGAAAAAGGGTCTATAGGTTACTATTATTATATTGTATAAAATACCGGTTTTTTAGATTGCTCGTCAAGGGACGGGCGTTCCCCCGCACGAGGGACGGGCGTTCCCCCGCACGAGGGACAGGCTTTCCCCCGCACGAGGGACAGGCGTTCCCCCGCACGAGGGACGGGCGTTCCCCCGCACGAGGGACGGGCGTTCCCCCGCACGAGGGACGGGCGTTCCCCCGCACGAGGGACAGGCTTTCCCCCGCACGAGGGACAGGCTTTCCCCCGCACGAGGGACAGGCTTTCCCCTGTACAAAGGACCAGTTTTATACACCCTATGGTTTGACCGTCCTTTGGAGCGTAATGTTGAACCGTATCAGAAGGATCTAAATACAAAGGAGCCAGGATGATGAACAATACTACCCCTGCAAAACAACCCAATGCGACTACCACCGAGAAATTTCTTGTCTTTACCATACAGGAACGATTGTATACCCTTCCTTCCGCTATGATAAATGAAGTGGCGGTCTATGATAAAGCCTATCCCCTACCCTTGCTTCCTGAGTATGTAAAGGGTATTATTAACCGGTACTCGGTACCCTACGCCCTCATTGACTTGGGATTATTCATGCTTAAAACTCCTTCGGCTCTGTCCAAAGTAGTGGTTTTGAAAGAATCGGTTGATAAAGTGGCCTTTATGATTGACGATGTGGTGGATATTGTGGATGTGCCGCTGGAGCATATCTTAAAAGTTGAACAGGGTACGGAAAACCAGGATGCTACCGCGGTTATTGAAGCCTCTTTTGAATGGCACAAGATGGATGTGTTTATTCTGAGTATTCGGGAGATTATTAACCGGATAAAGATGGATTTTGAGGCTTGAAGGACGATCCAACGTATATGAGAAATTTTTTATGTGCCTTTGAGCGTATTTTTTTGGGTATTCCCTCGGAATGTGTGGCAGAAATCCTCCAGGCGCCTCAGGATTTACATGCTATGATAGAGACCAATCCAAACAGGGGAGAGGTGTTTTTGTCGCTCCCCCGGTTATTCTGCAGAGCAGATGTGCCTGCACCTCACGGGATCCGCTTGAAACCGCTGGCCTATCCAGAGACACAGGTTAGAGCATTGCAGGAATATACAAAACTTGAGGTCCCTCGTATCGTGCTGGTTACCCCTGCGGTGGAGACAGAAGCGGATATTCCCCCTGAAGCAATCCGGGAGCTTCCTGGGGTCATCGGACTGCTGGGAAGACTGTCCTTTTTGAGGGGCGTGTCCTTCACCGGCACGAAGATGACGGCCTTTATCGATCCGGTTTTGCTGGTTTCCCGGTTTATCGAGTGCGAGGCCCGGGGATTATGATTACCGTCCTCGTGGTGGATGACAGCCCTCTGGCCCGGAGTTTACTCAAGGATTTTTTTGAAGAGGATGAACGGTTTACCGTCATTGGCGAAGCAGAGAACGGCTTTGAAGGGGTGCAGCAGACCCGGTCCCTTAACCCGGATCTGATTATCATGGACATTGAGATGCCTGGTATGTCAGGGCTTGAGGCTATTAGCATCATTATGCAGGATATACCCACGCCGATTGTGGTAATCAGCTCGCATGACAGTGCAAAAATGATCTATGAAGCCACGGTGAAGGGGGCCCTCGAATTTTATCCCAAGCAGATCTTCACCCCGTCCATGAGCCAAGAGCAGCGCCAGCATATTTATGAGACCCTCAAACGTATTTCTGGGATTAAGCGTAAAAAAAACAAAAGGCTTGCGCCTCCTCGTGCCTTAGCCTCAAAGAAGGTAGACTACCGTCCCATTCGGGGGGTGGTCATTGGGGCCTCTACTGGCGGTCCCAGGGCCCTCATGGAGGTATTTGCCGGGATTCCCAAAGATTTCCCCGCGCCGATTATAACCGTACAACATAATTCGTCAGGATTTGATAAAGGGTTTGTCCAGTGGATACGGAGATACACCGCGCTGGAGGTCCAGCTTGCAGAGCATAACGCGGTGTTCCATGCGGGAAGGATCTATATTGCCCCTACGGATAAACACCTTATTATGACGAGTAAATATCTTATCCTGGAAGATGGCGAGCCGGTCCAGAATCAGAAACCTGCGGCGGATATGCTGTTTCAAAGCGCCGCGGAGGTTCTTGGCCGGGAGGTGATCTCGGTGGTGCTCACCGGTATGGGAAGGGATGGGGCGGCAGGCACGGAGGCTATCAGAAAAGCAGGAGGCATTACCATTGCCCAGGACGAAGAGAGCTCCTTGATTTACGGTATGCCGAAGTCAGCCATAGAAACCGGGTGTGTGGATATGATTCTACCCCTGGGGGACATAGCTAAATGGCTCATCGCCTTAACCATGCCTTCAGGAGGACCATAGGATATGGAAGGGGGAATCCCTGGCTATGTAAAGGAACCGCAGTTCGATGATCCCCTTATGTACCGGCTCTATCAGCAGGTTGAACATACCTTGGGGATTCGGGCAAGCGCTGAGGCGCTGGTACATCTGAGGAACTATCTCAACCAGATCCAAAACCTGGCGCCCCAGCATGAAGCCTCTGCCGGATTGTCCGCAGAGGGGGAAAGGTATGACCATCTTTTTTCCTCTCCTGAGGTCCTCTTTGATCTGGCCCGGCTGCTTACGGTGCATGAAACGTATTTTTTTAGAGAGCAGGTCCATTTTTCAGTGTTACTTCGGGAAGTACTACCCGGATTTTCCGCCTTGGGCCGTCCTCTGCGGATCTGTTCTGCGGCGACTTCCATAGGCTGCGAAGCCTACAGTATTGCCATGATGCTGGACTATTATAAGCATATCTCCGGGTGTAGCCTTTTTTCCTGGGAGATCGATGCCTTTGACATAGACCAGGATGTGATTGCCACGGCAAGCAAGGGCTACTACAGGGCCAATGCCTTTCGAGAAGATGGAACCCAATGGAAGTTCCTCCTGGACCGGTATATATCCCTTACAGAAGGGAAGTATCGGGTGGATCCCCGGCTCAGAGACCACATTCATTTTTATCTGCATAACATCATGGACGGGCTTCCTGCCCAAACCTATGATCTCATTTTTTTCAGGAATGTTTCCATCTATTTTTCTGATGCAAGCCGTATCAAGGTCATAAATATTCTGGCCAATGCGCTTGTCCCCGATGGTTACCTCATGGTGGGCATATCTGAGACCGCAGGAATAGCCCATCCCCTGCTGGCCAATTGTTTCAAAGAAGATGCGTTTTACTTTCAAAAAAGGGCTGCCATAGCAGTGAACTCCCAGGAACTGCGGCCGCGGATCCCTCGGATGATACCGAAGCGCCAGGAGGTAAGGTCCTGGAAAAAAGGGCTTACTATAGAACCGCTCTCCATTGCAGAACTGATCGCGGATGATCAAGCAGCCCGGCTTATCACTGAAAAAACCCTGGCGTTTCTTGCAGCCATACCCGGACGTACCCCAAGTCCGGCAGGGGCCTTGGAAAAGAAAGCCTATGGCCCTGCTCTTGATGAACCGGGGAATATTAGTGATAATAGGGATACTAATAAAGGAAAGAGGGAACGGGGTATGCCCGATGATATGGTTGAGGGACTGGTCTGTATGGGTAATGAACTTATTACATCGCTTATCGTGTTAATTAACCAAGGGGATAGCCTCAAGGCCGGCCATCTGCTGGCATTTATTGAACAGTACGATAATTCAGCGTATACCCATTTTCTCCGGGGAGAATATTTTTACCTTAAAACAAAGCCTTTGGACGCGGAATCATCCTATAAAATGGCGATCCAGCAAGACAAAACCTTTTGGCCTGCCTTTTACCGTCTTGCATCTTTGGCTGCACAGGGAAACCCGCTTAGGTATGTCTATAAAATCAACCAGGCATTGGAAAGCATCGCCCAGGGTAAGGAGCGGGGATATGAAGTGTTTATTGGAGGATTTTCACCGGATTATTACCAGCAGGCCTTGGAGAAACAACGAAATAAGGGCTTATATACGCAGTATGAACGCCCGCGGGAGCAGTTATAAAGGAGTAGGTATATGAAAATCGGTAATAAGCTTATGGTCATCATCATTAGCTTGAATCTTTTGGGAATCGGTATTTTGGTCTTTACCCTGCTGCGACTTTCGGAAAACCAGATCGCCAGCTTGGTAAATAACGAAATTAGTAATTTGGTCGAGGAAAACGGCCTGCGGGTACGCTTATGGTTTGCCAAATACCTGTATACAGGCCGGAGCCTTGCCCAGATGATGTCCCAGTATGAACAGGTAGATCGCCTGGATCGCCGCCGGTATTTCCTAACCATGCTTCAGGGAATAGTCGAAGCAAATCCGGATATAGCCGCCGCTTCGGTTGCCTTTGAACCAAACGTCTTGGACGGTCAAGATGCCCGGTATCGGAATACCCAGGGAAGCGATGATAGCGGCCGGTTCATCCCTTATCTGGCTCGAACTAAAAATGGTATCGAACTGGAAGCGTTGGTGGGTTATGAAAACCCGGGAGAAGGGAATTATTACCTCAATACGAAACAAACCGGGAAGGAATCCCTGGTGGACCCCTACTGGTATCCTATTGATGGAGAAAACCGGCTCATCACTACCATAACGGTGCCGATTAAAGAACAAGACCAGTTCATAGGCGCGTCGATCCTTGATCTGGATATAACCGCTATCCAGGAACAAATCCAGCAAATAAAGCCCTATGAGGGCAGCGTGGCCATGCTATTTAGCAACGGCGGTGTGGTGGCAGCGCATTTTGATGCTTCCCGCCTGGGAAAATCCATGCAGGAGACCGAAGAAGATATCGCGGGCGAGTATTTACCGGAACTTATCGCAACGGTACACCAGGGAGCGAACTTTTCCTTTACCAATTATGTTCCCCCGTTACGCACCAACATGCGGTTCTACTGCGGTCCTTTCTCTGTGGGAAATATCGCAAGTCCCTGGACCTTGGTAATAGGGATCCCCACCGATATTATCCTCATGCCGGTGTATCGGATGCTCTGGGTGAGTATCATTATTATCGTGGTGATGATCCTCCTCGTGGCCGCAGGGGCCTTTATCGTGGCCCGTTCCATCAGCAAACCCATAAATCACATGGTGGCTATTTTAGGGGATATCCGGGAAGGGGATATGACCAAGCATCTGGATATCCACAGTAAAGATGAAATCGGGGAGATGACCACTTCCTTTAATACCACCCTGGGTAAAATCCGGGAGCTTATCATGGGTATCAAGGAGAAGGCCATTTCCCTGTCAGATATGGGCGAAGATATGGCCACTTCCGCCAAAGAGATTACCACCACCGCCAATGAACAGTCCGCCAGTGTTTCCGAGATTGTCAGTACCATGGAGGGGAGCAAGAACCTTTCCGAACAAATGGCTGCCAAGACCGAAGAAGTGGCCCACCTAGCCAAAGAGACCCAAGGGCTCAGTCAAAAAGGGGTGGAATTACGGGACGCTAATGAGCAGATGATGGAAGGTATCCAAAACCAGAATTCCAAGATTATTCATGAGATTAAAAATCTGGTGGATATGATCAAGCATATCAATGATGCCATCCGAATCATCGACGGCATTGCGGATCAGACCAAGCTCATTGCCTTTAACGCGTCCCTGGAGGCTTCTTCTTCAGGGGAGAGCGGGGCCCGGTTCTCAGTGGTGGCCAGTGAAATCAGGCGTTTTGCCGATAATGTGGTGGACTCCACCCGGGGAATCAAACTTAAAATAGAAGAGGTACAAACCGCATCCCAGAGCTTGATAACCGAAGCCTTTAACGGCTCACAACAGATCGAACAGGGGTATGAGCACATGAGCGCCCAAAAAGCGGTGTTTGAAGCGATTGTTGCAACCGCCCAGAATGTGGCGACCCGATCCCAGCAAATTTCCAATTTGAGTAAACAGCAGGAATACGCATCCGCGCAGATCTTTGAGGCCCTCAAGGAAATATCCGCCGGAGTCCAGCAGTTTGTGGCAGCCACCACCTCAACGTCGAAGATCGCGGATACCTTAAACGCTATGTCTACGGGATTACAGAAGGCTATTGAGAAATACCGTACCTAATAAAAAATCCCCGCCGCAGAGCGGGGTATTGAAGCTTTCTCCTTGAAAGCGTATCGTATGCGGGGGAACAAATCCACCGCGCCCCCAGTTTTACGCCCCAAGGGGCGGGGTATTATACCCTACTGTAAAGGCGCTGTCGCGCTTCATGTGAGCGGGTGGATTGAAACAATAAGGGAAGAATCATGATACGAGCGGACTGCATCCAGCAAGAAGAACGGGCCGGTGAATTGGTAATCACCTATTTTCGTATACCTCTGGGGATTATGTATGGCATTGGTATGAGGATCATCGCGGCAGGGCATCGCAACGGATCCAGCGCTTTGGGTATCAACGCATATATCGGACCCGGTATGTTTCTCATCTACAGCTTGGCCTTGTTTTTCTATATTTACAAGCGCCCCCTCCTGCGGCCGTGGGTGAAATACGGTACGACCTTTTTGGATTTAGGGCTGCTGTCATATATGGTGATAAGCGGATTATCCCAGCAGATGGCATCGCCCCTGGTCCTGTTAACCTGGCATCTGGCTCTTTATTTTAGCTTCATTATGCTCGGTATCTTGCGACACCATAGGGCGTGCGGGGTATTTTCGGGCATTATGGCCATGCTCTGGTATATCGGTACTGCAGCTATCCTCAATGCCTTTGGGTATAGCAGGGAAATCACCTATGGAGGGGTTGGATTCGGGGCGCTGCTGCTCTTGTTAGCCGGATTTATCAGCTCCTATATCTCAAAGCAGTATCATCGCCTCTTGCAGCGGGTGGCAGAGGCGGAAAGTAAAACCGAATTCACTGAAGCGGTCCTGCAAACGGTTATGCAGACCAGGGAAATCGCGAAAACCATCCGCTATTCAACCAATGAGATTTCCCTGTCTTCCAAGGAGATCTGGACCACTGCCAATAGTCAGGCCACAAGCGTGGAAGAGATCGCCAGTACCATTGACGAGAACGCCAAGATTGCCACGGATATTGCGGATAAGACCGGAAGCGTTGCCACCATAGCGGCCAAAATGGAAGATGACGTGATTGTCGGATTCTCGGTACTCAAGAACAATATCAAAAAGATGGGGGATATTAAAGAAAAAAATGACGGGGTCATAAACGGGATTGTGCTTTTGGGGAATAAGATCGCCAAGATCCGGGATATCGTCCGGATCATCAATACCATTACCGATCAAACCAAGGTCATTGCCTTTAATGCAGCCCTTGAAGCGGCAAGCGCGGGGGAAACGGGGAAACGGTTCGCGGTGGTGGCAGGAGAGGTCAACCGTTTAGCCGATGATATCGCCAATCTGACCAAACAGATTAGAGAACAGGTGGAAGAGATCCAGAACTCCTCCTCCTCCCTGATCATTGCCAGTGAAGAAGGAGCGGACAACATAGCCGAGGGGTATAAACTCATCAAAGAGCTAGAAGATATCTTCAAGGAGATCCGTTCAGGCGCGGAAATTACCTCCAATCAGGCGCAGACCATCACGGTTTCCACCCAAAAACAGCGCAAGTCCAGTGAACAGATAACCATTGCCATCACCGATATATCCCGAGGGCTCAATAATTTTCTCCATTCCACTGAGGTTGCCACATCCTCGGCAGAACGGCTCACCGAACTTGCCCATACATTGGAATCGGTATTACACCGCGAACAAAAGTCGAAAGAACATGGGGATCAATAAAGAAAAATACATCGGTAAATTTATCGATGAAGGCATAGAAAATATTGCTACGGTCGAGACCTTGTTGTTTGATATGAAAGACGGGGGGTCTCTGGAAGATGACTTCGTAAGCCTCCTGCGGAGCCTGCATACCCTGAAGGGATCTGCCCGGATGCTGGAGTTTATCCACATAGAAGCTCTGGCCCATGCCTTGGAAAGCGTATTTATCGCGGTTAAAGAACAGCGGGTTTGCTTTTCAGACAAGGCCCTGCGCTTGAGCTTGGCTTCCCTGGACCTGCTCAAGGCGGCCTTCGCATCAATACAACAATCCAAGACCGATGCTATTGAAACCCAGGCCTTTGAACGGGAGCTTGCCGCCTTAGCGGCCAATGAAGATTTTACGATCCCCAAGCTGGAAAGTACAAAACCCGAGGCCCTTCCTAAACCAGAGCATACGCCTCCAAGCGAAACAAAACGGGAACGAATCGAAGAACTCAAATCTGAAAGTATCAGGATACCCCTGCAAAAAATAAACGATATTATCAAGAATATGGCCTCTCTGCAATCCCTGGAGATAAGCGCCAAGAATATTTTCCAAGAGACCGAAAGGGTTTATGAATTATGCGCCCAATTTTTGAAGCGGATCAGCGCGGAAAATCAGATAAACCCTCCTTTGATAAAAGACTTCCGCTATCTGGAACAGGTCCTCAGAAAAATCTCCTCTAAAATGAAGAACTACGCCATTGATGTGGGGAATCATACCAAAAACGCCTATGATAGCGTCATTTCCCTGAGAATGTTGCCGCTCTCCACGGTTTTGGACGCGTATCCCCGGTATGTCTTTGAGATTGCCTCGGAACTGGGTAAAAAAGTGCAGTTACACCTGGAAGGCGCGGAACACGAGATCGATAAGAATATCATCGAAACCCTTTCGGATGTCTTTATCCATACGGTCCGTAACGCCATTGACCACGGCATAGAAGCCCCTGAAGAACGCCGGAAAGCGGGAAAACCAGAGGTTGGCCAGTTGAATATTCGCTGTATCCGTGAAAGCGGCAGCATGAAGATCAGCATCGCCGACGACGGCCGGGGTATTGATATTGAAGCCATCAGAAAAAAAATCATTGAACGGGAACTCCTTTCTCCAGAACACGCGGCTCAACTGACCCGGGAAGAACTGATCAACTATATCTTTCAAACCGGGTTTTCCACGTCCTCCCAGGTAAGTACCTGGTCAGGCCGGGGAGTCGGTATGGACGCGGTGCGCAATAGCGTTGAACACATGAAAGGCAGCATCTTCGTGGAAAGCAGTCCTGGAAAAGGAACCTGTTTTATCATTCTGGTGCCCCTGTCGATTGCATCCCTCATAGGCTTTCCGGTGAGCTGCAGAGAAATGAAATTTATCATTCCTGCCAACTTTGTGGATACGGTTTTGCTGATCAACAAGGACGCCATCATCACCGTGGTGGATCATCCGGGGATTAAATTCAATAACCATATCGTTAAGCTGTACTATCTCAACCAGATCCTGCGTATTGAAACATTAACCCAGCATCAGGAACAAGAAACCATCTTTGTGGTCATCATCAAGGCTTTTGATGAAATCATTGCCTTGGCCATCGACACGATCAGCAACATGCGTTCGGTGATCCTGAAATCCATGCCTTCTTTTATGGAAGGGATCCATATTTTTTCCGGGGTGGTCCTCGGTGAAGACTACGAGATGGTGCCTGCCATCCACATACCCACCCTCATTAAAATGACCAAACGGATTACCTCATTCGATCTCAAAAAACGGCATGTGGATTATGAAAACGTGCGGAAAGCGATTCTGATTGTGGATGATTCCCTGCATACCCGGGAGATTGAACGGGACATACTCCAAGCAGAGGGTTATAAAGTAGATACCGCCGCGGATGGTTCTGAAGCCCTGTTGGCCGCAAAAAACAATCAATATGATTTGATCTGTACCGACCTCAATATGCCTCAAATGGACGGATTTATGCTTACAGAAAATATACGGAAAAATAGCGACCTTTCAGGGATTCCGATCATTGTGATCTCATCAAAATCCAGTGAAGAAGATCAAAAACAGGCGGCCCTGTTGGGGGCCAACCGGTATATCATAAAAAATTCCTTTAACAATCATAATCTGATTACGGCAGTGCGGGATCTGATTGGAGAAGCCCATGGCTGACCGGGAAGCTCCCCAGGAAACTGCCGAACAGAAACGGATCCTGGTGTTTGAAGATTCCGATATTTTTGCGGAGATACTCTTGGAAGTCTTACATGACGCAGGGTATAGCACCCAGCGGGCCGTCAATGGGTTTGAGGGAATCAAGCAGGTGTATCAATTCCTTCCCCATCTCATCATCACCGATATAGAAATGCCCCTGTTTAAGGGCTATCAGGCCACACGGCTCTTAAAATCCCGGAAGTATACCAAGGCGATTCCGATCATCATGTTTACCGCTTTAAATGAAACTAAGGACCGCTTCTGGGGAGGTCAAGCAGGAGCGGATTGCTACATTGAAAAGTCCCCGAACAATTTCGGAGCCCTCAAACAGCACATCCAGGCCCTGCTCTCCGCGTTTCAAGACATCGATCATAGGGCTATTGAGAAAGAGGGGAGGCGGCTCAACGATACCTCCCTGATCGAGATGGTTAATAACCTCTTGGATAACAAGCTCTTTCAAATGACCATTATCGGGATGCTGGCGGAACTATCAAGCAAACTGGGGTCCTTGGAAGATATCCTTAAAGGGGTGTTTGAATTATTGACCTATATCTGCGAAACTGGGATCGCCTCTGTCATGATCAAGAGTACCCATAATACCCTCTTGGTCTATACCAACAATATCGCGGGTTACACCTCCTCCATTGCCGATGATTTTACCGCAATTACCCGGGCGGATTTCAACACCCTTTTTCCAGACTTTAAGGTGCTTGCGCTGCATAGCAAGGATTTTTCTGTCCCCGGATCCTACAGGAAACAGATCGAATCCTATCTCTCCATTCCCTTGGCCATAGGAGGCGAACAGTTTGCTACGGTCAATATTGCCAATTCGATTAAAGATTATTTCTCCCCAATCACCGGTGAAAATCTGACCATCTTCTTTGCCGCTGCAGCTCCTATCATTGCCAATGCCCTGTCGCTGAGCCATCTGGAAGCATTACAGGTAAAAACCCGGACCGCCTTTGCCCGCTATGTCCCGATTGATGTGATGGATGAGATCATTGATAAATCATCCGCATCGGTAAGCCAGAGTGAAACCCGTAACGTGGTGATCCTTTTTTCGGATATAAGAAATTTCACCAAGATATCAGAGCATAACAATGCCCAGGATATTGTTACCTTTTTGAACGCCTATTTTGCCCTTATGGGTAATGAGATTATCGCTGAAGGGGGAAATATTGACAAGTTCATCGGCGATGCTATCATGGCCATATTTGGCGCGCCCAAAACCCTGCCCGATGCTCCGGCATGCGCCATCCGTGCGGCCATCAACATGGTTAAAGCCGTCTCCAAGGTGGATACTTCGAAGATCCGCCTGCCGGAAAGCGGTTTTGCCGCGGGGATTGGCATTAACTACGGGAAATCAGTGGTGGGGAACATCGGTTTCCACGATAAACAGGACTATACGGTCATCGGGGATACGGTAAATCTTGCCTCCCGGCTGGAAGGGCTTACCAAAGTCTATCAGCATCCGATTATCGTGTCGGAAAATATGTACGAAGCAAGCAAGCACCTCTTTATCTTTAGAAAGATGGACAGCGTCCAGGTCAAAGGGAAGCAGCAGCAGGTGGAACTCTACGGGGTGTATGCCGGGTATACCGACGACTCTCATGCCGGGGATCTTCCCCCATCCCTGCTTCTCGACCGGGAACTTTTAGATCACTACAACAAAGGGCTCAAGCTCTACGCTATGGAGGAATGGGAAACTGCAGGGCAGTATTTCTCCCGTGCCTTGAGCGTCAATAAAGCAGATTACCTTTCCCGTCTTTATCTGGAACGGATCGCCCAACACCATTCCGCCTGAACCTTTGGGGACAGGCTTTCCCCCGCATGGAGGACAGGCGTTCCCCTGCATGAAGGATAGACTTTCCCCCACACGAGGGACAGGCTTTCACACGCACAAGGGACGGACTTTCCCCCGCACGAGGGAGAGACTTTCCCCTGTATGAGAGACCAGGTTTCCCCCGCCCGAGGGACAGGCTTTCCCCCGCACGAGGGAGAGGGTTTCACACGCATGAGGGACGGACTTTCCCCTGTATGAGAGACAAGGTTTCCCCCGCACGAGGGACAGGCTTTCCTCCGCATGAGGGACAGGCTTTCCCCCACACGAGGGACAGACTTTCACACGCACGAGGGACAGACTTTCCCTTGTACGAGGGATAGGCTTTCACCCGCACGGGGGACGGACTTTCCCCCGCACGAGGGACAGGGTTTCACATGTACGAGGGAGAGGCTTTCACATGTACGAGGGAGAGGGTTTCCCCCGCACGAGGGACAGGCTTTCCCCCGCACGAGGGATAGGCTTTCCCCCGCACGGGGGACAGGCGTTCCCATGCACGAAGGACGGACTTTCCCCTGTACGAGGGACAGGGTTTCACCCACACGAGGGACGGACCGTCCCCCGTACGAATGACAGGCTTTCCCCTATATGAGGGACGGACTTTCCCCTGTACGAGGGACAGGGTTTCACCCGCACGGGGGACAGACTTTCCCCTGTACGGGGGACGGACTTTCCCCCGCACGAGGGATAGGCTTTCACCCGCACGGGGGACGGACTTTCCCAAGGACGAGGGATAGGCTTTCACCCGCACGGGGGACGGACTTTCACCCGCACGAGGGACAGAGTTTCACCCGCACGGGGGACAGGCTTTCACCCGCACGGGGGACGGACTTTCCCCCGCATGAGGGACAGAGTTTCACACGCACGGGGGACAAGGTTTCCGACGCATGAGGGACAAGGTTTCTCCCGCA
>JAISOX010000132.1 GCA_031275325.1 Treponema sp.
TCCTCACTTATGCTGAAGATAAGATATTTACCGTCCGCGGTAACGTTCACCAGACCAGTAAGAGGCTTTATTAGCTGCATGGTTAATACAGACGCAATCCGTATCTATTTCGTCCTGGCTGTCATGATCGGTGAGTTGTGTTATCTCCCCGGTTTCCAAATCCACTTCAAAAAAGTTGGTACAGTTCTCCCGGTCGCCCCCCACGAGGATCTTTTTGCCTCCATCGTACCAGCCAGGGTTGGTAAAATAGAGGTGATTACCATTCTATACCCATTTATGTCCTCTTTTCATCTTTTTTCTCCTCAATGCATCGCCAACGTAAAGCGCCGGTTTCTGCAAGTCAAGTATATCAAATATATTGCAAAGCGTATTTTTTCGTTATTCAAGTACGACAATTACTAACTCACCTTACGCAAAAGGATGGAATATGATAAAAAGGAGGTATGGGAAGGGAACTGTTAAATCTATATAGTGATTATTTATTGTATAGTAACGGACAAACAACGGCGACTGGTTTATCAAAATTATTAGGAGAGGAAATAAGCCACGATACAATAACCAGATTTTTATCATCTGAGAATTTTGACGAGAAGGCGTTGTGGAAAAAGATAAAAAAGGTGGTACGGGCATACGAACATGAAGAAGCCTGTCTGATATTTGACGACACGATAATAGAGAAACCGTACATGGATGAAAATGAGATCGTCTGCTGGTATTACGATCATAAGGAAAAGCGGCCAATAAAAGGGATCAATTTACTGACGGCTTTTTATGTAACAGGAAAGGAGAGGGAAAACCTGCGGGTACCAATCGGATACCGGGTTATAGCCAAGAGTGAAGAATATAAGGATGAGAAGAGCGGGGAAACAAAAAGGAAAAGCCCGCTCACGAAAAACGAAATGATGCAGGAGATGATACAGAGGCATATGCGAAACGAAGTAAGATTCAAGTATATACTGGCAGATTCGTGGTATTCATCAGCGGAAAACATGAGATATATCAATAAACGGAAGAAGGTGTTTATAGTTGAGCTGAAAGAGAACCGGAAAGTAACAACCAGTGAGGAGGAACGGGAGAAGGGTCAATTTGAAAGGTTGAATCAGATAAAAGTGCCGGAAGAGAAACCTGTGAAAGTATGGATAAAAGATTTACAGTTTCCTGTAATGTTATTCAAACAGGTCTTTAGAAACAAAGACGGGACAGAGGGGATACGTTTTCTGGTAACGAATGATGAAACATTAACAGATGACCAATACAAAACACTTTACAAAAAACGGTGGGGTGTGGAAGAGAATCACAAAAGTCTCAAACAAAATGCATCGATAGGTAATTCACCGGCGCATAATGAAAGGACGCAAAGCAATCATATATATGCGGCAATATATGGGTATAGCAAATTGGAAATATTGAAACTGGCTACTGGATTTAATCATTTTGCGATAAAAACAAAAATTTATATGACTGCGATACAAGCCGCTATGATGGCTTTTCGGGAACTTTGGAAACACACGGAAAAACTTGCTTTTGCGTAACATGAGTTACTACTTAAACTTGACAACTTTAAGTATAAGCGACAACAGAGTAATTCCATTCGCAGTGAAAATCCACCATACTAAACACAGTTAGCAAAGGAGTATTGTAAGGAATGCTATCAAAATAAATCAGAGAAACTTTATATCGGACGTTTCATAACCTACCGTCATCTGGCGGTTTTCTTTCAGCTTCCCCACTATCCTCTCTAGCAGCCCCCGTTTCTTGGTCATCGCTTATTTCTTTCTTCCTATTCTTTCCTCCGGGAATTACCACCCTGTTATGGTTCCCCTCCAATTCCCGCGGAAACCCGTCGTAGTCATACCCCTGGTACCCTATCACCGTACACCCGAGTATAGCTTCCCTCACCCCTGCAGCCGCCTTCACCGCTCCTCCAGTCAAAAACCTCTCACCAAGCCGTCCGTCACCCGGTATCACACCCCTAGGAACTTGGTAATATTCTAGACTTATTATACTAAAGGGGATATACTATACCGAAAAGTTTATGAGGGGGAAGGTATGGTAGCAGTACCATTATAATATCCGGTGGTGATCTACAAAGTATGATGGAAGGGTAAAGACAATAGGGACACAAAGAAATACTATAGCAATCAAGGGTCCCCATTGCCACCGTCCTCATGTAACCAGAAATGGGAAAAAGAGCAAGGGCAAACAAAAGTACCAGTGTACTCACTGCGGACGCCAGTTTATCAGCCCTCAGGAAATGACCTGTCGGGGAAGCCTTCCCGTTATTGTTTAGCTGGTGAAAATCATGTTGGTGAGGGGAACAGGCATAGGTGACATCAGTGGTGTGCTGAAAAAGAGTATCCCTAAGGACTTACAAGTCCTGAAATCGGCCACATACCAGATAAAACCGAAACAAAATCATTACGATTGCCTTGAGACAGACGAGTTTTGGACGTAAGTGGGGGAAAAGAAGAACAACGTATGGTTTATGTACGCATATCACCGGGAGAGCGGGGAAATAGTGGCATATAGGTGGGGGAAAGGGGATATGAAAACGGTGCAAAAGCTGAGGAAGAGGATACAAGGGCTGAGGATAAGCTATGACCGGATGATGGGGACAGCTTTCTTTCGGCATTTGGGGAAGACCGCCACGAGGCAGGGGAAGAGCACAGGCTAGGGATAGAGGGGAACTATTGCCGGCTGAGGCATCGGATACGCAGGGCATTTCGGAAGACTTGCTGTTTTTCAAAAAACTGTTCAACCATCTGAAAGCATTTGAGATGGCTTTCTTTCTACCTCAATTACGGCTTCGTTTGAGACCTATCATTGTAGATCACCTCCGGATTTAGTATTTCCGGTAAAGGTCTTTAAGAACAAAGACGGAACGGTAGGGCAGAGGTATCTGGTAACCAATGTCCAATTTTTTTGAAGTGCGAAAATAAGAAGGCATAGAAACGGTATAGTAAACACGGTAGAATAAAGCTGCAAAACCAATCTATCGGAGGTATCAGACCTCTGGTCCGCCGATGCCGTATACACCCTATAACACAGACGAAAGGAACGGACTACCGGCTATGGAGGGCATGGCCCTGCCCAAATGCTATATGGCAGTGATACTCGGCAAGCATCCCAGCAGCGTCTATTGCGAGTTGAGGCGGAACAGCACTGGCGGCGTTTATAGCGGCCAAGAGGCTCACGAGGCAAGTGAGCAAAGGCGTGTGGATACCAAGCCATACCCCAAGCTTGACCACCCTGTGCTGACGGGAGAGATTATGCGTTTGTTTCCTCAAGACCTGTCTCCGGAGCAGATTTCAGGCCGGCTGGGAGTACTATACCCTGAAAAGAAGAAAAAGCAGGCTTCACCATCGACTATCTACACCGTCCTCTACCGGGAAACGGTATAAAACCCGGCACTGAAAACATATTTCAGACAAAACCACGCCATCGGAAGGGGACAAAAAACCACCGGGGCCAGATAGTTCACCGTGTTTCCCTCGACGAAGTCCCGAACGGGCGATACCATAGAAAGCGCCGGTAAAAACGCCTATAGAGCCACGTTTGTTGACAAATTGCTCTGGGCTAACATCATGCCGGACAAGACGGCAACGACTTTGAACAAGGTTGCCGTCCGTGCTTTCAACCTCATACCTGCTCAGATGCGGAACACCCTGATGCGGGACAAGGGCAAGGAATTCGCAGCCCATAAATGCCTGTCGCAAACGCTTGGGATAGACAGCTCCTCCGCCCATTCGTATCACTCATGGGAATGGGGGTTGAACGAACATACCTACGGAGTGATCAGGCAGTACCGGTCTAAAAAAATAGCCTTTGATGGGCTTACCCCAAACAGCTTGACAAAATCGTTGTCAAAATCAATAACCGGCTCCACAAGGGTTTAGGCTACCTGCTCCTTACGAAGTTTTTTCGCTATAAAATTCGCACTTCAAAAAAATTCCGCGAAAAGGATACAGGGGAACCACTAAAACGGCGGAACCACCAAAGCAGCAGTAAGAAAATTTTCAGAAGAACAGAACGTACCCTATTTTCTATAGAGGCCTGCCTTCGCTATTAAAGCTGTTCTGTTATCCCCTTGGTTTCCTGCTAATAAGGGCCCGCCTTATCCCCTGGATTTGCCTGTCTTTACTGATGAGTAACAGCAAAACTCCCAGCAGGGCATACCCTAAGCCGGTGATGAGGAGCGGAAACCCGTAAGCAAACAACTTGCCCCGGCCCGCGCCCCAGGCAGAGAGGAAGGGATTTACCCACAGCACCGGAAGGACCGCAATGCCTGAAAAGAGGATGAGCTTGAGGGCATACCCCGAAGCTGCGGGGATGACCCTCCCCAAGGCGCTCCAGGGCTTGTTCCTGAGGAAGCAAAAGAGCAGAACCGTATGGACCCCGCTCGCCAGGGTTAGGGCAAGGGCCACCCCAGCGCCTCCCAACGGTCCTACCAGCAGCGCGGCCAAGGCGATATTTACCGCAAAAGAGCAGAGTCCTGCCAGGGTCGGAGCCTTAGAATCACTTTGCGCATAAAAGGCCGGCGCGAGGATGCGGTTGAGGGCGATGAAAAAAAGCCCGGGCATGTGGAAGGTAAAAGCCGCGAGGGTAAGACGCACTGAATCATCGCCGAAGCGATGGGTCCGAAAGAGCAGCTGGATTATATTCCTCCCCTGGGCCAAAGAAAAAAAGGTGATCGGGATGGTGATGAGCGCGATGATCTGCAGCGCGGAGAGGAGCCGCTCATGGTAACGCTCCCAGCGTCCTGCTTTGGCCTGCTCTGCCAGGTCAGGGAGGAGGACAGTACCAATGGAAACGGCAAACACCCCCAGGATCAATTCCTGGAGCCGTAAAGAATACTGGAGGCTTGATACCACCCCTTCCCCGGCGTTGCCCGCTAAGGCAGTGGAAACCAGGTCGTTGATCTGATACGCTGCCATGCCGATGATGGTAGGCCCGATCAGATGGAGGACCTTTCTGACCCCAGGGTTTTGGAATGCCCGCTTAAGACCGATAACCGAGAATCGATACCCTTTTTGTATGACAAAGGGAAGCTGAATCGCCGCTTCCAGAAATCCCCCCAGCAGTATCCCCAAAGCCATGGCCCGGGCAGGATTCGCGGTAAAAGGGCTCAGGGTAAAGGCGCATATAATGGTAAGCAGATTGAGCAGGATTGGGGCCAACCCTGAGGGGGTAAAGCTATAGACGCTGTTGAGGATCCCCTGGAAAAATGCCGCCACAGAGACAAAGGCCAAAAAAGGGAACATGAGCCGGGTCAAGAAGCAGGTTTCATCAATATCCATACCGAAAAAGGGGAGGATCCACGGGGTGAGGAGGATCCCGATCAGGACCGCCAGGCTTACCAAGCAGATCAGCACCGTAAAAATACTGGAGAGGAATTCCCTGATCCTGACCGGGTCATGTTCCTGGAGGTATTCTTTAAAGGTGGGAATAAAAGCCACTGAGATGGAACCTTCGGCAAAGAGCCGGCGGAACAGGTTCGGGATTAAGAATGCTACGGAGAAAGCATCCGAGAGCGCGCTGGTCCCCAAGAAACTGGCCTTCACCATTTCTCTCAGGAGGCCGAGGACTCGGGAAATCAAGGTAAGCAGTGATAGGGTTGAACCATGACGCAGCAACCTGCGGGCAGAACTAGTCATGGGTATAGCCTACCGGGAACAGGCCCGTCCTGCAATGCACCGGCAGATAACGCCATGAAGGGACTGAGTATCTGATCCTTGACCAAGGCTGGGTCTGATCCTTGACCTAGACCGTGTCTAACCCCTGACTAAGGCTATGTCTGGCTCTTGACCAAGGCTATGGCTAATCCTTGACCAAGGCTTCTGTGGGGCTTGGTTGGACTAAAGCGGCTGCCGCAATACCCGGAGTTAGCGCTGGTTCTTCAGGGCATCCTCCCCTGGGCTTACCGCCTCCCCGGTCCGGTCCGTTTCAATAGCAGCCCGCTGGGTTTCTGAGGCGGACGTTTCTCTGGGTTTCCCTGCCTGGGCAGCACGGATGGGCCTGAGCTCGGTCTCATGCACCAGGGCAGGATCGTCTACGCCCACCGGGAGTTCCCGGCCCGCTTCCAGTTCCACTTCCTCTTCTTCATAGGGTTCAACTGCCAAAGGCGGTCCCCCTGCGGCTTTGGCCGCGTCCTCGTTTTCAAGACGCACTGATATGACCTTGGTGATCCCCGACTCTTCCATGGTTACCCCCAAGAGGGTGCCTGCGCCGATGACGGTCTTCTTGTTATGGGTGATGATGATAAACTGGCTGGCAGCGCCGAATTCCCGCAGGACCTGGACAAACCGGTTCACATTCGCCTCGTCTAAGGCTGCGTCGATTTCATCCAGCAGGCAGAAAGGGGAGGGTTTTACCATGTAGGTGGCAAAGAGGAGGGCCACTGCGGTCATAGACCGTTCCCCCCCAGAGAGGAGATTGATGTTTTCCAGCTTCTTCCCCGGAGGCTGGGCGTAGATTTCAATCCCTGATTCCAGGACGTGGTTAGGATCCGAAAGCCGCAGTTCCGCCCGGCCTCCGCCGAACAGCCGGCGAAACATATTGTGGAAATTCTTCTTGATCTTGTTATAAGTCGAAAGGAAGCGTTCCGACGATTCTGCCCGGATCTCCGCGGTGATGGCTGCCAGGTCCTCCCGGGCCTTAGCAAGATCCGCAAGCTGGCTTGAGAGAAAATCGTAACGTTCCTTGGTCTCGGTAAATTCCTCCGGCGCCATGAGATTCACCTGCCCTAGATCCTTGAGGCTCCCCTTGGCAGCGCTGAGGTTTTCCCGCAGCTCCCGGGCAGGGGCGGTGATGGTAAAAATCCGCTCTTCGAATTCCATGAGGTCCCGGGAATGGGTTTCCCGGAAGTTATCCTGAATGTTCTTAATCTCTGTTTCAGACTGCACCAGTTCCAGGTGTATCTTTTCCAGGCTTTCTTGGACCTTGCCGAGGGCTGCCATTCCCTTTTTTAGAGCCGCCTGTTTACCTGCCACATCGCCGTTCCGCTGCTGTATATCCCGCTCCACCTGTTCCAGTTCCGCGGTCAACTGCTTCCCTTTTCCGTCAATAGCAGCAAGTTCTTGCTCCGTATCGGTGATCCGCTCTTGGATTTCCTCGAACCGCTTGCGATCCAGAAATAATTCATCCCGCACAGTCCTGAGCTGGGCTTCCTGGCCGGAAAGTTCCCGGCGTATCAGTTTGGCCTGTTCTTCCGCGGATTGGGCCTGAGTAGCCATCCTGACCCGGTTCACCCGCAGTTCCTCCAGGGTTGCCCGGTATTGGTCAATCTTGCCGCTCAACCCTTCGTTATCCCGGCGAAGGTTCGCTATCCCTTCCCGCTGCTGTTCCACCCCTTCTTTAGTCCTGCGGATCTGGGCGTCCAGGGCCCGTTTCCGGGTGATGATCCCTTCCGGGGCAAGAAATTCATCAATAAACGAGGGGGTGCTCTTTCGATACGTTTCAAAGAGGGCCAGGGCCTGAGCGGTATTTCCTGCCGCCTCCTCCAAAACCGCGGCAAGCCCCGCTGCAATCCCTTTGAGGTCTTCTGCAGAAGGCAGCCCCTCTCCGGTGAGCCCCCGGTCTGCTGCCGCGGCCAGATCCCGGAGCAGGGCCTCTCGGCCTGCCAGGAGGGTCTTGAGGATCCCCAGGGTCTCCGTCAAACGGGCCTCGGCGTTCCGCCGTTCCGCTGCAGAATACCCCGCCTCTTTAAGACCCGCATCCAAGGCAGCCACAATATCATCGGTAATGGTTTCCAGGGCTTGCTCGTGCCGGGTCCGTTCCTGTTCAAGCCTTAGGATTTCTTCATCCCCTCTGCGTACTGCCGCGTCGTTATCCCCGATCCGGGAAGCGGTAAGGGCTATGTTTTTCTCAAAAGCAGCGATGTTCCCGGCTATATCCTCAAGCCGCTTGTGCAGATCCCGGACCGTACTGTCCTGTTCCGATGCATCTTCGGCCAGTTCTTCGATCTTACTGGTGATGGTCCGTTCCCGGCCTTCATTCTGGGCGCGTTTAGCCTGAATCTCCTGCTGCTGCCCGGTAAGGAGCTTCACTTCCTTCTCCCGGGCGTTTTTCTCTATCGCCAGGCCATAGATGTTCTTCTGATACTCGTCCAGTTGTTTCTCCAGGGAGTTCACCTCATCCATGTTCTCTTCCAGAGACTTGGTCACCCCATCCAGTTCCATCCTAAGCCCATCCCGTTCCGCGGTCCTGCGCTTGAGCTCTTCGGTCCGGGCGTCCCGATCATATTTGAACTGCTTGAGCCGGAGCAGTTGAATATCCAGTTCAAAGTGAAATATCTGGTCTTTCAAAGCACGGAACCGGAGGGTTTTATCGGATTGCACCTTGAGGCTGTCGTAGGAGCGTTTCACCTCCCCCAAAATCCCCTCCACCTGGCGCATATTTTCTTCGGTCTTGGCGAGTTTTCGTTCCGCTTCCTGGGTTTTTACCTTGAACTTGGTGATCCCCGCAGCTTCCTCAAACAAATAACGCCGTTCATCCGGCTTAGAGGACAGAATTTGGTCGATTTTACCCTGTTCCATCACTGAATAGGCGGTTTTACCCACTCCCGTATCCCAAAAAAGCTCCCGTACTTCCTTGAGTTTCACATGGCTTGAGTTGATGTAATATTCGCTCTCCCCAGACCGGTAGAGCCGCCGCTTGATCTGCACTTCAGGCATATCCAGAGGCAGCAGCCCCTGGTCATTGGCCAGGGTCAGGCTTACCTCCGCCACACTCAAGGGCTTTCGGTTTTCAGTGCCGTTAAAGATGACGTCCTCCATCTTCTCCGCCCGCATGGCCCGGGATGCCTGCTCTCCCAAGACCCACTTCACCGCGTCTACCACATTGGACTTCCCGCATCCGTTAGGCCCCAAGAGCGCGGTAATCCCATCGGCAAATTCTACGCGGGTACGGTCGGCAAATGATTTAAAACCAAAGATGTCAAGATTTTTTAGAAACAAGGGTAAACTCCGTCTGCATTAACAGCCTAGTAGATGTGTTTTTTCTCAATATGCCGTTACTATACCATAAACAGGAACCCAGCGCAATTAAGCCTCCTTTGGGGGCTTAATGCCTCTATAGGGCCGTAGTGGTAAGCAAGCGGGGCGCCCCTTGCTTCGGAGCCAAGCCCCGGTTTAATGCCCCTGGCGGATCAACCGCCTTGATCCAGGCGGTTCTTGGAGTCAGCGGGAACCGCTCATTGGCTTGGACATGGCCTTGCCCAGGGGGAGGTAAAATCCGTATGCTTAGAGGGTATCTTAAAGCATAAGGAGTATAGATTATGGAAACCGCGGCAACGCTAGAGGATGTGATGGCCATCATCGACCGGATGTCTCAAGAGATAAAAGCTATGGTTCAGGAGAC
>JAISOX010000133.1 GCA_031275325.1 Treponema sp.
GTCTCCTGAACCATAGCTTTTATCTCTTGAGACATCCGGTCGATGATGGCCATCACATCCTCTAGCGTTGCCGCGGTTTCCATAATCTATACTCCTTATGCTTTAAGATACCCTCTAAGAATACGGATTTTACCTCCCTCTGGGCAAGGCCATGTCCAAGTGAATGAGCGGTTCCCTATGGCTCCAAGAACCGGACGGATCAAGGTGTTTGATCCGCCAGGGGGCATTAAACCCCCTGGGGCTTGGTTCCAAAGCGGTAAAACCCCGAAGCACGGGGCGCACCTGCGGTGGGCGTTATGGAGGCGGAGGAGTGCGGGGGAGCGGCTTACGTCCCTTCGTTCCTGCCTCTTGCGGCGCGTTCTCACCTCTACCGTGGTCAAATACCGTGGGTTTGACTCCAAAGCGGTAAAGGCGGGAAGCAAGGGGCGGCCCGCTCGCTTACTGCCGCGGCCCTCTATGGGCATTAAGCCCGCTGGCGGGGGCGGCTGTTCTCTTACCACCACGGCCTTACAGGGGCAGTAAACCCGCTGGCGGGGGCATTAACCCCCCTGGGGGGGCTGGAGGGCGGCGGTGAGCAGGCTCAAATCCGGGGGGATACTCAGGGGAGAGCCGGCAGCGTTTTGGGCGGAGACCACATCTTTAAGCCCATTGCCTGTTACCAGGGAAACCACCAGCGCGTCCTGGGGAATGAGGCCCTGGTCCGTAAGTTTCTTCAGCCCTGCAGTACCGGTTACCCCGGCGGGTTCGCCGAAGATCCCGCTGGAAGCCCCCAAGAGCCGCATGGCCCCAAGGATTTCCTCATCTGAAACGTTCACCACGAGGCCCTGAGATTCCCGGATGGCCCGGATGGCCTTTTCGCCGTTCCGGGGAACCCCCACGGCAATGCTGTCCGCCAGGGTGTTCTCCTCCATCCATGCAATAGGAGCGCCTGTAGCAAAGGCCCGGTTCACGGGGCAGCACCCCTCAGCCTGAACGCTGATGAGTTTAGGGAGGGTTTCAATAAAACCCAAGGCATAGAGGTCCTTGAACCCTTTCCATACCCCGGCAATGGTACAGCCATCCCCCACCGAAACCGCCACATAATCCGGGGCCTTGAACCCAAGCTGCTCCGCAATCTCGAAGGACACGGTCTTCTTCCCTTCCAAAAGATAGGGGTTGATTGCGGCGTTGCGGTTATACCAGCCCCATTGCTCAATGGCCGCAGCGGAAAGCCGGAAGGTATCCTCGTAGGTCCCCTGGACGCGGATAACCTGAGCGCCGAAGATCAAGAGCTGGGTAACTTTACCCTGAGGCGCCCGCTCAGGTACAAAGATAACTGACTTGAGGCCCATAGCCGCGGCGTTTCCTGCCAGGGACGAGGCCGCGTTGCCCGTTGAAGAACAGGCCGCGGTAGTCATCCCCGCATGGGCCGCCCGGACCACGGCGATGGCCGAGGCCCGGTCCTTGAGGCTGGCCGTGGGGTTAAGGCCGTCGTCCTTGATATAGAGCCTGGTAAGCCCCAAAAGCTCCCCCAGTTTCTCCACCTGATACAACGGGGACCAGCCCACCCGCAAGGGGCTGAGTTTACTTCCTTCAGCTATGGGAAGCAGCTCCCGGTAACGCCACAAGGAATACTCCCGCCGGTTCATGAGCTTTTCCCGGGTCAACTGGGATTTGATATACCGGTAATCGTAGATGATATCCAAGACCCCGCCGCATTTCGTACAGGTATAGGTATGATCCCCTGCCTCATGTTCTGCGCCGCAGATAATACACACCGCGGCTATGACGTTCTTTTCCTTGCCCATTGTTTTATCCATCCTTGACCGACTTGCTGCACAGGGGGAGCTTCCTCAGCGGCCCTGTTCCGGGGGATGACCCCCCTTTTTGCAGCGATCCTGCCTGCGTGCTTAAAAACCCGCCGCGAGGCCGGTCTCTGCATTAAACGCCCTGATCAGAGCGTCAATTTCATCAGCCTGGCGCTGTACCCCTTGGAAGGACCGTTCCTGGTGATACCACTGGTCATCCAGGGCTTCCGGGGTCCGGCCCTGCTGCTCTACCCAGGTGTAGTACTTTAGGTTATGCAGCTGCTTACGGTCCGCATAGGAGAGTTCCCGCATCGCATCGGTCCGGATCCCCTGTAAGCTCCGCCCGAAGTCCAGGGCCGCAGTCCGGGTCTGGTATGCGCCGTATTCCCGCCGGAGTTCCTCAAGACGGGATCGGTACATCTCCACCGAATCGGTAAGCACGGTGGCCACCACCTCATGGGAAGAAAGCTCGTAATACTTGGCAAACTTGATGGCGCACAGCATATTGGCAATGCCGGAAATCCCCATGTAGGAAAGGGTCTCCACTTGCTCAAGGCTCAAGCCCGCTTCTTCGACCAAGTAGGCTTTACCCGCTTCCTCGTTGAACAGCCGGAGCAGCGCGATAGGGTCTGCATCGTCGATAGCAATAACCAGGTCCGTGTTCTTCACATTATGCACCCAAGGCACATGCTTGTCCCCAATACCTTCGATCCGGTGCGCGCCGAATCCATTGTTGAGGAGGGTGGGGCATTGCAGGGCCTCTCCCACGGCGATCTTGCTCTGGGGGTATCGCTGCTTGAGGTAATCTCCGCTTCCGAGGGTCCCTGCGGAACCGGAACTAAGACAGACCCCGGCAAAGGCGTCGTCCGCGCCTTTGACGCCCTCAAAGGCTTCGGCAATGGCCCTTCCGCTCACCTGGTAGTGCCAGAGGTAGTTCCCCATTTCCTCAAACTGATTGAAGATGAGCACATCCTTCCGGGTAGCTTTCAGTTCATGGGTTTTGTCAAAGATTTCCTTGACATTGGATTCGGTCCCCGGGGTGGCGATGATTTCCCCGGCCATGGTTTTAAGCCAATCAAACCGTTCCCGGCTCATGCCTTCAGGGAGGATAGCCACTGAATCCACTGCCAAGAGCTTGGAGTTGAAAGCCCCCCCCCGGCAATAATTACCGGTGGATGGCCAGACCGCTTTTTGGCTTGAGGCGTCGAATTGTCCGGTTACCAGCCGGGGCGCCAGGCAGCCGAAAGCAGCCCCTACCTTGTGGCAGCCAGTGGGAAAGAACTTCCCCACCATACAGATGATCCGGGCCTGCACGCCGGTGAGGCGCTGGGGCAGTTCAATCATATTGGGCTTTCCGTATAGCCCGCCTGAGGCTTTGGGCTCATTTTTCCAGCTTATTCTGAAGAGGTTCAGGGGATCCACATCCCACAACCCGATGGTTTTCAGCTTTTCCTTGATAGGATCCGGGATCTGCCCGGGATCGTACATCTGCGTGAAGGTGGGGATGATAAGCCCCTTCTCCTTAGCCTTACGAATGTTCTTTTCCAGAACCGGTTTATTAATGGTTAAATCAATCATAACGTTACGATGCTCCTCCTGCCGTGCTTGTTACGGTACTATGGTTTTCAGGTTCTGTAAAGGAGGCAGGGGCAGCGCGGATTTCTCTTTTTCCTCTATTTTTTAGGAGGACCACCGCTGCGGGGCCCTCCTTTTCGGAGCGCGGGGCTTATCCTGGCAAGGTAACGGAGGTAAGCAAGCGGCTTAACGCATACCAGGGATCTTCCCGCCGTTCTATCCGTATATGGAGCTCATAGTTTTTCTCAGAGATGATCCGTATGGTCTTTCCTATACAATCCTGCAGGACCTGGGAACCCATATCCGGGAAGAACTGAGGTTTTCGGGGAATAAAGAAGTAATAGGTCCCGTCAAAATACACTCGGGCAATATGCGGGGGTACCGGTACGAGGACTATAAGAAAATCCGATGTACCCCCTCCCAGGCTTAAAGAATGCCCTGCTTTAAGGATGTGCAGGTTCCGTCTGCCTAAGGCCGCGCTCTGATCCTTCACAAACAAGGACAGCATCGGGGGGCCTTCAAAACCAGGAGATTCCGTACCATGGGCCAGCATCCGGTTAGGGGTATCCCAAAGCCGCCTGGAGAGCAGCCCCAGGATGCTGAGGATAATCAAGGCCGCTAAAATCCCGAACCCGGTATTGAGGAAGATAAGCTGGGACCGGACCCTTGAAACCTCAGAGGCGGTGAAACGCGCGCTTCCAGCCCCTGGTTCTACCCCTGCCCGCTTTGGGGCTTCCTGAGGATCCGCAGCGGCTTGGCTCTCCGGCACAGGTCCCCGGGGTTCAGGCGCATCCTGAAGGGTCTCAGCAGGTTCCCCGGTAAAAAGCAGGCCCGTATCTTCCTGGTCCAATAGGGGGAAATCTTCTGAAGGCAAGACCGGTTCCGGCACAGGGGCTATGAAAGGGTCTGGTTCCGGGATAAGGATCGGCATTTGCAGCGCGGACGCCGGCGGAGGCGGAGCATCCTGAGGGCCTGGGGGAGCCTGGGTTTGAGGCGGGCTGGTTTGGGGCAATACCGAAGCCGGAGGCTGAAGAGTCTGTGGAGTCTGGGGGATCGGGGTTGGAGCCGGGGTGGTTTGAGGCAGTACCGGGGCCTGGGGAACTGGGGCAGGCTGCGCCGGCGTAAGCGCTGGAGGAGGCCTGCGGTTCATACCTTCTGGAACCTTAATGAATTCAAACCGAATGCCCCGGCGGTTCAACCGGTTCTGCATATCGGTCATGAGCTTTTGAAGACCTGGAACATCTATACCAGGGGACCCTGGCGGCGGGTTATGATCCCCATCAGAGAGTAATACCATGATCTTAGGCCTCCTCCCCGGCAGGGTAGAAACATAGCCCTCGGTATAGGCAAGGGCTCCTGAAATATCCGAATAGGGATCCACCGGGTAGAGCAGCAACATACGGCCGATGATGACTTCCAGATCCCCCGGTATTTCGATACGCCGGGAAATTTCCACCCGGGCCTTATCCGAAAAAGAGATAAGATGAAAGGTATCCCCTAACCCCAGGAATTCTTGCAGCAGCGGTCCGGTTATAAAGGCGCTCACTTCCTGGTAAAAACCGCTCATACTTGATGAGGTATCCAGGAGCACTACTATATCCATAGGCTCCCTGGGGTTTCCCCCGGAAGGATCGGCCTGACCGAATAGTAAAAAAACCATACATGAACATAGAAAAGCCGCTACTAGTTTCTTCATAGATACGGTACTACCTGTTTAATGCCTTAGGGGATCCCTCTCCTGTAATAAACCTCAAATCCTTATACGGGCACAAGGGCTTTCACCAAGCCCAGGGGCCAAGCCGCGTTGTCGACAACCTGACCCGCGTTGTCCACAACCTGACCCGCGTTGTCGACAACCTAAGCCGCGTTGTCGACAACCTAAGCCGCGTTGTCGACAACCTGACCCGCGTTGTCGACAACCTGAGCCGCGTTGTCGACAACCTAAGCCGCGTTGTCGACAACCTAAGCCGCGTTGTCGACAGCCTGACCCGCGTTGTCGACAGCCTGGCCTGCGTTGTCAACAACCTAAGCCGCATTGTCAACAGCCTGGCCCGCGTTGCCGGCTCCCTGGCCTTTTTAGCAGAGCCATCCCGTTAAAAAGATACCGCGGTAATTGATTCTACCATATATGAAACCTTCTCATCATGTATGGAAAAATCAACCTGTTCTCCCGGGGATTTATTTAAAAGGGCCCCGCCCAAGGGAGAAAGATAGGAAATAATCCTATGTTCCGGATCCGATTCCCAGGGGCCCAGGATGGTATACTCCTCTTTTGCACCATTGGCGTAGTTTACCAACGTAACCCTGGTCCCGAAGGATACCCGGTTGGTATTGATCGTACCGGGATCAAAGAGCTGGGCCCGTTCAATTTCATCCTTGAGTTTTGCCACGGTTGCATTGAGGATCTCCTGTTTTTCCTTGGCCGCCTTGTACTCCGCATTCTCCCGGAGATCCCCCAGGGAGAGGGCAAAAGCGATTTCCTTGGAATTGGCAGGCACTTCCACTTCCATGATATGCGCCAACTGCCGCTGTTTTTCCTCATACATCCCGGAGGTAACCATAAGCCCGCGGGTGATCACCGTCTTTTCCACATCTCCGAAGAATTTGAAGTTCGGGTATTTATCCAGAATACGGTTTCGTAACCTGAACTTATCCGTGGGATCCAGGTCCTTCACATCGCTAATAAAGGCGTATATCCTGATGATGGTATCCGGATCCGCAGCGTCAATAAAGGTATAGAGGAGCCCCTCCTTAAACAAAAGGGTATATACCTGTTTGTTGATCTTCCGGTTTTCTGCGGTATCCCGGTGATTTTCTATGTCCCGGTAGGTAATATCCATGATATGAATGAGGGTGATGAGCTGTTTTTCCTCGGAAATACCCGCCTTTTTGAACCACGGGGTTTCCTTGCTGTTTTTGAAGAGCCATACTACCGCTTCTTTATAATCCCGGTACTTTTCAAAACAGCTTACCACCATGGATACCAGCTTGGCTTCATGCCCCTCTTTTTCCAGGTTTAGGATGATGGAATTGAACAGGGCATAGGGAAAGAGCTGCACGTACTCATCCGCCCATTGGGGGATAAAGAGCTTGATATGATGCAGGAAGGCCTCTCGTAATTTCGTATCCTTTAGATTTGAAAACAGCGCCGGTATATCCTCTATAGCGTTAAAAATATCCAGGAAATTCAGGGACACCGCTGCCCCGAGATGGGGATAGGCCCCCATCAGATCTTTTATCAGCAGGTAGGAAGCCAGGACCTGTTCATTGATCTGACTGGGGGACCGGAGATATCCGGTAAAATACCCGAGCATATCCGTAAAATATTCCGAATCCAGTTCTGCCTCTTTTTGGGCCACGTAGTTTCGGAGGGTCTCCACCCGGTCAAAGAAATTCCGTTCCGCTTTAAACTCGTTGAAGAGTTTTTCCTCAATGCTGATAGGCCGTTCCCGGACCGTATAGATGTCAATGTTTTCAGGACTGACCCCAAACGCAGGATCTGTTTTGAGAATCTCCCGGGATTTGGCGCTCCAGGTGGTCCATTCCCCCATGGAAAGCACCGAAGGCACCAGTTCCCCTTTAATCCGCTTAATATCACAGGCATTATCAAAGCTCTTGATCACGGTTTTGAGGGCCCAGGAAAAGTCGTTTTTGATCCGCTCGTGGAGTTTTTCCCTTTTCTGGGTGGCCTTCAAAACCCAGATATGATTTTTCGACAAGGTCTGCAGGGCATTAATCGCCATTTTAAGCGACATGGCATGTTCCCGCTTCTTGGCAAAATCAATGACGATCTCGTCTCCCTTGACACTGGCGATGCGTCCCACCCCCCAGGTCCGGTGATAGACGAAGTTACCCTTATCAAAGGCAATATGTTTCTCAAAGTCCGTGATGGCTTCATGGACATTGCGCCAATGGGATGCATGGGGGGAAAGATTGGAAACCCGGATGTACTCTTCTAACTGGCTATGGGGGGCGTATTTCTTTCGGAAACAGTCAACGATCTCTTTGCGCGCCTGGTTATCCCGTTCATCGTATTGCAGGATCAGTTTCAAAATGCTGATGGCGGTGTTGATATCATCCCGCTTCCTGCAAGAGGCGTACACATCCTGCAGGAGCAGCACCGCCTTATCCTCGCTGATGTTCCGGGCGATCTTCTTCTCTACATGGAGAAAGAAATCAATATCCTCCGGGCAATACCCCAGGAGCTTCTCCCACAGTTCCTTGACATTGGTAAAGAGCTGTTTGTTAATGTACCGGTGCAGGGCTTTTTTGTAGTAATCCACCGCAGTTTCGGTATCTCCCTGGGCTTCAAAATAGTCCCCCAAGGATTTGGCCATATCCGCTTCTTCCAGATCAACTTTCACGATCCGTTCCCAAATACCATAAATGGCTTCTTCCTGATTATCGTTCTTATAACAGTCTATCAGGGTGCGGAGGGCGAACTTGGATTCACCGTAATCCAGAATCCGGTCGCAGAGGTACCGTACGATACTCCATTTATGGTTGTCCACAAAAATAGTTACCAGGTTGATCAAGGCTGCATCATCAATGATCTGCCGGGAGAGGGCGATCATTCCTGAAAGATAGAGGGCGATGATGCTGTTTTTGGTATGCACCAGATGTTCATCGCAGTTCTTCTTAAGGTCATCATACACGCGTGCTTCCAGCGCCTCTTTCAGGATAAGATCCAACTCCTTGAACTGGTTAGTAGAATAATTACTGAGGGTGGCTCGGGTCCACTTTTCTTCATTCAGCATTTCCTGTACGTTTTTAAGGAGAGCTTCAGACATCTCATAACTCCTCGCCCTAGGGGCACTACAATCAAGCCTGGAGCAGCAGCCTGCTCCGCATTACCGTTTGAGGCTTTTTCAAAACAGCAGATTTTGAAAAAGCACATTTCGCATAGATACGAAAAAACCAGTCCCTTGGCTGGTTTTTCTCAGGCATGGTTCAAAACCGCCGGTGGTTTTGAAAAGCCTCACGTTATATAATGAAAACATAAAAGAGCGGCCATTTTTTCCGTCTACCCTAATTGCGGTACCGTTCATATATCCCCGGATCAATGACTTTAATCTTGAGCATGGTCTCTTCAATCACGCTGGTATCTTCCCGTATATGCTCGTAGTGATCGATAAGCCAAAAATACCGGTTAATAAGCCGGGGTTTCAGGAGCATCGTGGTATCCTGCTGGTTCCGCAGTTCGCTCTCCAGGGTAAAAATGGATTGTTTCAATCTGCCCAGTTCCACCTGTTTTAACACCCGTTTAACCGAAAACACCCCCAAAAGACAGCCGTAAATCGGGATCCATTCGGCAAGCTCCGGCCCTTCATACCCCAGTTCTTTGACCCAATCCCGAAGCCGGATGATCATCTCCGACTCCATAGACCGCAGATCAATACCCTGGGGATCCAGAAAAAAGGCTTCCCGGAACAGCACCTTGGCAGCCCTGGTTTCGTTTAAGAGGGCATTGACATCCGCCAGTTCCGACAGGGTTTCTCCATCTTCCCGTTTAAACCGGGCCGCCTGTTCCAGGTACTTAATGGCCAGATCGTAGTTTCCCACCCCTTTATAACAGCGGCCCACCTGCAGCAGGAGTCCTGGATCATGCTGATTGATCCCGTCTCCCAGTACATTCTGAAAGGATTGCAGGGCAGTGGAAAAAACAAAACGCCGCAGCGCATACTGACAAGGGTCATACGCGTCGCCAATACGATCCAGAAAGGTATAAAAGGATTTCCATTGGGAAAGGATAAACCCTCCCCGTTCATAGGGATCCGGAAATTCCGGTAAGCGCTTGATCCGATCAAGCCACCAGTTAAGGCACTTTAAGGCGTAGACTACTTCCGGATGCTCAAAATCCAGCTTAAGCGCTTCCTCCAACAACTTGAGAGCTGAAGCTGCGTCAGAGACTTTTAGGCTGTCATAGGCTTTCTGAATGAACCCTTGTACTGATGTTTCCGTATTCATGGTTTGAACAATTTCATCGCCGTCCGCTCGTTCATGGTGTTTTGATTTTTCCTTCTCTATATAAAAAACATATATAAAAAATGTACAACAAACCGATCCTTATGAAATATGACTCTTGTATTATACCATGGGGAATATATTTTTCAAGAGCCTTCTACGCAAGCCCCCCAGAGCGCAGGCTTCCCGTATAAAGACCCTGCGGCCTAGGGCAGATTAAGCAGGATCCTTTACAAGCGCTGGATGATCGCTTCCGCTGCAGCCCGGCCGTCCGCAATAGCCCGCACCACCAAACTTGCCCCATGCCGGGAATCCCCTGCGGCCCAGACCTTGGGGTTTGAGGTGTGGAAGCTGCCCCGGGTACGGATATTGCCCCGTTCATCAAGCTCAAGGCCGAAATCCTTCACCAGACCCTCCTGTACGACGTGGGTAAAACCCATAGCCAACAGCACCAGGTCCGCGCCAATCTCAAAATCCGAGCCTGGAATCTCGGTCATAACCGGTCTGCCCTGCTGGTTCGTCCAGCGTACCTTAACCGCATGGATCGCTTCCACTTTCCCGCCCCGGCCTATGAAGGCCTTGGTATTAACCCACCAGAGCCGCTCTCCCCCTTCCTGATGGGAACTTGAGGTTTTAAGGACCCGCGGCCAGAGGGGCCAAGGCTCCTCTGGGGGACGATGTTCAGGAGGTTTGGGCAGCACCTCGATCTGGGTTACCCGCAAGGCCCCCTGACGGTTAGCCGTGCCTACGCAGTCCGAACCGGTATCCCCTCCGCCTATAACCACTACCCGTTTCCCATACGCGGTAATGGGTTCAATGGCCTTGGCCTCCCCCGCGAGGCTGCGGTTTTGGAGGGAAAGGTAATCCAGGGCCTGCACAATGCCGGCGTTTTCCCGGCCTGGAACGCGGATGTCCCGGGGCTCCCGTGCGCCGATGGTAAGCAGCACCAGATCATAGGCCGCTTCCAAGGTTTGCGCTTCGATAACCTGGACTGCTTCGGCAGCAGTGCCGAAACCGTACCGGCCTGAACCTACAGGAGCATTGGTTTTGAAGAGGATCCCCTCGGCTTCCATGAGCTCAATACGCCGGTCAATAAAACTCTTATCCAGCTTGAAATCTGGAATTCCATAGCGCAGATACCCTCCCAGCTTCCGGTCCGCTTCGTAGACCGTAACGGAAAAGCCCGCGCGGTTGAGGTAATAGGCCGCGGAAAGCCCTGAAGGTCCTGCTCCCAGGATAGCCACCTTTTTCCCGTTCCGCTTCCGGGGCGGGCGGGGGATGACCAGCCCCAGGGCAAAGGCCCGTTCAATGATGTCCAGCTCATTCTGCCGGATCGTTACGGGATCATCATTCGCGCCAAGCACACAGGAAGCCTCACAAAGGGCAGGACATACCCGTCCGGTAAACTCGGGGAACGGGTTACAGTCCTCCAGCAAGGCCCAGGCCCCTGGCCAGTCCCCGCGGTACAAGCGATCCTGCCATTCCGGCATCACATTGGAGATCGGACAGGCCCAATGGCAAAAAGGTACGCCGCAATCCATACACCGGGCCGCCTGATCCTGCCGTTCATCCTCCGGGAGCGCGACTTCTACTTCGCTGTAATCATTGACCCGCTCCTCCACGGGCCGGTATCCAGAAACCTTCCTCCGTATTTTTAAAAAGCCCTTGGGATCGCCCATAGTTTCCTCCTCTGTTATGACCTTACCACCAAGGGGCCTGAGGGTCAAGGGAAGGTCCCGCCCGTCAACCCGGGGCCTTTATAGCCGGGATGGAAAAACCTTGACGGCATGGGGCAAAAGGCATTGACAAAAACTGTTCTTCAATGAAACAAGGCGTTGACCAAATGTCGTAATTATCTACGGAGAAGTTATACATTCTCGAAACGGGCTGAATCCTTGGAATAGTAACCTTAGTGGAACATTCCACGGAATTGATACCGACGGAGATAAATCAGCCGCTGAAAAGACATTATTCGTAAATATGCAATTTCAAAATGCACACCCTGAACTTCAAATAGGAGCAGATGTAACTATTAAAGAAGACCACATGAGCAGAAATATAGGTTATGTATCAACTGCCTAGTTAATAGCTATAAACGGAAGACAAGTCCAACACTAAAAGAAAAAGGCCCTGCGGGGATTTTTTTTACTATTGAAGTTCTATTTCTCCGTCAGGTAAAGGCAGGCCCCCGGCTTGCTAGGTTTTCGCTTACGCCCCCGCGGTCTTAGGGGACCCCCGGAGCTTCCAGGTACCTCCCGGCAGCTTCCAGGAACCTCCCTATAACTTCCAGGGACCTCCCTATAACTTCTAGGGACATCCCGGCAGCTTCTAGGAACCTCCCTACAACTTCTAGGAACCTCCCGGCAGCTTCTAGGAACCTCCCTATAACTTCTAGGGACCTCCCTATAACTTCCAGGGAACTCCCGGCAGCTTCTAGGAACCTCCCTATAACTTCTAGGGACCTCCCGGCAGCTTCTAGGGAGGTCCCTACAACTTCCAGGGACCTATCGGCAGCTTCCAGGGGAATCCCGGGCTGGACAAAAGCCTGCTCTTGGCCGGCCCGCAGAACCCCCCGGGGCAGGTTCTACCCGCGGGCAAGCAGTTCCCAGATGTCCGCGCGGGTACTCCGGTCCGCTTTATCCCGGATATCCACCGGCAAGCGGATCCGCTCATTCCCGTGGAAATCGCAGCGGCCCGGAGGCATCCGCAGGCCCCCCAGGGTATGTTCACAGACCGCCCCTACATAGTCCCCAATGGTCTGCATCTTCTTATCCAGATATACCCCAAAGGCCATATCCGGAGGGCTGAGTTCCCGTACATCGTGTATATCCGTACCCGCGGTTACCGGCAGTCCCAGGGCCTGCGCGTACTTCATAGCCAACCCGTCGTAGGATGGTTCGTTATTACCCGCATTCGCGGCTTCCACCGCATCTACGCACTGGGGAGCTAAATGAATCGCGTCAATATAAAAATGCTGCCTGAAAGGATGGGCCTGCACCACACAGCCGCCGTAAAACTTCACGGTTTCGTACTGTTCCCGGCGGTTCCAATGCGCGGCTTCAGGGTGCTGCAAAAGCCACTCCTTATCCAGGCCGTAGACGAGGTAATCATCCCCGTCAAAGGTTTCCTCCCAGCCAAAAAAAACGTCCAGCCCCTGCCGCTCCCCTGCTTTCCGGGTTTCCTCATAGCCCCGGCAAAACTGGTTCACCCAGTCTTGCCAAGACAGGTTCCGGCTTAAACGGGAATTCCCGTTAAAAAAGTGATCCGTAACGATGACGCCGGTATAGCCCAGGGCCTTATACGCGGGTATATACTCCGGTCCCTGGGATCGGGCGCACGCGCTGGCCTTATAGGTATGCAGATGGGTTTCATATAAATAGTTCATAGTCCTTGGTAAGTATAGCAGGATTGCCCGGAAAGGTCAGTTTCCCCAGAAGAAGCGGTTGGAGGTCCCGCGGCCGCGCTTCATGGGAACGGCCCGTCTCCCAGAACCCTGACGTGGACCTTCCGGGTTCGGGGGCCGTCGTACTCGTTAAACCAAATTCCCTGCCACGTACCCAGGAGCAAGGCTCCCTGGGTAACGATGAGGGTAAGGGAAGACCCCACCAGACTCGTCTGGGTATGGGCCGCGGAATTCCCTTCGACGTGGCGGAATTCTTGGCGATCCGGAGCAATCGCATCCAGGGCGAACTGCACATCCTGGGGCACATGGGGATCCGCATTTTCGTTCACCGTCAGCGCGGCAGTGGTATGGGGGACAAAGACCACGCAGATCCCTTCGGTAAGTCCCGAAGCAGTTACAAGGCGCTGAACCTGCCTTGTGATCGGGATCCATTCGTGCTTCCGGGTACTGCTGAGGGTAAAACTGGCTAAGGAAGTCATGCTTTATGGCAACTGAGGAGCGGAAAAATGTCAAGCCCTACTGAAAGCCGCGCCGATACACCGGACTGGTTCGGGAACCTGGCGGGCGCTCGAACTCGTCTCCAGAAACCCGCGCGGTGGCGGAAGGGACCGCCCCTCAACCGGAAGGATGACGCCTCCCTAAAAACGCCTGCATCACCCGGCGGGTGGAATCAAAGGCCAACTCTTCCATCAGGATCTGGCCAGGCTTAACAAAACGGAGGCCCCCTATTTCTTGCGGATCCCGGTGCAGATCCTCCTCCCGTAAACCTGGGGCTGAACAGGTAAAAAACAGATCGCAGGTGTTGTAGAGGATCCCCTGGTAAAGATAGGTATTGGGGAAAGAGGCGAAAAAGGAACAATCCGGCCCTGGATCCCAGCGGATCTCTTCCCGGCACTCCCGGCGGAGCCCTTCAACCGCGCCTTCCCCCAGGCTGACAAAGCCTCCGGGGAGATCCAGTTTGCCTAAGGCCGGCTCTTTTGCCCTAACCAAGAAGAGGATCCCTTCACCCGCGTCAATGATACATCCGGTTGCAGCGGCTATATTATGGTAATACACAAAACCACAGTCCGGGCATCGAAACCGCGTACCCTCTTCAAACCGGATCCCCAGGGACGCACAGGACGGACAAAAATGAAACATGGCGGAACTCCAAAATACCCACAGGTTACATGCCTTTTACGGAGGGTTTCAAAACCCGCTGGTTCTGAAACCGCATCGTTATGCTCAAAGCAGGAAATTGTAAAATAACTTCACCTATAGTATAGTAAATACCATGGTTTGTGAATGTACTTTGGTGGTTCGCACCTATGAATGTGACCATTATGGCCACGTAAATAACGCCCATTATCTCCATTATCTGGAGTACGGCCGGTACGAATTCCTTAAAACAATTGGGTTTGATTATCCCGGCGCGATCCAGGCAGGGTACGGCGTGTATGTGGCCCGGATTGAGATTGATTACAAGAAATCCGCGGTGCCGGACGATGTACTGCAGATTCGTTCCTGGCCGGTGAAGAAAGGCGCGGTCAGCGGCATCATTGCCCAAGAAATAAAACGGGGAGATCAGGTGATTGTTGAAGCCCTGGTTACCTGGGCCTTTGTGGATGCCGCCGGAACGCCTACCCGGATTCCTAAACAGTGGGACGTGCCGGGGCTTAAACCAGATCCCGCTCCAGATCAGAAGGGGGAGTAAAAGCCCTGCCCTGGGGCCTCATAGTCCAAGCTGTATGTCCTTTTGAAGCGGCCCCTATCACCCCTGCCCCTTGTTCTTCTCCCCATCGTAAGGAGCCTTCATAAGGCTGTTCTCATAATATGTTCACGTAAAGAGCAACAACCAATATTAGAAGAAGATGAAGGCATATCATCGGTTTACGGCGCCTGCGGCGGGCGTTACGAGGGGCGGAGGTGTACGGAATTACGGCGCACGTCCATTCGCGCCTGCGGCGGGCGTTGTGGGGAGCGGAGGTGTGCGGCAATGCGGCGTACCTCCCTTCGCGCCTGCGGCGGGCGTTAGGGGGGGTGGAGATGTGCGGGGGAGCGGTATACGTCCCTTCATGCCTGCGGCGGGCGTTACGAGGAGCGGAGGTGTACGACAATACGGCGTACGTCCCTTCGCGCCTGCGGCGGGCGTTAGGGGGGCGGAGGTGTGCGGGATTACGGCGCACGTCCCTTCGCGCCTGCGGCGCGTTCTCACCTCTACCGTGGTCAAGTACTGTTGGAAAGGCTCCAACAGAACCAAGGGGCTCTCCTGCGGTGGGTGTTATGAGGGGCGGAGGTATGCGGCACCTGCAGCGGGCGTTAGGGGGCGGAGGTGTGCGGGATTACGGCGCACGTCTCTTCACGCCTGCGGCGGGCGTTACGAGGGGCGGATGTGTACGGGATTGCGGTATACGTCCCTTCGCTCTTGTGGCGGGCGTTAGGGGGAGCGGAGGTGTACGGACTTACGGCGCACGTCCCTTCGCGCCTGCGGCGGGCGGTCGGGGGAGCGGAGGTGTGCGGACTTACGGCGCACGTCTCTTCGTTCCTATATCCTGCGGCGCGTTCTCACCTCTGCCGTGGTCAAGTACTGTGGGCATGGCTCCAACAGAACCAAGGGGCACGCCTACGATGGGCGTTAGGGGGGCGGAGGTGTGCGACAATGCGGCGTACGTCTCTTCGTTCCTATATCCTGCGGCGCGTTCTCACCTCTACCGTGGTCAAGTACTGTGGGTATGGCTCCAACAGAACCAAGGGGCACGCCTACGATGGGCGTTATGAAGAGCGGAGGTGTGCGACAATGCGGCGTACGTCCCTTTGTTCCTACATCTGCGTTCTCACCTCTACCGTGGTCAAGTACTGTGGACTTGGCTCCAACCGAAGCAAGGGGCGCGCCTGCGGTGGGCGTTATGGCGGGGGGCGGAGGTGTGCGGAATTACGGCGTACGTCCCTTCGCGCCTGCGGCGGGCGTTACGAGGAGCGGAGGTGCGCGGGATTGTGGCGGGTGTTATGGGGGCGGAGGTATGCGGCACCTACGGCGGGCGTTAGGGGGCGGAGGTGCGCGGGATTGTGGCGCACATCCCTTTGCGCTTGCGGCGGGCGTTACGAGGAGCGGAGGTGTACGACAATACGGCGTACGTCTCTTCGTTCCTACATCCTGCAGCGCGTTCTCACCTCTGCCGTGGTCAAGTACTGTGGGTATGGCTCCAACCGAAGCAAGGGGCACGCCTACGATGGGCGTTATGGGGGGCGGAGATGTGCGACAATGCGGCGCACGTCCCATCGTTTTTGTATCCTACAGCGCGTTCTCACCTCTACCGTGGTCAAGTACTGTGGGCATGGCTCCAACAGAACCAAGGGGCGCGCCTGCGGCGGGCGTTATGAGGGGCGGAGGTATGCGACAATGCGGCGTACCTCCCTTCGCGCCTGCGACGGGCGTTAGGGGGAGCGGATGTGTGCGACAATGCGGCGTACGTCTCTTCGTTCCTATATCCTGCGACGCGTTCTCACCTCTACCGTTGTCAAGTACTGTGGGTGTGGCTCCAGGGCAACAGCACTTACTCGCCGAATAACACCTTGAGAAGGAAATCCGGAACAAGGCTGGCTCTGAGCATTTTCCGTTTGACCCTTACCCGTTTCCCCCCGTTAACGGCCCGAAGCC
>JAISOX010000153.1 GCA_031275325.1 Treponema sp.
GCGCAGATAACCTTGCGGTCTTTGAGGTGGGTATGGAGGGCCCGGATACCCTGTTCTTCAATGATCTCCATCAAGGCAAAATCTTCAGCCAAGGCAGCTAAGGCGGACTTATCCGCTGAACTGACCGGCGGGCTCGCGCCCGCTGCCTGGGGAAGGACTTGTGCTTTCACCAGATTGCGGACGAAATCTTTCAAGAGCACGGTCCGAGGGTCTGATTTGGTGTAAACCGCGTGTCCGAGACCGTAGATCTTGCCTGAACCGTCGAAGGCCTTTTTGTCGAGGATCTTACCCAGATATGCATAGACCGCATCAGGGTCCCTCCTATCCGATACATGCTCCCGAATGTGGGTGAACATCTCCACCACCTTCACGTTGGCCCCGCCGTGGAGGGGTCCTTTTAAAGAACCTATGGCTGCGGCCAGGGCCGCGTAGGTATCGGTGCCGACGGATGAAAGGGTCCTGCAGGCAAAGGCCGAGTTGTTACCGCCGCCGTGCTCTGCGTGGAGGATCAGCATGAAATCCAGGAGGAGGGCTTCTGCCTGGGTATAGTGGTTGTCTTTACGAAGCATGTGCAGGAAGTTTTCAGCTAACGAGCGATCTTCCTGAGGTACGTGGATGAACAAGGATTCCCGATCAAAATAGTGCCGTTTAGCGGCATAGGAATTGGCGATGATAACCGGTACCCGACCGATGAGTTCAATGGACTGGCGTATCACATTTTCCACCGAGATGTCATCTGCTGCGGAATCAAAAATATACAGGGTCAGGATACAGCGGGCGAGTTTATTCATGATGTCCGCTCCAGGAAGGGTGAGAATCGTGTCTTCGGTAAAACCCTCTGGGAGCTTCCGGGCAGCGGCAAGCATACGGTTATATTGGTCTAATTGTTTCTTAGTAGGGAGTTTACCGAAGAGCAGGAGGTAAGCGACCTCTTCGTACCCAAAGGTACCGGCTTCTCCATGAGCCCGGGTAATGTCTATGAGATCAATGCCCCGGTAATAGAGTTTCCCTTCCATGGGAACCGGTTCCCCGTCAGATACGGTGTATCCCTGGACGCTGCCGATCCTGGTTACTCCCGCAAAGACCCCGGTCCCGTCGGAATTACGCAATCCCCGTTTGATGCTATAGTGAGCGAACTCCTCAGGATCAATCATATAGTGGGGCCGGATATCACCGCCTAGTTCCTTAATATACCTGAGTACAATCTCATCCTGTTTGTTTATCATGATCCTGCCTCTCTTACTGTATGTGTATTGAACCGGTTTCAGAACCCGGTTCGTGCGGACGGGGTCCAGTGTAACTGGCTCTTAAAAAAGCGGCCTTACGTGCCTTTTTCCCTTACCGCTTCAGGGCGCTGGACAAGCACAATGTGCCTCCTCACCATGGCCCATGCAGAAGGGCTCAACGTAAGCCTGGCGGTTCTAGACTTACGTCTCATGGTTCCAAACTTGCGTCCGGCAGTTCCAGATTCGAGTCTTGCGGTTCCAGACTTATGTCTCATGGTTCCAAACTTGCGTCCGGCAGTTCCAGATTCGAGTCTGGCGATTCCAAACTTGCGTCTCGTAGTTCCAGACTTACATCCTGCGGTTCCAGGCCGCTAGTTTGAAACAGCTTCTAATTTATACACAATAGATTCCGTCTGTTCAAGGGGTTCCATGCAAAAATTATACCATATCTGCCAAATTTATGTATAAATATACTCCGCTTAAAAATACGCCTCCCCAATTGAGGGACCCCCCTTTTTTCGAGGATATTCATGTATTTTAATCCTTAGGTATGCTATTATAGGTATATGAAAGACGAAGCAGGGCCCTCGAATTCGCGGAAAGGGATGGTTCTTTTTCTTGTATTTATTACCTGTATCAGTGTGGGGGTGATCCTTAAAGTTACCGCGCCGGTGATCCTGCCCTTTACCATTGCGCTGTTTTTGGCAATGGTTATGAATCCTATGGTGGTCTTTCTCGAACAGCGGCGTCTTCCCCGGATTGTTTCGATCCTCCTCGCCATAGGCATCATCATCACGGGCCTGTATCTCATCGGCGCGGCACTTTTTTCCTCGGCTCGGACCATCCTGACCCTCTATCCGCGATATGAACGGCGTTTAACCGAGATTTATGTAACCTTAGCAGGCTTTTTTGAACTTTCCTATGACGAGCAGTTGAGTTTTTTTGATAATCTCTGGAATCAATGGGGGATTCGAAGCAGAATCCGGGGTATGACCCTGTTTCTGTCCAATGGGTTTATTGGATTCCTGAAGGAAGCCTTAATGGTGGTTTTGTTCATGGCCTTTCTGCTCCTGGAAACGGCCTTTTTTGAAGACAAAATCGATCTTGCCTTTGAGCATAAACGATCCGGTCAGATAAAAAAGATCGGCGCTGATGTGATGCGCCAGATGAGCCGCTATATTTCAGCGAAGTTTTTTATTTCCCTGGCCACCGGTATAGCGGTTACCATCGGTTTAAGCCTTACCGGGCTTGAGTTTGCGGTGATCTGGGGGCTTATTCAGTTTATTCTGAATTTTATACCCAATATCGGCAGCATCGTTGCAGGTACCGGGGTCGGACTTTTTGCGCTGCTCCAGTTTTGGCCTGAACCAGGGCCGGTCGTCATTACGGTCCTTATTATGGTGGGGGTCAACATGCTCATCGGTAATATCCTGGAGCCTAAGATCATGGGGGACAATTTGGGGATTGCCCCTATTGCGGTCCTGATGTCCTTGATGATCTGGGGCTGGCTCTGGGGTTTCGTGGGCCTCATCCTGGCAGTGCCCATGACGGTGATTGTCAAAATCCTCTGTGAGAATATCCCCATGCTGGAACCGGTTTCTATTCTCTTAGGTTCCCGTAAGGCTGTGCTGGCCAAGAAAGCAGAAGCCCAAGCCAAGGTACAGGCAGCCTTGGCCCCGGCTGAATAGCGTTGTTGGAAAACTTCAGTTTCCCAACAACGCTATTGACATTAAGGATACGCTTTTGCTATATTTAATTATACTTTCATAGGGCGACATAGCTCAGTCGGTAGAGCAAACGGCTCATATCCGTTTGGTCATTGGTTCAAGTCCAATTGTCGCTACCAGTAAAAAGCCCTCAGGGTACGCCTGGGGGCTTTTTCATATCCTTGGTTTCAGCATCCCAGGGTGGCCAAGAGCAGGGCTTTAATCGTGTGTTTCCGGTTTTCCGCCTGATCCCAGGCACGGCTTTGGGGGCCGTCGATCACATCGGCGGTTACTTCTTCTCCTTTTATCGCGGGGAGACAGTGGAGGAAGATGCTGTCCTTACAGCCGGTCTTATCCATGAGGGCCTGATTGACCTGATAGGGACGCAGAAGCCGGAGGCGTTCCTCTTTTTTTGCTTCTTCCCCCATAGAAGCCCATACATCGGTATACACCGCGTGGGCCCCTTCGACCTCTGCGGTATCCTGAGTAACCCGCAGATGCGCCCCTGAAACCTGAGCCGCGCCGGTACAGCGGGCGGTCAACTCCGGGTCTGGGTTGAGCGCGGGAGGCGTAATAAGCGTAAAATGAAGCCCTAGTTTCGCGCAGATCACCATCAGCGACCGGGCCACGTTGTTCCTCCCATCGCCTACAAAGCAGAGCTTCTTCCCCGCCGCAGAACCGCCCTGTTCTTCCAGAGTCTGGATATCCGCCAGTACCTGAGTAGGGTGAAAAGCATCGGTAAGTCCATTGTATACCGGGACTCCGGAATAGCGAGCTAAGGTCTCTACCGTAGCCTGCTTGAAACCCCGAAATTGAATAGCGCTAAACATACGGCCCAAGACCCGGGCAGTATCTTCGATAGATTCTTTGGCCCCCAGCTGTATATCCGCGGTGGAGAGGAACACCGGATGCCCCCCCTCTTCGCCAAACGCGGTCTCAAAAGCGCAACGGGTCCGGGTAGAACGCTTCTCGAAAAGGAGGGCCAGGGTTTTCCCTTCAAAACGGCGGTGAACTTCATGCCGTTGACTTTCCGCTTTGACCTGCTTTGATACATCCAAGAAATAACGGATTTCTTCTGCAGTATAATCCAGCCAGGTAAGTAAAGAGCGGCCTTTTAAGGTTGTAGGATCCATAGGGCTATCATACAGCTTGGTTCTTTTCTTTTCAATCCACCATGGCGCCTCAAGCAGATAAGCCAAGACCGGAAAGTCGTGGAACAGCGCAAGCTAAGAAAGTCAGGGGAGATACCAGGGAGCAAAAACCGATGCATATCCGCTGAAGCATACCCCTTATGTGGGCTATTACCCTAGTTATTGCATTGATGTAACCCTGTCCACACCGCTAATGGGTATCTCTTTTGTTGGATTTCCTTTATAGATTATATCTCCCACGCCAGACAGATTCCCCGTTAAATGTTCTGTTGCCCATATTGTTGGAGCAAAGGGGTATGATGCGGGAAAAACATCAGGGATAAAGGTTCACATCGGCCTTAATACCAACGGCTTGCCTCATGCGGTTGGGGTAAGGACTACAGATGTGAGTGACCGGGATGGAGGGATTGAACCATTACGGAGGGTACTCCAAACCTGTTGAAAGTGAGAAAAGTCCTGTGCGCTGAGGATACCGGGGGAGAAAACTTCGCCAAGGCGGTGAAGGGGCTGAAGTAGAGGATATGAAACGCAAAGAAGTTCACAGGTTTGCGGTACTGCCCCAAGGGTGGGAGGGTGGGTAGTAGAGCGAACTTTTTGGT
>JAISOX010000148.1 GCA_031275325.1 Treponema sp.
TGAGCCGCGTTGTCGACAACCTGAGCCGCGTTGTCGACAACCTGAGCCGCGTTGTCGACAACCTGAGCCGCGTTGTCGACAACCTGGCCCGCGTTGTCGACAACCTGAGCCGCGTTGTCCACAACCTGAGCCGCGTTGTCGACAACCTGAGCCGCGTTGTCCACAACCTGGCCCGCGTTACGCATCATGGGTTGGTTTGACGGAAAAGGTCCGGGCTTACGCCCCGGAGGGGATAACCGCATTTTTAGGGAGCAATTCACGGATCTTTCCCTGCTTTCGTGCTGTGTCCCGGCCCCCCTTTCCGGCGCTGGTCCCGAAGAGCGATATACACAATCAAGGCGATGAACAGCAGCAACAGTATGGCTCCTGCTGCTATCGGGATAGCCCTAACTGCCTTAACCGGTACTGGTTTCTCCAGTGGAATTTCGGCGGGAACCCTGGGGCCCAGGATAACTGCAGGTTCGCTGAATATGAGATATAAACTCACCGCCACGGCAATCCCGATAAGGATAAGGGCGATCACCGCAGTTCGCTTGATAAGGAGGCTTGATTGCTTGGAAAGGGCAAAATAGACAATCAGTATAAACAAACCCACGGATACCAGGATAAGGGGTGGTATCATCGTCATCATCCTCGCATCCCTCCTGAAACTGCCTTACATGCACGTGAAAAAGCGGATGTTAGACCGCTTTCCCCCGCTTTTTCGGAACCCCCTGCTTCGGAAACAAAGGTTCCGCGCTAACCCCGTTTTGATCCTGGCTCGCTCGTTTGGCCTACCCATTAAACCTAAAGAACAGCACATCCCCGTCACGGACGATATAGTCCTTCCCTTCGATACGGTACTTGCCGGCTTCCTTAATTTTTGCCTCGGTTCCATAACGGAGCATATCTTCATAAGCATAGACCTCAGCCTTGATGAACCCCTTCTCAAAATCCGTATGGATAGTCCCGGCTGCTTTGGGGGCCTTATCCCCTGCGTGGATGGTCCAGGCCCGGCATTCGTCCGGTCCCGCGGTGAAAAAGGTCGAAAGCCCGAGGAGCCGGTAAGCCGCCCGGACCAAAGCGCTCAACCCTGATTCGGATAAGCCTAAATCCCGCAAAAAGGCTTGCTTTTCTTCCTTATTTTCAATGCCTGCCAGCTCGGCTTCAAACTTACCGCAGATGATCACCCCTTCGGAACCCTCGGCCCGGGCTCGCTGCTGTACCGCTGCAACCAAGGGGCTGCCATGCCGTATCCCGGCCTCGTCTACATTGCACACGTAGAGCTGGGGTTTCATGGTAATAAAATGACAATCATACACCGCGGCTTTTTCATCCTCCCTTAAAGGAACCTGCCGGGCCGGGCGGCCTGCTTCCAAGGCCGGGCTGATTTTGTCCAGCGCCGCGAGGACCGTTTCCGCTGCCTTTTGGTCCGCCTTAGCTTGCACCTTGAGGCTGCGTTCCGCCCGTTCCCGGCGCTTTGCCAAGGTATCCAGGTCGGCTAGGGCCAATTCAACGGCAATGGTTTCCATATCCGACTGAGGATCGATCCGGTTATGCACATGGATGATATCAGGATCGTCAAAACATCGTACCACCTGAGCAATAACCCCTACCTCCCGGATGTGGGCAAGAAACTGATTGCCCAGACCTTCCCCTTTTGAAGCGCCCTGGACGAGGCCTGCGATATCCACAAATTCCACGGTTGCAGGAATGATCCGCTGGGGTTTAAATATCTTCGCTAAGGCGGTAAGCCGTTCATCTTCCAGGTTGACGATGCCCACATTGGGTTGAATCGTACAGAAGGGATAATTTGCCGCTTCCGCTGGAGCGGAACTGAGGGCTGAAAAAATCGTGGACTTTCCCACATTGGGAAGCCCTACTATGCCGCAGTTAAGAGCCATACCCCTATTGTACGGAGCTGATCCTCTCGGGTCAACACATAGATCCCCCATGAGCTGCGCGCCTGCCGCGGCATAGACCGGTTAGAGGAGGTCTAACCCATCGGTTGCAGGGGCGGTTTTTACCCCAGGGACGGGAGATTAATGGGAAGTATCAGTGATTTTTCGCTGCTGCTTGAGCCGTTTAAGATATGCGCTCACCTTAATCGAGCGCCGTACCCGGGGATCCTGACGGAAGCTCCTCAGGGTATCCTGGTAAAGGGTTTGCAGTTTTACCGCTACGGTATCAATACTCCACTCCTGGGCGTAGCGCTTTGCTTCCGCGGCCTTGCGCTCATATAACGCCGGATATTCTAACAGATCAAAGACCCGCTGGGTAAATTCCTGGGGATCGTTTTTGACCATAAACCCGCCCTTATCCCCCTGCATCACCATGAGGGTACCCATAGCCCCAATCGCCACCACCGGAATGCCGGAAAACATAGCTTCGATGGTTACCAGGCCCTGGGTTTCGGTCAGTGACGGAAACACAAATATATCAGACACCCGGTAGGTCAAGGCTAAATCTTCCCGGTCCAGATAACCGGTAAAAATACAATGGGCTTCAATCCCCAACCGTTCACATTCTTCTTGATAGTAATACAGATCCGGCCCATTACCGGCCAACAAAAAGACCGCTTCCGGATGTTTGGCGATAATCGCCGGCGCTATGGCCAGCAGGAAATCAAGGTTTTTTTCCTTGGCAATCCGACCGGCAAACAAGAGGATGCGCTTGTGAGCAAGCTGGGGGTACTTTTGGATGAGCAGTTCCCTAAAGGAGGCGATTTCCCTGGCGTCACGGTTAAATAACTGGGGGTCCACGCCGGTGGGCAGCAAGTAGCTGTGCTTCTTTATCCGGTATTTCTTAAGGACCTCCTGAATTTGCACCGTGGGAACAATGATGGTGTGGGCCCGCTTTAAGATGTTTCTACTGATCCCCCGTGCAATGAGCCGTAATAAAAACGCCGGAGCCCAGGGGATATAATTTACCGCATAATCTTCCCAGAGGGTGTGATAGGTATACACCGTGGGCAGGGTATGCAGCCACGCATATTGAAACCCAAATTCGGCGATCACGAATTCCGTATTAATATGGATGATATCAGGCTTAAAGTGTTCAATCTGTTTGGAGACCCAAAACCATTTATGAAATTTCGCTATCCGGTCTTCTTTGGAAATGACAAAGGGCATGGAAGGCACTCGAATAATCTGGGGATCCTGCGTATCCTGAACAAGCCCCGTCCGATCAGCGGATATACGGCCTACCACTGATGATTCGGGATAAAAAGGACAAATAATCATCACTTCGTTCCCCAGCCGTATCAGGGCCCGGGAAAAGGATTCCACCGAAACGGTTACGCCATTCACCCGGGGCCAGTAAGCATCCGTAAACATCACTATTTTCATTTTCCGCTCTTTTTAAGCCTACTATACCACAGACCCCGGAATACCGTAAAGAGCGCCCCCTGCTGGCAGCTTCCCCTGGAACCGCACGCAGAGGATAGAAAAACCCGGCCCGGTACACACCCTCCTTCAAGCGCCCTATGCGCGGCGCTCGAAGGAGGGAGAAAAACCCTAGAAAACTGAACGCGCTACCAGATGGGCCGCGCTGAGGCCGTAGTGATCCATGAGGTATTCCTGGGGGCCTACCGAGCCGAATTCGTCCTTAACCCCCAGTTTACGCATCTTTACCGGGACCCCGCTTTCCAGCAAGGCCGCGGCCACCGCATCCCCCAGGCCGCCGATGATGTTGTGGTTCTCCGCGGTGAGGATACGGCCGGTTTCCCGGGCGCAACGGATGACCAGCTCCGTGTCCAAGGGCTTAACCGTAAACATATCCACCACCCGGGCGCTAACACCCTGGTCCTGCAGGAGGCGCGCGGCTTTCAGGGCCTCCCCAACCATAAGCCCGCAGGCGATAATGGTCAGGTCTGTTCCCTCCCGCAGCACTTCCCCTTTGCCAATGCGCAAGGGATGATCCGGACTGTATACCTTGGGATAGGCTTTCCGGGTCGTCCTGAAATAGGTAAGCCCAGGTCTGTCCTTGGTGAGGCGCATCAGTTGTTCCAGCATGACTCCATCGCTGATTTCGATGACCGTACTCTGAGGCACTGCCCGCATCAAGGCCATGTCTTCAAAGGGCATGTGGGTGCCGCCATTAAAGGCCGCAGTTACCCCTGGATCAGAACCGAACACCCGGACGCTGTTTCCCGCATACCCTACTGAGAGAAAGGTCTGATCATAACACCGCCGGGAGGCAAAAGGGCCGAAGGTATGGACATAAGGCTTCTTCCCCCCCGCGGAAAGTCCCGCGGCAATGCCCATCATATTGGCCTCGCTCACGCCGCAGTTAATGGCCTGACGCTTATTCCGCTTCCACAAGCCGTAGGTGCCAAAGGAATTCATCAGATCCGCATCCAGATACACCACATCCGGATCTTCGTTGCATAAGTCCTCCATCACCCGGCCAAAGATGTTTTTGTACACTTCCGTATCCATGCCGCCGTCGTATACTATCATGCAGATACTCCTTCCAAAGCCGCGACTTCCTGTTCCAGAGCAGCTATGGCCTTTGCCCGCAGGTCCCCATCAAACACGATATGATGATTGAGGGCTATGTCAGCCACCAAAGGAACCCCCGCGCCTTTAACCGTGTTAAGCACGATACAGAAGGGCTTTGCCGTTTCTTGACAAGCCGCTTCCAGCGCCTGAACCACCGCCGCAAGGTCGTTCCCGTTCACCGACGCCGTAGCCCAGCCAAAAGCCCCAAACTTTGCCTCCAGGTCCCCCAGGTCGAGGATCTCTTTAGTTTCGCCGTCAAGCTGTTTGTGGTTGTAATCCACGAGCCATATCAGGTTCGTCAGCTTGTGCTGGGGGGCAAAAAGGGCCCCCTCCCAGGTCTGTCCCTCGTTAAGCTCCCCGTCGCCGGTAATGAGGTAGGTCCGGCAGTCTTTACCGTCCATGCGCTGGGCCAAGGCAAGCCCTATGGCAGTGGAAACCCCCTGTCCCAGGGACCCGGTGGTCATATCAATGCCTGGGGTCAGCTTCCTATCGCAATGACTGGGGAGCCGCGTGCCCGGTTGGTTTAAGGTCGAAAGCCAGTCTAAGGGAAAGTAGCCTTTGAGCGCCAAGGCCGCATAGAGTGCAGGCCCGGCGTGCCCTTTAGACATGACCAGCTTGTCCCGATCCGGCCACTGGGGATTATGGGGATCGATCCGCATAACCCCGCTGTATAAGGCTGCCAGGGCCTCCACGATACTCAAAGCTCCCCCCAGATGGCCAAAGCCCCGGGCCCCCACGCACTTGAGGGTTTCCAAGCGGATCCGCGCGGCAAAGCAGGTCATCTCCTTGAGGGGATGCAGGTTCGGCGCGCTCATTTCCATTTGCCTAAACCCAGATATTTATTGGTTTCCGCTGTACCGGAGGCTGCATCCGGCTGCATACGCAGGGCCGCCCGAATCGCATCCATGGTTTCCGGGATGGTAACCGACTCCTGGGGAATGTTGATCGCGTACATGATGTGGTCTCCGCTTTCCACGATGCTATCTTCCCAAAGCCCAATTTCGTACATATCCCCCCGGAGGTTTCCCATGTCCCGGGCATACCGAAAGAAGGAAGCATTCCCTAAAAAACCATCCTCAATACGGACCACCCGGATACGGTCATGGGTCTTAAAGGCTGCCAGGGCCATGTCTCTGCTTATCTTCCCCTGCTTGCCTTGGGCTACCACAGTTATGATATGTCCGTGGGTTACCGGGGTGTGTACTAAGATACCGGTAGCCTCCACATGGGGCATGATGGTCATGAGATCCAGCGCCTGATGGGAGGGGGCCTTATCCATCTGCAAGGCGTTTGTCAATCCCCGGTGATAGTCCCCAGGATCCGCTACCCGCCGGATGATGGTGATAGCCACCCGCGCAACCCCGTAGCGCCGGTCAAGGCAATCCACTGAGCGGATAAGTCCTGTGGTATTACAACTGGTGAGCTTCAAATACTTGGCCCCCAGGCCTTTTTCGTAGTTGGCATACCCATGAAAAAACGCATCCGCCACGGAGTTCTTCTCACCTCCCTGGAAGATCGCCCGGATCCCCGCTTTTTCATACTGTTCCTTGTTCTTGACCCCTACGCCCCCTGGAGAAGAATCGAGCATAATGTCAACCTTTCCAATAAGGTCCGCAAAACTGCCCTTCACCGGAATACCTGCTGCATCAAATGCGGCTTTATCCGCCCCTTCTACGAGATACAGATCATAGGGCATTCCCCGTTCTTTGAGCGCCCGGATGGAAAGGGTGGGAGCCAGGTCCGCAATACCCACCAGTTCCATGTCCTTCTGTAAGGCCACGCCGTCAGCCAAGCGCTGGCCGATTACCCCGTAGCCTGCTACGCCTACCTTAACCATTGTTGTCTCCTTAATTTCCATATTTTTCCATCTTTTTCCATCTTTAATAGAAAAAAGCTCTGGAAAAACCACCAAAAGGCGGGTTTTTCCTTTACCGTTACCCGTGCTTTTTGGTCAGTTTTGAACCATACCGGAGGGCTTTTACCACCGGTAATTCTTCTCCGGTGAGGAAGCGGATAAGCGCCCCGCCGCCGGTACAGATGTAATTGATATGCTTTGTCTTGCCGTACTGCTTGGTGGCGGTGATGCTGTCGCCCCCGCCGATAACCGTATAGGCAGCGGTATCCCCCAGAGCATCCCATACCATCCGGGTTCCCTGTTCCGTGGGGGCTTCCTCGAAGACCCCCATAGGGCCGTTGACAAAGACCGTCTTGGCCGCCCGGATCCGGGCTTGGTAGCGGGCAGCAGTCTTGGTCCCGATGTCCAGGATCAGGGCGTCTCCGGGGATCTGCCCCAAGGGGTATTCCACCCGCTGCCCTGCTTGAACCGCGGCGAAGTCTTCGGGCATCAGGATCCGGTCCCGGTATTTTGAGAGAAGGTCCCGGGCGGTCCCCACCAGGGATTCGTAGCCCTCCTTCTTGATGAACCTCCGGGCCCCGTCCCCAATGTCCGTATCCTCTGCCCAGAGAAGGACCTCCCCCACAAGTCCTCCGGTGAGGACCTGGTCCGCGACGCCGCCTCCCAGTACCGTACTCATCATGAGGAAGGCGTCGCTGATCTTCGCCCCTCCCAGGACAAAGACGCAGGGCCGCTCTGGATTTTCCATTAAAGAGGAGATGACGCAGAATTCCGCTTCAAAGAGCCGTCCCATGGCGCTGGGGAGGACTTGTTCAAACCCGCAGAGACTGGGCTGATCCCGGTGGGCCGCGGCAAAAGCGTCACAGACATACAGATCCGCTAAAGGCGCCAACTTCTTCACCAGCAGGGTTTTTGCCTGGGCCGCATGGGAAAGCTGGAGTTTCATTTCAAAGAGGGTCTGTTCTTCCGCCACAAAACGGACATTATCCAAAAGTAACAGTTCCCCTGGTTTTAGCGCCTGGATAGCCTCTCGGGCAGCAGGACCGCAGACATCATCAATGAAACGGACCGGTTTTCCCAAAAGGTCAGACAAGACCTGGGCATGGGGAGCAGTGGTATAAAAATTCTTGTATTCAATGTCGCTCCCCTGATGGGCCAGCAGAACCACCTTGGCCCCTTTATCACTCAATTCTTTGAGCGTTGGCGTACACGCCGCTATCCTGGTGGTATCCTTGAGGGTCCCCGCGGCCTGGTCTACCGGTTGATTGATATCAACCCGGCACAGTACGGTCTTACCCTGAACCTCCACATCGTCTAAGGTGTTAATCCCAAATCGCATAAACCCTCCTTACGCTCAACCTGCGGTCTCGCGGTACCACGGCTAGATACCGGCTTTTTCCTTAATATACCTACGCGCTTTAATAGCGTATTCCAGCGGGTTTGCTTTGGCGGGATCTTGTTCCGCTTCCACCACCCACCAGCCGTTATACGCCGCTTCCTTGAGCGCATTGAAAACCGGGACAAAATCCACGCAGCCATCTCCGGGTACGGTAAAAACCCCGGCCTTCACTGCCTGGAGAAAGGACCATTTCTCAGAAATCCCCTGGTTCCGCAGGGCAGGACGCAGATCCTTCAGGTGTACATGATGGATCCGGCGGATCCACGTGGTAAGTACTGCCAGGGGATCTTCCCCGGAGAACGCCAGATGCCCCGTATCGTAGAGGAGCCCCACCAGGCGGGGATCCGTGTTTTCCATGAGCCGGTCGATTTCACCGGCGGTCTGTACCCCGGTTCCCATGTGGTGGTGATAGGTGAGGCGCATCCCCTTTTCTGCAGCCCTTTTTCCTAAACGGTTAAGGCCCTCGCAGAGACGGCGCCATTCCTCGTCCGTAAAAACCGGTTTGGCCTCAAAGATGGGTTTGGCCTGGCCCTGGATGGAATGGCCTTGTTCCGCCGCCCCGATGATCCGGGCGCCTGCCTCATACAGAAAATCCCGATGCGCGATGAAAGCCCCTTCCACCTCCTCATAGGGTTTAACGGTCAAAAAGGCGCTAAACCAGGCATTACAAAGGGTCAGCCCCCGGAGTTTCAAGGCGCTCTTGAGGAGGGCTGGATCTTTGGGGTACTTATTCCCCAGTTCAGTCCCCGCAAACCCGGCCAAGGCCATTTCACTGAGGCATTGTTCAAAGGGAATCTCCCCGCCGAGTTCAGGAAGATCGTCGTTGGTCCAGCCTATAGGAGCTATCCCAAGGTGAATTGGTTCCATTTTTTATCCTTAAACTGTAGTAAAGGCGCTTAGAGGATGCAAGAAAAGATCCTCCCCCTGG
>JAISOX010000093.1 GCA_031275325.1 Treponema sp.
ATCTTGAAGCCTATTATAACCGGATTCGTATGCATTCGGTACTTGACTATGTGGCACCTAATGGGTTTAACTCAGGGCAAGTCGCTTAACTGTGTCTACCCAACGGGGTAAAGTCCAAAGGATGTTTGAAATACATCCGTGGGCATTGGTCGATAGAGAACCGGTTGCACTGGATGCTGGATGTCGTATTTCGGGAAGACGACTGTCGGGTGAGGAGGGGGAATGGGGCACTCAATTTGAATATACTGAGGAAGCTGGCATTATACCGGTTGAAGAAAATGAAGAAGGAAAAGAAACGGGTGAGAGCGAAACGGCGCATGATGTACACCGCCCTGGATTCGGGTTTCCTGTATGAGGCTTTGTTCTCAGAGTAAACGCCGATGCCCTGGGGATCTCCCCAGGGCGAGCGCATTAAAAAGGGGTAAAGGAGAGATAAAAAAGCCGATAGAGGTGAGACTGGAGGCAATCATGATTCCTGAAACCGTACCACCTATAATCGACTTCTTGAGCGATATCAAGACCCGCTCATAGACCGGAAGCAATAGTATCCCCTCATCGAAGGTATCGTCATCACCCTGCTGGTGGTGCTGGCCTTTGCCGGGGGCTGGGAAGACATCTAACGGTATGGAAAAACCAAAAAAGTCTGGCTGAAACCGTTGCTCCCCCTGAAACAGGGGATCCCCCAACAGGATGTATACCGCCGGGTGTTTAACCGGCTCAATCCCCGTGAGATGGAAGGGTGATTTATGGCCTGGGTGCGGGCGATAAAACAGGAGAAAAAACGGGAAGTTACGGACTAAAGTCCGAAGCCATAGACGGGAAAACCCTCCGGGGGAGCTTTACTACCCGGCAGGGGAGTACGGCTATCCACCTGGTCAGCGCCTGGGCTACCGAGAACCGGCTGGTGTTCGCCCCGGTAAAAACCGAAGCAAAGAGTAAGGGAAACGAAGTTTCCACAATAACGGCGATACCGGCATGGTTGGAGATGATAGCACTCAAAGGGTGTATCGTAACCATAGACGCGGCGGACTTTAGTCCGAGGGGTGCCCGTACAAAATAGCCGACCAGCTAGTCAGTGGGGGAGCTGCTTATGGGTTATCCCGTAAGGGAAACCAGGAACCCCTGTATGATGAGGTGAACACCTATTGTGAAGGCACTGATTTTGATCCCCTGGTGAAGACCAGCAGTACCTTTGATGGGGATCATGGCCGGCAGGAACGGCGGAACCACGGCATACCCGATGATGGTTCCTGGCTGGTTGCCACTCATCCTCACGGGAAGACCATCAAATCCATCGGTACTAGAGGTGAAACGGTCACGACTGAACAGCGGTAGTATGGCACCAGCCTGCCTGCTGACCCACAGGTATTTGGTGCCCGCGCCCATTGAGGTATGGAGAACTCTCTCCATTATGTGCTTGGTGTGGCCTGTGGCGAGGATGGATGCCGGATAAAGAGCGGCAATGCGCCTTTGGACCTGGCGTTTATTCGCACAATCGCGTTATCCCTGGCAGGATCCGATAGGCAATCAACCAGGAGCATAGCCAGCAGGGTCAAACAGATGGCCTGGTCTGATGAGTATCTTGAACCATTGTTATCCCAATCGGGTTTGCCGATCAAACGGAACCTGTGCCGGCTGCTCCTTAACAATTTTAATGCACTCGCCCTGCCAGATAATACGATAAACCCTCAATTTTTTAGATGCCAGGATGTTTTCAACTCCAGGCGGCTCTAAAAATAGACCTCCCATCCCTTAATTGGTTGTTCCCCCTCCAAGAATAAGCCTCTCCGCTGCTTCCAGGGATATCCCCTGTTCCCGGGCTATACGGGCCCGATCTTCATATTCGATTTTGGAACGCAAGGGCTTTCCTCCAAAAAACACGGTCTTCTGCCGGGCTTCCCCAAAGGGGCCCTGTACCAGACGTTCCTCTCGCTCCAGAGCGAGCCGATGGACCAGGGTCTCCCGGAACCCGATGGTGGAGGAACCTTGAAACAGGGTCCGGCGGAGGGAATCAAGTCTTGCAGGGGAACTGAGCGCGGAAACAATCGTTCCGGGACGGGATTTTTTCATCACACAGGGGCTGCAGGTTACATCCAGGGCCCCGGCTTCAAAGAGTCGCTCCATGAGGAAGCCCAAAGCTTCCCCGGACATGTCGTCGATGTTCGCTTCGATCAAAATCAGGTCCTCGGTTTTCCAAGGCTGCTCTCCAGAAGGTTCAGGCGATCCTGCCCCGGCTTGGGAAGGATCTTCCTCCCGTAAGGAGAGCCTCAGTACATTGGGCTTGTCCAGCTTCCGGTTTCCAATGCCATAACCGGTTTTGATTTCGATAAAACGCCGGCTCTGTACCACTTCATCCACTGAGGCTGCCAGGATCGCCGCCCCAGTGGGGGTCGTCATTTCCGTATTAAAGCCCCCGGTCTTTACCGGTAATCCTTTCACCAGGATCAGGGTCGCCGGAGCTGGAACCGGCAAGATCCCATGGGCGCAGGTAACCGTACCGCCCCCCAGCTCAATCTCACCGCAGGTAATCCGATCCGGTTTAAGCATATCCAAACAAATGGCCACCCCTACAATATCAATGATTGAATCCAAGGCCCCTACCTCGTGGAAAGTCACCGCATCCACTGGATGGCCGTGCACTTGGGCTTCTGCTTCAGCTATCCGCCCGAAAATATCCAGGGCCCGCTTCTTGGCCCCCTCACTGATTCGGGAATGGACGATGAGATGCCGGATATCCTTCCAGTTCCGATGTTCCCCATGATGATGGTCATCATGGAAGTCCTGGCGCTTTTCAGGGCTTACCTCCACCACCCCATGGGTTCCGCTGATACCCCCTCGTTGGTCCCGGTAAAAGAGAACCTGCCAGCCTTCTATTCCCAGCTTACCTAGTTCCTGCCGCAGCGCCTGGGGATCGATTCCCATATCCACCAAGGCCCCTAAGGTCATATCTCCCGAAATACCGGCAAAACAATCAAAATGCAGCGTTTTCACCCTGTTCTTCTCCTCACCCTTTCCGGTTCTGAAAAACCCGGTTCATATTACCCATAGCATACCCCTCCAGTTCCAGGGCCACGTATAAAAACCCATAGGATTTGATGGCCTGGGAAATACGATCCAGCGTCGCCTCATCAAAGAACCGGCGCCGTTCTTCTGGAGCGACTTCAATACGCGCAATCTGCTCATGGGAACGGACCCGGAACTGCCGGAACCCCCAAGCGCTGAGGGTATCTTCCGCTTTTTCAATCCTGGCTAATTTCTCTTTGTCGATCCGTTCCCCATAGGGTATCCGGGAAGCAAGGCAGGCAAAGGCCGGTTTATCCCAAGTGGGCAGATCAAAACGCCGGGAAAGCTCCCGAATATCAGCCTTGGTGAGACCTGCTTCCCGCAAGGGGCTCTGGATATGGAGTTCTTCCAGGGCCTGTAATCCCGGACGGTAATCCCCCAGATCATCCAGGTTTGAGCCGTCCCATACCGCGGCGATCCCCCGCTCCTTTGCCGCAGCAAGGATGGTCCCAAATTCCAGCTTCTTACAAAAATAACACCGTTCCTTGGGATTGGCTGCCACTTCCTCATCCAGCTCTGATTCTTCAATCAGGACATGCTCAATACCGATTTTCCCGGCGATTAGCCTTGCCCCCTGAATTTCACTTTTCGGAAGCATAGGGGAAACAATCGTTACGGCGATTGCCTTGGTCCCCAGGGCTGCCGCTGCCGCATGACAGAGGAAGGAACTATCCACGCCCCCTGAAAAAGCAACTGCCCCTTTTCCCGGGGCTGCAAGGATCTGCAAAAGACGCTGGTATTTTTCATCAATTGTTTCTTCTTTCTTTTCTGCCGCCATAACCCCCTCCTCTGATCCGGTGTATTTATGCGCTGTATAGCCCCATCTGTTCATCTCTCTGGTGAACAGGCTCAGGCCCTTGCCTGATTATACAATTTTTGAAGGCAGGCTGTCAATGAAGTGCAGTTGTTCCTTAAAAATCTCCACTGCCTTATCGATCATCTTAGCCAAGGGGAGCTGTTCAAGGCCGGCAAGATAGAAATGATCCTGTTGAAGGGGCAAGAGGATCCGCTGCGCGGGGGCTTTAAGGATCGCTTCGGCCATACCAGCGGTAATTTCTCCCATCATACTATTAATAATCACGATACCAATGGGGCCGAGAATGAAGTCCCCGTGAGCCGCGGACACCCGGATGGCATTTTCCCCGGTGGCCCCCCGGTGCGCGCCAGCCTTCATCATCCGCTCTGTGGCCACCGCATTAGTACCCAGCGCGACGATATCTATATCATCCATGAGTTCCTTCAATCTCCCAATGAGTTGTACCCCGATACCGCCGCCCATACCGTCAATAATAATTACCGTGTGTTTCATACGAGTTCCCCTAGTGAAACGTATACTTATTTTACGAGAAACACAAGACCGGAAACCTGATCAGGGCCAGAGCATATAAAAAATGGGAAAAGGAAGTATACTTGGCATGGTTTTGCTCATCAGTAATTTTCATGTCCTGGGATACTTTGATAAAGATAAAGTCCAATTCCTGCAATTTCTTCATCCGGTTCGGGACGGCTATATATTCAACCATATCGCCGAAAGGGTTGTTATTTCCCAGACGAGTTTGTCCGTTTCTTTCATCGGTTGGGCGGTTTCCCGTTGAAACTGCTTCACCTCCATCAGGGAAACCCAGACTTTCTCAAAGGAGAGTCCTTCTCCCCGTGGAGGCGCTATGCCATACCCCATCGGTCAATAAACAGCCTGCGGCTGCCTTCCCTTCAAAATTGAGGCGGAGAGCGGACCCTATCCGCCCGCCGCCCCGTATGGGAAAACCTTACTTGTGGAAAGTGCCTTGTCCGCCCTCATAGATATCGGAGGAAGTAAGCGTAACCGTCAACGTACCGCCGGAAATTGATGCGGTGCCAAAGGTCGAACCATTAGACTGCTTGAACGTCGCCCTGTTTCCTGACCGGGTATAGGTGCCGGTTTCTTCCAGGTCGGCCTCCCTGCATACAAAAGTCCATCTCGTACTGGTAACGGTGATTGTTGCGGAAGCCGAATCGCCATCAAATGTTGCGGTTCCGGTCCAAGTACCTACAAATGGGTTTCCTCCTTCGTCGTTGTTGCCTCCGGTGTTACTGGCGCCACTGTCATCGGTGTCGGTTTTGCACCCCGACAGGACCAGTCCTAAGACCAGCACCAAGCCCAATCCTAAAATCCTTCTTTTCATCTTGAAACCTCCTTAGTTTCGTGTATACTAAAAGAGCGCCCCAAATCCGCCCATGCAACGCATGGTGAGCAACGCATGGTGACTGCTACATCTGGTTTTGGTGGCGCTTCTAAAGCCCAACAGAAAAAATACCCTTCCGCTTATTGCAGGAACTATAAGATAAACCTCTGCGCTATGCAGATAGATTTTGAGAAAAATAAAATAAACAACAAAACTACGTTCTAAAGGATATCCTATTGGTACCCTGCTATCGCTTTCTGTTCCAATTAAATGATGGAGAGAGAGAGAGAGAGAGAGTGTGTGTGTGTGTGTGTGGGGGGGGGGGGGGGGGGTAAAAAGAATTATAAAATACTTCGCCATCGTATTACTGCCTTTTTCACGACCCATGCCGTAACATCTCAATTCCGAAGCCCCGCAGTTATACCCCTCCTCTACACGGAGTACCTGCAAGGCATAGAAAGAATCGCCTATTCTTCAAGACCTCTTCGGTCTTGGAAAAACATCATACTAATATAATAGCCCATTCATTTTTATTTGTCTAGGGATAGAGATCAGTACCAGGGCATATAAAAAAAGAAGGAATCCTTGGTATGGTTTTTCTATGAGGGAGCCGTGGAACAACAACGACCATCATCACCTATGATGCCCATGACGACTTTTTTCTCAGGTCTACGGGACCCCGGATAGAGCGAAACCAGCGGTACCTTGTACGAAGAGGTGAAAGAATATACGGAGTATAGGGGGGAACGGCGTTTGTAGTATCCAGCCTGCCTGAGGATACAGTACTAGCCTCATTTTACGTAACCCTGGTAAGGGACGGGTTTTGGCGATTCATTGACAAAGCGGTTTTGGGGTGCTATGGTGATTAAGCGAGCCAGAGGCGCGCGGGTTGAAACCCTAGGGATTGGACTTAAAACCCCAGAGCGTGGACTTGAATCTCTAGGGATTGGACTTGAAACCCCAGGGCGTGGGCTTGAAACCCCAGGGCGTGGACTTGAATCCCTGGAGCGTGGACTTGAATCCCTGGGGATTGGACTTAAAACCCCAGGGCGTGGACTTGAATCCCTGGGGATTAGGCTTGAATCCACTTGCATGAGGAACCGGGTTTTGAAACTGACCCGGATGCTTTTATGGGAAATAAACGAGTATGAAAGGTATTATGCTTGCAGGAGGAGCCGGAACCCGGCTTTATCCTATTACCAGAGCGGTTTCAAAACAACTGCTTCCCCTGTACGACAAACCCATGATTTATTATCCCCTGTCAGTACTCATGCTGGCAGGAATCCGGGAAGTCTTGATCATCTCGACCCCCCGGGATCTGCCTCTTTTTAAGGAGCTTTTCGGAAACGGGCGATGGCTGGGTATGGATTTTGCCTATACCCCGCAGACCCTGCCCCGGGGCTTGGCAGACGCCTTTATTCTGGGAGAGGACTTTATCGGTCCGGAGCCCTGCGCGCTGGTGCTGGGGGATAATATTTTTTATGGAAGAAGTTTCAGCCGAACCTTGCGCCAAGCAGTTGCTCAGGTCCAACAAGCAGGGGGAAGCAGGATTTTCGGGTATTATGTGAAAGAGCCGAGCGCCTATGGGGTGGTTACCATGGATGAGACCGGTAAAGCCCTTTCGATTGAAGAAAAGCCGGTAAAGCCCCGGTCTCATTATGCGGTGCCGGGCTTGTATTTTTATGATAATGCAGTGGTAGAGATCGCTAAAAACGTGCAGCCCTCTGCCCGGGGTGAAATCGAAATTACCGCAGTCAATAACGCGTACCTGGCTCAGGGGCGTTTGACCGTGGAAATACTGGGCCGGGGCATGGCGTGGCTGGATACCGGTACTTATGACGGACTTTTGGAAGCCTCCAATTTCATTGCTACCCTTCAAAAAAGACAGGGTATGTATGTCTCCTGTATTGAAGAAATTGCCTACACCCAGGGCTGGATTTCCCAGGATGAACTGCTGGCCTTGGCCGGTTCCTATAAGACCGAATACGGTGATTATTTGCGGTATATTGGGGAGCATCCCTGATGGCCTGCCAGTTCACCCCTGGTTCAATTCAGGGTTTATATGAAATTACCCCTCGTATTTTTGGGGATCCCCGGGGGTATTTCTTTGAATCCTATTCAGAACGGGATTTTGCTGAAGCCGGTTTATCGGTCCGGTTTGTTCAGGATAATCAATCCCGCTCGGTCAAAGGGGTCCTTCGGGGCTTGCATTTTCAAAAACAACACCCCCAGGGAAAACTGGCGCGGGTCCTGGATGGAGCGGTGTTCGATGTAGCGGTGGACCTGCGGCCCCATTCCCCAACCTACGGTCAATGGCAGGGGATCCGGCTCGACGGGGAAAAGCACAATCAGTTTTATATCCCCCCCGGCTTTGCCCACGGATTTTTGGTTTTGAGTGAAACCGCGGTTTTTGCCTACAAATGTACCGATTTCTATTACCCTGAAGATGAAGGGGGGATTATCTGGAATGATCCGGTCATCGGTATTGCCTGGCCGGATCTGGGCATAGACTATATCTTATCCGCTAAAGACCAAAAACTACCGGCCTTTTCCAAGGGGATTGCATCATGATATGGCTTATCGGTACCAAAGGCATGTTGGGCGCAGAAGCGGCCCGTCTTTTTGAAGCCCAGGGTATGCAGTACTTGGGAACCGACCGGGAAGTGGATATTACCCACGGGGAAAGGCTCACTGCTTTTGCCCAAGCCCAGGGCCCTATCTCGTGGATCGTGAATTGCGCTGCCTATACTGCCGTGGATAGGGCTGAAGATGAGCCCCTCATCTGCGGCAGGATAAATAGAGACGGCGCGGCAAACATTGCCCGGACCGCAGCGGAGATTGGGGCGAAGCTGATTCATATTTCCACAGATTATGTTTTTAACGGCAAGGGCAGCCGGCCCTATCGGGAAGATGATGAGCCTTGCCCCCTGGGAGTGTACGGCCGTACCAAACGGGAGGGGGAAGCGGCTATCCTGGAAAGCCATGAGGCAGCCTATATTATCAGAACTTCCTGGCTGTACGGAGCCTATGGCAAGAACTTTGTTACTACCATGCTCCGGCTTATGGAGGAGCGGGACCGTCTCTCTGTGGTGCATGACCAGCGGGGGAGTCCGACCTGGGCATACGATTTGGCCCAGCTTATGCTGCGGCTCATCACCGCCCCAGCCGCGGGCAGGACGATCCCCTATGGGATATACCATTTTTCCAATGAAGGGAACATAAGCTGGTTTGATTTTGCTGTGGAGATCTACCGGGAAGCCCAGGAACGGGGACTGGTAACCCGCCCCTGTATCCTGAACCCCTGTAGCAGCGCGGAATTTCCGGCAAAAGTTACCCGCCCGGGGTATTCGGTCCTGGATAAATCGAAAATCAAGGCCGCCTTGGGTATAGACATCCCCGACTGGAAGCGCAGTCTGCACTCCTTTTTACCCCATCAGCGGGCTTAATGCCCCTATAGGGCAGCGGTGATAAGCGGTCAACGCGCTCCTTGCTTCGGGTTTTTGCTACTTTGGGGCCAAGCCAACGGTATAGGTGAGGATACTCTTCACGATGGAGGAACGAAGGGACGTGCGCTGTACTCCCCCAAACTCCTCGGCCCTCATAACGCTCACCGCAAGCGCCCCTTTGGGGGTATCATTTTTAGTCCCTCCGGTATGTTTTTATAACCCTCGCAGATGTTTTTAAGACCCTCGCAAGTGTTTGTAAGCATCTCCCCTGTAGTTATGAGCGGCTCCCAGGTATCTGTGAGCCTCTTTGGGGCATATACTAAAGAATAGCCAAGGGTTTATCCAACTGTCGCAGATACATGGGAGTATCTCACAGAGGTTCGGGAATGTCTCCCAAAGGTCTGTGAGATGAGCCGCAAAAAACGGCCTTTGCCCCGGGCCGCGGCATAGCCTTCTACAGGGTTTCCGTAGCGTTCTACTAACCCTTGGGAGAGGGGCATGAAAAGGGTGCAGCCCAGGGCGCAGGTCCCATTAGCGGTACCATCAATGGGTCAGAGGTCAATTTTACAGGAGGTGATCCACAAAGTATGATAGCCCTCAAACGAAACCGTAATTGAGATAAAAGAAGGCCAGGTCAAACGCTTTCAGATGGTTCAAGAGCTTCTTCGAAAAACAGCAGGTCCTGC
>JAISOX010000043.1 GCA_031275325.1 Treponema sp.
GACTTCCTCAATGGTCAATGAGGCCTCGTTGTCCGTGCGGGCGATATACGCGCCCTCAATGCGGGGGAGGTAATTGGGATAGAGCTTCACCCGGATCCGGTGGAGCAACTCGTTTACAGAATTGATGATTGCCAAAGCATCCTCCTTGAGTGAAATAGAGAAAATTGTATGGGAAAGGAACATTCTAGAGACCAAAAGATGAAGAAACAGCGGAAAGAGGGGGGAAATAGAAACGCTGTGCTGTGAATTGGTAGAGAAATTAAGCGGTTTTAGGGTATAATCGGATAATTGTAGGGGGGGGGGGGGGGGGGGTAAGAGATTAAGCCGGATTTCTATTAATGTTACCAAATAATGCCTTGCCTGAAGGTTCCCTGGGTGTATGCTATTGTATACACCCAGGGGTTTGGGAAATCCTCTTAAAAAGGCTTTCCCAGAAGTTTTTTATGATTTTCAGTATATGCGGTCAATTCAGAACTGTCAAGTCCGCGCGCTAGCGGGCTTACTGCCCCTGTAGGGCCGCGGCGGTAAGAACGCGGGCCGCCCCTTGCTTCGGGTCTTTGCCGCTGTGGAACCACCCGCCAGCGGGTTTACTGCCCCTATAAGGCCGCGGCGGTAAGAACACGGGCCGTCCCTTGCTTCGGGTCTTTGCCGCTGTGGAGCCACCCCCACGGGACGAAGGCCACACTTCCGTATTCCTCGGCCCATCGTAACGCCCACCGCAGGTGCGCCCCGCAGGATGTAGGAACGAAGGGACGTGCGCCGCAGGCGCGTACTCCTCCGCACCCATAACGCCCGCCGCAGGCGCGTACTCCTCGGCCCCTCATAACGCCCGCCGCAGGCGGGCCGCAGGCGCGTACTCCTCCCAGGACTTGATCTCCAGCCCTTTCTCCCGCTGGTACTCCAGCGCGTCAATAAACTCCTTGGCTACCTTGATGTTGGTGAACAGGGGGATGTCAAAGTCCACGGCCATCCGGCGGATGAGGTAGTTGTTCTTAAGCTCGGTTTCCCGGTTGTTTTTAGGCACATTGATGATCATGTCAATTTCCCGGTTCTTGATGAAGTCCGTAATGTTCGGTTTTTTGGACTCCAGGGGCCAATAGAGGGGAGTAACCGCCATACCATGGGAACCGAGGAATTGAGCCGTACCCCTGGAGGCGTACAGTTCATACCCCATAGCAATAAGTTTCCGGGCAGAATCCACAAAGTCCGCTTTATCCCCAATGGGCCCGGTGGAGAGGAGTATCCGCTTCTTAGGAATCCGGTATCCCACCGAGAGCAGGGCCTTGAGAAAAGCGTCGTGGAGTTCCGTGCCGATACAGCCCACTTCTCCGGTAGAGGCCATCTCAACCCCAGAGACCGGGTCAACCCCGTGGAGCCGGGAAAAGCTGAACTGAGCTGCCTTGACCCCAACCCATTCCAGGTCCAGAGCCGAAGCAGGGGCCTTTTGTACAGGCTCGTCCAGCATGGCCTTGACCGCCATCTCGATCATGTTCACCCGGCTTACCTTTGAACAGAAGGGAAAGCTCCGGCTGGCCCGGAGATTACACTCGATCACCTGTACCCGGTTCCGTTGGGCTAAAAACTGGATGTTGAAGGGGCCGGTTATGTCCAAGGCTTTGGCGATATGAGAACTGATCTTGTGGATCTTCCGAATGGTCTCGATGTAGAGCCGCTGGGCAGGAAGCACCACCGTAGCGTCCCCTGAATGGATCCCCGCGTTTTCAATATGTTCGGTGATGGCGTGGAAGAGAATTTCCCCCCGTTTTGCCACTGCGTCGATTTCAATTTCCTTGGAATTATCCACGAACTTGGAGATCACCACGGGATGCTCCGCGGAAACATCAGTAGCCAGGTTCAAGAAGGTTTCCAGGCTTCCGTCATCCCAGGCCACGTTCATGGCAGCCCCGGAAAGCACGTAACTGGGCCGAATGAGTACCGGGTATCCCACGGTCAGGGCAAAGGCCTTGGCAGAAGACAAATCAGTAAGCTCTTCCCAGGGGGGCTGTTCGATTTTGAGATCATCCAGGAGCGCGGAAAATTTGTGCCGATCCTCTGCCATGTCAATGGATTGGGGCGTGGTCCCATAGACGAGGACTCCCGCATCGTAGAGTTTCGTCGCTAAGTTATTGGGAATCTGGCCTCCCATGGAGAGGATGATACCCTCGGGACGTTCCCGTTCATATATATCCAGAACCCGTTCCAGGGTAAGCTCCTCAAAATAGAGCCGGTCGCATACATCGTAGTCGGTGGAGACCGTTTCAGGGTTGCAGTTCACCATGATGGTGTAACGGCCCAGTTTCCGGGCGGTTTCCACTGCGTTGACACAGCACCAGTCGAATTCCACGCTGCTCCCGATCCGGTAAGCCCCGGAACCCAGGACCATCACCCCCCGGCCAGCAGGGGCCACATCATCCCGGGCGCCGCTGCCCAGTCCTGCAGTACCATAGGTCATGTAGAGGTAATTGGTCTTCGCAGGGTATTCTGCAGCCAGGGTATCTATTTGCTTAATCTGGGGCCGCAGACGGTAATCTTCCCGGAGCGCCCGGATCTGAGACGCGGAGAGTCCCACCAATGCACCGATTCGGGCGTCGGAAAAGCCCATGCGTTTGGCTTGAGCCAGCAAATCAAAGGGGACCGAGGAACGCTGCTGCAAAGACGCGGGAACCGCTTCCCCGGTATGGTCAGGCTTCAGGTTTCTCAGGGCCTTTTCGGTTTCTAGGACATGGGCGATTTTGGCGAGAAACCAGCGGTCGATCTTGGTCAGCCGGTGGATCCGGTCTATGGACCAGCCTTCCGCAAGGGCCCGGTAGATGACAAAGACCCGCCGGTCCGTTGGTTTGGTCAGGGCCTCCTGGATTTTCCCCGACCCAATCCCACAGAGGCTGTCCTCACCGGCAAGCCCTGGCGCGCCGATGCCGGTCATACGCAGGGCCTTCTGCAGGGCCTCTTCAAAAGTCCGGCCTATGGACATGACTTCCCCTACGGACTTCATCTCCGAACCGATACAGGTTTCCACATGCTTGAACTTGGTGAGGTCCCAGCGGGGTACTTTCACCACGCAGTAATCCAAGGCAGGCTCGAAACAAGAACTGGTTACCCGGGTGATGCGGTTTTCAATCTCCGCCAGGGAGAAGCCTAAGGCGAGTTTAGCGGCCACAAAGGCCAAGGGGTAGCCGGTGGCCTTGGAAGCCAAGGCAGAACTCCGGGAAAGCCGGGCGTTTACTTCTATGATCCGGTAATCCTCTGAGGCAGGATCCAGGGCATATTGGATATTACACTCCCCTACAATCCCCAGATGGCGGATCACCTTGAGGGCAATACTCCTGAGTTTGTGGTATTCCGAGTCTGTAAGGGTCTGAGAAGGGGCCACCACGATACTTTCCCCGGTGTGGATGCCTAAAGGATCGAAGTTCTCCATATTACAAACCGTGATGCAGTTGTTATATACATCCCGGACCACCTCGTATTCGATCTCCTTCCAGCCTCCGAGCCATTCTTCCACCAAGATCTGAGGAGCCTGGGAAAAAACCCGGTCGCAGCGCCCCAGGAGGGCTTCTTCATTGCGGCATATCCCTGAACCAGCCCCGCCCAGGGCAAAGGCCGCCCGGACCATCAAGGGATAACCGATTTCCTTGGCTGCGGCTACTGCCTCTTGGGTGCTGGTAACCGCGATGCTCCGGGGGCTTTTGACATGAATTTCGTTCAAACGGCTCACAAAGCGCTCCCGGTCTTCGGTGTCTTCAATCGCGGCAATCGGGGTGCCTAGGACTTTGACCCCGTAACGCTCCAGCAGCCCTTCCCGGGCCAGGGCAACCCCGCAGTTAAGCGCGGTCTGGCCGCCAAAAGCTAAAAGGAGGCTGTCCACGTGCTCTTTCTCGATTACCTGTTCCACATATTCGGGGCTCAGGGGGAGAAAATAGGTGGCGTCTGCCATGCCTTCGCTGGTTTGGATGGTGGCGATGTTGGGATTGATGAGGACCGTTTTGACGCCCTCTTCCCGCAGGGCCTTGAGGGCCTGGGAACCGGAATAGTCGAATTCCCCGGCCTGTCCGATTTTAAGGCCTCCTGAACCGAGGACCAGGACCTTTTTTACCGTATTTTGTATCATGGTATCCTTTGATGTATGGTACTGGTTCTGGCCGGTTTTGAAAACCCGCCAGCGGGTTTAATGCCCCTGTAAGGCCGGGGTAGTAAGTGAGCGGGTCGCCCCTTGCTTCGGGTCTTTGCCCGCCAGCGGGTTTAATGCCCCTGTAAGGCCGGGGTAGTAAGCGAGCGGGTCGCCCCTTGCTTCGGGCTTTTGCCCGCCAGCGGGTTTAATGCCCCTGTAAGGCCGAGGTAGTAAGCGAGCGGGTCGCCCCTTGCTTCAGGTCTTTGCCCGCCAGCGGGTTTAATGCCCCTGTAAGGCCGGGATAGTAAGAAAACGGGTCGTCCCTTGCTTCGGGTCTTTGCTCCTCGGCCCCACCCGCCAGCGGGTTTAATGCCCCTGTAAGGCCGGGGTAGTAAGCGAGCGGGTCGCCCCTTGCTTCAGGCTTTTGCTCCTCGGCCCCACCCGCTGGTTCATTCGGCCCTTGTCCGCCTTCAATCGGTCCTCGTCTGTTTTCAACCGGCCTGCGGCGGGTTCCAATCGGCCTCTGTCCGCCTTCAGCCGGCTCCCGGCAGGTTCCAGGAAGGAATTGCAGGCTATTCCAGGAAGGAATTGCAGGCTATTCCAGGAAGGAATTACAGGCTATTCCGGGAAGGATTGCACGGTTATTCCAGTCGGCCCTCGTCCGCCTTCAACCGGCCTGCGGCAGGTTTCAATGCCCCGCCGCAGACGCCTCGGCCCCCCATAACGCCCGCGGCAGGCGCACGGAATCAATAAACCGGTCGATCAGAAACTCCGTGTCCCGTGGGCCGGGACAGCCTTCAGGGTGAAACTGGACCGCGGAAAAAGGCCCTTGGGTAGACCGGATGCCCTCAATAGTACCGTCGTTGGCATTGATGAACCAGGGCTCCCAGGTCTTGGGAAGGGTGTCCTCCCGCACTGCATACCCGTGGTTCTGACTGGTGATGTAACAACGTTTGGTCCCTGCTTCGATGCAGGGCTGGTTCTGCCCCCGGTGGCCGTAAGGCAGCTTGTAGGTGTCTGCTCCTGCAGCCAAGGCCATGATCTGATTCCCCAGGCAGATCCCAAAGATAGGCTTACCCCGGTCAAAGGCATGACGGATCGCGGCAATGGTTTTACTACAGGCCTTAGGGTCTCCAGGGCCGTTGGAAAGAAACAGGCCGTCATACTCAATATCCCGAAGATCCTGATCCCAGGGAAGACAAAGCACTTCCACCTGCCGGGCAAGCAGGCAGCGCAGGATATTGGCCTTGGCCCCGCAGTCGATGAGGGCTATCCGGGGAACCTTTACCGCCTCCCTGCCTAGAGGTTTCAAGGTCTTAGGTTCTTTGGGGGAAACATCCGCCACGGGATGGGAGAGGATCCCTGAATCCATGGTTACTTCCCGGCTCCCTTCCAGGAGGATCTTCCCTTGCATGACCCCCTGTTCCCGTAAACGGCAGGTCAGGGAACGGGTATCTATACCGTAGATGCCGGGAACCTGGCATTTCTCAAGCCATGCAGCAAGAGAAATCCCCGATGCGAAGTGGCTTGGCTCCTCGCAAACCTCGGCAACCACAAAACCTGCAACTTGAATCCGGTGGGATTCAAAGTGGAGGGGAATACCCTGCTCGTCCACATAAGGCTCACCGGTTTTAGGTTTGACCGGAACCCCATAATTGCCCATTAGAGGGTAGGTGGAGACCAGAATCTGCCCCCGGAAACTGGGGTCTGTCAATGACTGCGGGTAACCGGTCATGCCAGTGGTAAAAACCACCTCCCCTGCCTGGGATCGCTTGTCTCCGAAGGACCAGCCGGTATATTCGGAGCCGTCTTCTAAAACAAGGGTCGCTTGGCGAACCTGCGGCGCTGCAGGAATGCGTTTTTTCATGATTTCTCTCCCTGGATGATAGACATAAAGGATGCCTTATGGTAGAGTAAAATCCATAACATAACAAGAATAGCTCATGCGGTCTCACCTCAGTACGTATAGAGGAACCTTAGAAGGGCGGGCCTGCTTGGGGGAGACGGCCCCCGCGCCAAGAGCCGGGAAATTGTATGATTTCATAGAATTAAATTATCAGGAGGTATTGTATGGGAGATGATAGTTTTATTGCATGGAAAGATAGCTATTCAGTGGGTATACCCAAAATTGATGAGCAGCATCAAGAATTGATTAACCTTACGCAGCGTCTTCATCAGGCTTGTCTCAGCGGGAGTGAGACGGGAAAGTTTTATTTTAAGAAAGCCATGCACGATCTGGTGTCTTATGTAACCTTTCACTTTTCTGCAGAAGAAAAGCTCATGGAAAGGATGGGTTTTCCCGAATTGCCTGAACATAAGAAAGAGCATGAGGGTTTTGTTAAGAAAGTACTTGAGGATGTTAAAAAGTTTGAGAGCGGTAAGTCAATCGTTCCCCATACCTTTGTCCGGTTCTTGCGGGAGTGGATATTAACCCATATCGCCAAGACGGATCAAAAGTATAGCAGCTATATCGCGAATAGCCAGCACAAGAAAGTATCCGAAGAACTGTTACTCTAAGGTCGATGCGCTACGCATGAAGCCCTTCTAAACAGAAAAACCTCTTGATATCAAGAGGTTTTTTCATAATCTGATGTCATTACAAGGCGGTTGATGGTGGTTGTCTTGCCTTTCATTGACATAAGCCGCTGCAGGAAATATACTGATTAGCATAGATCCTTATCAGGCGATAAAGGTTTTATTCACTGGATGTACAGGGTATATGCAGGGGAGTAATTTTGTCTTAATTAAAGAAAATAACTGAGGCGGAATTATCAGAATTCGCTCCATCGTTAATGATGTTTTGGCTCAACGTGATGGATCGGATGGGTATTGGTTCCCGGTCGGTTCAGCTTTTCACCTGAAGGGACCGGGAATTTTGGAAGCGGCTACTGCGCCCCTTGGTACATATCCGGGGAGGAAACAATCCGCCTGGAGGGCTTATCCCCTAACCCACATAATCTGCAAGTCTTCTATAGGTTTGATTCACCACGTGTTTTACCTCCAGATCCGCATTTTCCCCTAAGTCGTCGATGAGAGCCTCCACACTGGCGAGGCTTTCGTTCAGGCTGGTATGAAAACCCCGGGAACAGGTAAACCAATAATTACCTGCGCCATCGGTTAAAAGGCAGATAAACCCCAAATCCTTCTTGTTCACTTTCCATACTGCCGGTTTTACCAGATCCGGCAGGAACTTGAGCAGGGCCGGAAGGTGCTCCCGGGAATTGAACCGTTCTTTCCGCGGCCATTGCTTTTCCAGGACCCCTTCAAGGTCCAATGAGGCTGCCAGGGAAAGGATGAGTTCCAGCTTCTCTCCTTGCAGCAGAGTATAGACGCCTCCCAGGGTAATCCTGCCCCGCAGGCCCTTATACATAACCAGAGGATCCGTTCCAAGGTGAGCTTTTACCTTAATCAACCGTTCCCAGGGAAGCGAAACCAGCTTTTTCCCTTTAACCGTCCCAATCTCAAACACTTCATCCCCAATTTTAATGGTATGGGTAAAGTCCCGTATCCGTTTGGGCGGGGTATTTGGGCTTAGTTCCTTGGCCGCAGGCCGGGAAGTCTTTGCCCCCAGGCGTTCAAACAAGGTATGGCTTATTTTTTCTAAGGCCTTTCGGGAAAGGGGAGAAACCGACATGGCATACATCCGGGTGGTCCGCACGATTTCACCGGCTACGATGTATTGGGGATCCATTTTGAACATCACTGAACCAGGATGGATCAATATCCGGTCCGCGGTGAGGCTCCGATACATGTCCCGGCCTTCCCGAACACAGACAAACTGGATAAGCCCCCGGGCCACTGCACAGAGGTAGTCTTCGGTTTGGAAACATGGAGCGCTTGAAAGGATAGGAATATTAAGCCCGCTGACAATCTCCCCAAGCTGGGCGGTAACATTGATAATTTCCATCATAGCTCGTTCATCAAGGTAATTTTTTTCGCAAAACTGCGCCTTGTTACGGGCGCCTTGATATGCCTGATAGAGTTTAAGATAGGATACAAAATCCCCGCCGGGATCCCGGAAACGGTGGTGGGCCTTGCGGGCATCCGTTTCCTCGCCTGGAGGCAAGATATAAGGACTTTGGGTTGAAAGAAAGGCCGCCGCAATGAGGGTCTCTTGGATTACCTGGGGATAGTGCAAGATGGCCTCCACAATGATCCGGGACTGCCGGGGAGGCAGAGGAAACTCGGTCATCAATTTTCCTATCTTGGAAAGGGTTCGGTCCCGTTCAAGGGCGTTCAGGAGGTTCAGGGTCTCAATAGCCGCGATGAGCCCCTCCCGGTTAGGGGGGGCAATGAAATCAAACTCCTCAAACGCGGTCAGACCCAGATCAGCCATGCGGAGCACTACTTCGGAGAGATCCGTACGGTAGATTTCTTCGGTGGTAAAGAGGAGCCGGTTTTCAAAATCCTTCCGGGCGTAGAGCCGGTAAGCGGTTCCCGGCTGAGTACGGCCTGCCCGGCCCTTGCGCTGATTTGCCGACGCCTTGGACACGGGGCCTTCCACGAGGCTTGAGGTGAAGGTCCGGGGATTATAGTAGTTGAGTTTGGATAAGCCCGAATCGATCACCGTAGTAATACCGTCAATGGTAACCGAAGTTTCCGCAATATTGGTGGCAATCACCACCTTGGTTTTTCCCAGAGGAGCCCCTTCAAAGACCCGTTCCTGTTCTTCCTTACCGAGCCGGCCATAGAGGGGGACGAGATGCAGGTACGAAGCCAGAGGCCCCGAGACGAGCCGGCTCATACAATCCTTGATCATCTTTTCACCGGACAAAAAGACGAGGATATCCCCGGACCGCTCTTCACTGATAACTCGTTCGATAATGGTGTCGATCTTGTCTAGAATGGCATCTATAGCGGCCTGTCCTCCTGGCGGGGATCCCGGCGTTGGCAGTACCGCGGGGGGATCATAGATGAGGGTAACCGGATAGGTAATCGCATCAATTTTTACCACCGGACATTCCCCAAAATACGCGGAAAAGACCTGAGCATTAATGGTCGCAGAAGATACAATAACCTTAAAGTCCGGCCGTATCTCCAGTACCCGTTTCAATAAGCCCAAAATAAAATCGATATTGAGGCTCCGTTCATGGGCCTCATCCACAATAATGCTGCCGTATTTGGAAAGATAGGTATCCAGCTTCATCTCCTGTAAGAGGATACCGTCAGTCATGATCTTGATTGCGGTAGAGGGATCGGTTTTATCTTCAAAACGCATCTTATACCCTACGATCCCTGGTAAAGTACAGCCCAACTGTCGGGCAATAAACTCGCTGACCGAAACCGCAGCAATGCGCCGGGGCTGAGTTACCCCGATAACGCCATTTTTCGTATACCCCGCATCATGGAGTATCACCGGTAGCTGGGTGGTTTTCCCTGAACCGGTGGGACTTTCCACCACCACCACTTGATTGACTTCGAGAGCTTTCAGTATGAGGTCTTTATGTTCATATACAGGAAGTTGTAGATAATTCATAGATTCATAATAGAATACATCCATATAGAACGCATAGCCAGGAGTTGCATCGAATTGACTCGGGGATCATACCATAGCTCCAATACGAAAAAATAAACATCCTTACCATGTTCTTTCGGAGATTTTATACAAGCGGACAGGGCCTTTTTCTTTGATAACAAGGAAATAAAAGACAAATTCCCTTAAAGCGGCCGACGGGAGTCGAACCCGCGTCACGAGCTTGGGAAGCTCGGGTAATACCGTTATACAACGGCCGCTTCAAGGAAGTTTATGATGCTTTTAGCATACTCTCGAATATTTTTTTTGTCAATATACCAATACGTCTTTTAGAGATAATTTTAAAAAATTTGAAACAAGAGCTTATCCAAAACTCGGTTAGTTTTGGAACAGCTTCACATATTAAAAACAGGAGTAATCCTTCATAATATCTATCCATAATAGGGCGGCATGAAGGTTACAAGGATGATACATAAGTCCTTATACTATACTGCATGAGGATACATGGGATTTTGCTATTTGAAACAATAAAATTGTTCGGAAACTGAAGTTTCCGAACAACGCTGATGAAAACCTTTTTCTAAGAACCCATACTCTTAGATTTAATATATTGTGCAAGCTTGAAATCTTGAATCTTGATGTGACTAACCAGCCAATCTCCAATACTGGCGTAGACTTCCTTGATCAATGCTTCGGTAGGACCTGACCATATCAAACGGTGGGTTAAATCCTTAACCTCGTTTTTAAATGTTTCGTGATACTGTTTATGATTCGGATAATCAGGGTAGTTATATTTTTGTTGGATTTTCTCTTCATCAAAAAAATGTTTAATAGTATAGGTATTCAGAAAATCCAAATTTTTCGTCAATTCTTCCCGTCCCCTTCCCGCTTGACATGTATCCAACAGGTTGTTGATCGCTTCAAATAACTGTTTATGCTGCGTATCTATTATCTCATGACCGGTTTCTAACGTACTATCCCAGCGATATGCCACCATGAACGCTCTCTCCTTACTTATAGTTACTGCGCCTTGTTAACCTCCCTTCGAGGCTACCTCAATTCTTCTCCCATTATCCTAGCTCATTTACCCTTTTTATTCAAGGGGCGGAAAATACCCGGTACTATCCCGGCCTGAACGCTCTAACAGGTACACCTCCGCTTCTATGGGTAGGTATGCCCTACCGAAATCAGTCGGTAACTGGGACTGATACCTGAGAATATACGACCCTGTAGGATGAGAGGCAATGCTTTCTATGATAGGCCCAATCCCTTCAGGCCGATAAAGAGACACCAGCTGCCCGCCGGTCTGATCACAGAGATACTGAAGGGCTTCATCCCCTGGATTCCCCCCGACTATAAGCCCATGAAAGACAATGCCGTTATTCGCAAGATAAGCAGCCAGTTCCGAAAGGGTATACTGTTCAAAAGCAAGTTCTCCCAAACTTCCCGCTCCTACAAACACCACCGCCCGCTTCTTTTCGCCAGGAAGCAGATCCGTAGCGGCAAGCCGCAGTCCCAAGTCAAAACGCCACCGCGGCGTGTAGGACGCCCCATTGCCCCGGGCACTCTGGGACCAATGAGCCTCATCGGTCCGTTCCTTCAGGGGCTGCTCGCTAGCAGAAATGAGGGAGACCACCTGACCTTTAAGACTCTTGGTAATATCCCGGGCAGCAGCGACTAAATCATCTTGAAGCCCTCGGGTCCGCTGGGATCGCTCCATAAGGATAGCTATATCCGCGGTTTCGGCTCGATAGGCTGCACCTACAAATTGCTGCTCCGCCACGGTATAGCCTTTCTCACTCAGAAGAAAATTCCGGCCATCGAGCCCCAGAATGGGCCGCCGAAGCCGGTCTTGAACCGAAATCTCCAGGGTAACCTGGGGAAAGTGATCCGCCACCACCCGGTCTATCTGCACAAAAAGTCCCGCTGCCATATCGGTAAACCGGGTCATCACCGCTACTTCATTTTCCTGAAAATTGGCGGCTAATACATTACCATTAGGATCCATGGCAGCTCCCACGAGACGCATCTTGGAATTACCTGCCACACCCATTTCCTGGATGACCGCGGAATCAGGATTAATAAGGAGAATTCGATTGGTATCCGCGACCAAGAGCCGGCCATCAGGAACAAACCGGAGGCTTTCAGGACCAGTCAAACCTTCCTGAGTGAGCACACCCAGGTATGTTCCATTCCGGTCAAACACGTAGATCCGTTTGGCTATATTATCCGCTGCATATACCCTCCCATTCCTGGCTGCAATACCAGTAGGAGAAAGAAAACCCGGAAACCCCGGGCTTTTGGTACCCAGGGAGAGGATAAAAACGCCATCAGGATCAAACTTGGAAATCCGGCAATTACCATAATCCACCACATATAGGTAATCCTCTTCATCGATCGCCAAATTCTGGGGGCCTACAAACATCCCATTTCCCCGTCCCTTGGTTCCGATATAGGATTGCCACTCTCCAGTGCTGGTGAGCACGCTCACCCGTCCCCCCCGGTATTCTGAAAGGAAAAGTCTGCCGTCCTTTCCTCGTACTAGATCATAAGGCCGGTCAAACCCATTGAGGGGACCTCGTTGGCGCTGCCGGACTATACCGTTTACATCAATGCGGACAAGTTCATTACTTCCGTAAGCTACCACCCAGGCAGATCCATCTTCCAAGGGTAAAACCGCGGTAGGCTGTTTAAAAATGGTTATGGAATCATAATGACCTGGATACCGGCCTGCAGCTACATACCGGATGCCATCCTCCAGGATGGGTAAGAGGCTGCGCCGGTTCCGCACGGTTTCAATACGGCTACCGAGCAACAAGGCATCCTCTGAGGCAGGGCTGTATACCGAAGCAGCTAAACGCCACTGCCGGAGGGCCGTTTCTTCCAGACCAGACCGGTAATAGGCCCTGCCCAGCCAATCCATGATGAGGGGCTCCCCGGGACGAAAGGATAGGGCCTGTTCAAAAGAGAGGATCGCCTCGTTAAAGGCAAAGCGATTATATGCCTGGACTCCCAGCCGAAATTCCTCCCGCGCATAGAGGGCGTTCAGATCTGCACCGTCAAAAGTCTCTTGAGCCTCAAGCACAAAAAAGGGAATAAACAGCAAGAAACCAAAACAAAGCATCCTCCACCAGTGGGTACTCTGAATGATTTGCAAAGGCTGCATCAAGCCTCTCCTGCCACGATCCGTATATGGTCCCGTATCTCTTTTTGCTGGGATGCCAAAGAGGCTATACCTAGGGCTCGGCGCAGCCAATTTCTCGCTTCTGTAGCATCCCCATTCTTAAAATAAGCCCATCCTAAAGAATCAAGATAAGCTGGATTGTCGGGATTACGATCCACCGCTTTCTTACAGAACACCAGTCCTTGCTGCACATTCATAGCAGTATCCGCCAAGATATACCCCAGGCCGTTCATAGCAGTGGTATTGTTATTATCTAATTGCAGGGCCTTGGCATACAGCTCTACTGCTTTTTGATACTGCCTCTCGGAACAAGCCGAATAAGCCAGGACCGTATAGAGCTGTACCGATTCAAATCCGATTTCTGAGAGGCGGTTAAGTTCAAATTCCGCCATTTTCGCCCGTTCAGTAATTACATAAATATACGCCAAGGCCAAACGGCATTGATATACCCTCATAATATTTGATTCTGCGTTTACCACTTGTTCCAGATAGAGAAGGGCATCATCAAAACGCCCGAGTTTTGTATAACAAAGCCCCAAATAATAGGCGATTTCGGTAGTAACTTTGACATCCTCGTTTGTATTGCTATGTAACTGCTGAAATATCCGTAATGCCATATCCCAGCGCTTTAGATTAAAAAGACGAATCCCTTCTTGCAATGTTTCCGTCAGTGTTGTTTCCGTCATCATCTTAATGGTCCCCCTTATTCTAACCTTACCACGATAAGCAATACTACTTAAGAATCCATTCTCATCTCATCACCCCGGTATCCATACAAAGATACTGGGATACCAAATTTTAAAACCGACTCCTCTATTACTTATCGAATAAACCAGGCAATTTCTTCACTGAAATCTGAGGGGTTTCACGGTTATTTTTTGGGGGGACGGTGTGCGACAGCGGCATATTCCGGCGCGCCAGGACAGAGATCCCGGCTTACCACTGGGTGCAGGAAAACCGAGCTTACGGAGACATAGTTTCGGGAAACCGCATCCCAATCTGAACCCTTTTCCGGCTCAGTCCATACTGGCCCGGCATTAATAAACCAGTATTTCCTGCCATCAGGAGCATCAAAGACCGATATCCTGTCATGGTACATCCTCAAGGAAGGAAAGGTCCTCAGTATACCTTCAGGGCCTCCAGGGGTATTGGGGATGTTTACATTGATGAAGGTATCCGCCTTCCATAATGAGACCAATGATTCAAGATGGTCCGCCACAAAAGATACTGCCGGTTCCCAGTAAAAAGTACCTTCTCCTGCCAGGGAAAAGGCTATGGCCGGAAGATCGTAGAGACCCCCTTGGCGGGCCGCTGCAGCAGTACCAGAATAGACTATATCGGTCCCTATATTCGCGTCTTTATTGATCCCTGATACCACCAGGTCAGGCATAACCGGGAGGACCCCTAATAGGGCCGTCATAACACAGTCCGCGGGAGTCCCTGAACAGGCCCAGGTATCTGTTTCCTGAGGGGTCAAACAAATGGGGGCTGATAAAAAAGATAGACTATGGGAAAGCCCAGAACAGTTTGAATCTGGAGCTACAACCAAAATACGGTGCCACCCCTGGGCCCGCAAAGCCTCTACCAAGAGGCGCAAGCCCTCTCCCGCGATGCCGTCATCGTTCGTTACGAGTATATTCATGCAACTCCCGGTACCTTAAGCCGGTACAAGCCGGGTTCCAGCAGCGGGCTTGATTTCATACAGGACCGGATGGAATCCGAAGATCCGTTCATAATCCTCAAGCCGCCGCCGGTATTCTTCAATCGCCTCTTCTTTAATGATTGTATAGGTACACCCTCCGAAACCCTGCCCGGTCATCCGAGAACCAAGGACGCCATCTATTTCCTGAGCCCGTTTCACCAGCCAATCGATCTCTGGACAGGACACCTCATACAAATCCCTAAGGCTCTCGTGAGAATGGAGTATAACCTTGGAAAGAGCCGGGAAATCCATCTTATTCAGGGCTTCTTCAGCATCATACACCCGCCTGAGTTCCTGGACGATATGCATGCTGCGCCGCCGGATTTCTTCGGGGAGATCTCCCATGGATTCAATCAGATCCGCGGTAACAAAATCCCGCAAACTGGCCCCTTCTTTTTTCTGAGCGAGCAATTCCAGGCCTTTCTTTATATCATGCTGGCGCTCTTTGAGTTCATCTTCCACTCCCATGCGGGGTACCCGGGAATCCATGATGAGGAGCTTATACGCGGAAAGGCTCGATTTGATCCGGCTTACCTCCAAGGTGGTTTCATCTACGATGAGAAACTCATCCTGCTGGGCAGTCAGCGCTATGACATAATCAATGGGATTGGTATGCTCCTCAAAAAACAGCTCATTGGAAAGAATAAGCTGGTCTAACAGGTCATCATCGCTAATATCTACCTTGAAGAATCCCCGGAGGGCCGCAGCCGCGGCTACTTCTATGGCCGATGAAGAAGCAAGGCCAATATGCTGAGGAATATCCCCGCTCAGGGTAAAATTAAGTCCCTTTACCGGATACCCCATGCTTGCAAATATATGAATCCCCACCTTGATATAATTAGCCCACCGATCTTCCCGTTTATATTTAAGATTGACCAAGGTGGCTCGTTTCCGTTCTCCCAGGTCAGCAGCATAAAAACGAAGGGAACTATCCTTCCGAGGACTCACCGCAACACGGATATACCGATCAATTGCTGAAGAGAGAAATAACCCGGCCTTTGGCTCACCATGCTCACCCAGGTAATGAACCCTCCCAGGCGCTTCGGCAATGACCATAGGTTCGGATCGGTCGGCGTCTATCTCGTATTCTTTACGATGGATCTGACCGATGTCCAACATGTATTAAAACCCTCATCAAATTTTTCATCTCTTTCTCTAATCATAGCAAACTACAAGGGTTATCTTCAAACAAAGACCTTCTTTCAATCCCTCAATCCTTCTCAGCGTGATCTTCTTTAAAATAGGATATGCTGTAAACTCCCTATTACCAAAACCCTTATTATTATAATACTAGGAAAACTTGGTATTATTCAATCAAAATTACCCACATTACCGCTGATTTAACGGGAATTTGTGCAAAATCCACATACCTTTACCCATAACGTTGTTCAGGAACTTCAGTTTCCCGCGAACCGCCGGTTCGTGGGCGAACAATTGCATGACTTGAAACAAACTTTTAGTCCGGGACAACCCAGCAGGCTGTCTCATAAGTCTGTTTATAGAAACCCTAGAGGATGCCTATAGTTACACAGGAAGCTCCTAAAGATTCCAGGGTCAATCTCCTATGGGGACGCGCCTTCCCCCGCTCGGGGGACACCCTTTCCTACGTCCGAGGGACACGCCTTCCCCCGCCTGGGGGACGCGCCTTCCCATACTCGAAGGACATCTTTTCCTACGCTTGAGGGACGCGCCTTCCCCCGCTTGAGGGACGCGCCTTCCCCCGCTTGAGGGACGCGCCTTCCCCCGCTTGAGGGACGCGCCTTCCCCCGCTTGAGGGACGCGCTTTCCCACGTCCGAGGGACAGCCTTTCCCCCGCCTGAGGGATACCCTTTCCTAAGCCCGCGGGATACCCTTTCCCTCGCTCGAAGGACGCGCCTTCCCCTGCTCGAGGGACGCGCCTTCCCACGCCCGAGGGACGCGCCTTCCCACGCTTGAGGGACACCCTTTCCCACGTCCGAGGGACAGCCTTTCCCCCACCCGAGGGACGCGCCTTCCCCCATCCGAGGGATACCCTTTCCCCCGCTCGAAGGACAGCCTTTCCTCCGCCTGAGGGATACCCTTTCCCCCGCCAGAGGGACGCGCCTTCCCCCGCTCGAAAGACAGCCTTTCCCCCACCCGAGAGACGCGCCTTTCCCCGTCCGCGGGATACCCTTTCCCCCGCTCGAGGGACAGCCTTTCCCACGTCCGAGGGACAGCCTTTCCCCCGCCCGGGGGATACCCTTTCCCACACTCGGGGGACGTGCCTTCTCACGCTCGCGGGATACCCTTTCCCACACTCGGGGGACACGCCTTCCCCCGCTAGAGGGACACCCTTTCCACTGCTCGAAGGACGCTCTTTCCCCCGTCCGAGGGACAGCCTTTCCCCCACCCGAGGGACGCGCCTTCCACCGTCCGAGGGATACCCTTTCCCCCGTTCAAGGGACACGCCTTCCCCCGCTCGAAGGACAGCCTTTCCTCCGCCTGAGGGATACCCTTTCCTCCGCCCGAGGGGTACCCTTTCCCACACTCGAGGGACGCTCTTTCCCATACTCGAGGGACATCCTTTCCCATGCCCGAGGGACGCGCCTTCCCACGCTCAAGGGACGCTCCTTCCCCCGCCCAAGGGATACCCTTTCCCCCGCTCGAGGGACAACCTTTTCTACGTCCGAGGGACGCGCCTTCCCCCGCTTGGGGGACACCCTTTCCCACACTCGAGGGACGCTCTTTCCCACACTCGAGGAACACCCTTTCCCACGTCCGAGGGGCAGCCTTTCCCACGCTTGAGGGACGCGCCTTCCTACACCTGGAGGGCACCCTTTCCCCCGCTCGAAGGACACCCTTTCCTACGTCCGAGGGACACTCTTTCCCACGCTTGAGGGCCACCCTTGCCCCCGCCCGAGGGACGCGCCTTCCCACACCTGGGGGACGCGCCTTCCCATGATCGAGGGATGCGTCTTCCCCCGCTTGAGGGATAGCCTTTCCCCCGCCCGGGGGACGTGCCTTCCTACACTCAATGGGGACCCTTTTCCCCGCTTGATGGACACCCTTTCCCACGCCTGATGGATACGCCTTCCCCCGCCTAGAGGACATCCTTTCCCCCACTCGAGGGAGACCCTTTCCCCCGCTCAAGGGACGCGCTTTCCCCCACTTGAGGAACACCCTTTCCCACGTCCGAGGGACAGCCTTTCCCACGCCTGAGGGATACCCTTTCCCCCGCTCGAGGGATACCCTTTCCCCCGCTCGAGGGACGCGCCTTCCCCCGCCTGATGGACACCCTTTCCACTGCTCGAAGGACGCTCTTTCCCACGTCCGAGGGATAGCCTTTCCCACGCTTGAGGGACGCTTCTTCCCCCGCTCGGGGGACACCCTTTCCCACACTCGAGGGACAGCCTTTCCCACGCTTGAGGGACGCTCCTTCCCCGCCCGAGGGATAGCCTTTCCTACGCCCGAGGGACGCCCCTTCCCACGCCCTAGGGATACCCTTTCCCCCGCTCGAGGGACACGCCTTCCCCCGCTTAAAGGACAGCCTTTCCCATGCCCGAGGGACGCACCTTCCCACACCTGGAGGGCACCCTTTCCTACGTCCGAGGGACACTCTTTCCCACGCTTGAGGGACACCCTTTCCCCCGCCCGAGGGACGCGCCTTCCCATGATCGAGGGATGCGTCTTCCCCCGCTTGCGGAATAGCCTTTCCCCCGCCCGGGGGACGTGCCTTCCTACACTCAATGGCGACCCTTTTCCCCGCTTGATGGACACCCTTTCCCACGCCTGATGGATGCGCCTTCCCCCGCCTAGAGGACATCCTTTCCCCCACTCGAGGGAGACCCTTTCCCCCGCTCAAGGGAGGCTCCTTCCCCTGCTCAAGGAACGCTCTTTCCCCCACTCGATGAACACCCTTTCCTACGTCAGAGGGACACCCTTTCCCACGCCCGAGGGATACCATTTCCTACGTCCGAGGGATAGCCTTTCCCCCGCTCGAGGGACACGCTTTCCCCGTCCGAGGGATACCCTTTCCCCCGCTCGAGGGACATCCTTTCCCACGCTCGCGGGATAGCCTTTCCCCCGCTCGCGGGATAGCCTTTCCCCCGCTCGAGGGACACGCCTTTCCCCGTCCGAGGGATATCCTTTCCCCCGCCAGAGGGACAGCCTTTCCCCCACTCGAAGGACGCGCTTTCCCACACTCAATGAACACCCTTTCCCCCGTCCGAGGGACGCGCCTTCCCCCGCTTGAGGGACACCCTTTCCCCCGCTTGAGGGACGCGCCTTCCCCCGCTCGGGGGACATCCTTTCCCACGCTCGCGGGAATGTTCCTTACGAAGGGCTAAACAAGAGGGGTTCTTTTGTACCTCCGCAAGTCCTTCAAGAGGCGTATAGAAAATCAATCCGGCGCCTTCAAGGAAGCGGCCAGCGTGATATGCCGTAGTTTTTTCAGCATTACCAGATCCACCCCGCCGGAGAAGATCAGGGTCAAAGCCGTAGAAAGCCCAAAACTGAGGGGAGCGATACCTCTGCCGAACATGAGATCCGCATTTTCCGCGACTCCGATGATGAACCTATGGAGGGGGATACCCAGTAAAAGACCCGCTTCCGCGCCAATAATACTGAGTACGGTTATTTCCCGGAATATATACGCGGCAGCTTCGGTTTGGTGGAAACCCAAAACCCGGAGCGTGGCGATCTCCCTGGTCCGCTCGGTAATGTTAATATTGGTGAGGTTGTAGAGCACAATCATAGCAAGCCCGCCAGCGGCGAAGATGAGCAGGAGGACCACAAACCCGATGCTGTCCAGCAGCCTGGTGTAAGAGGCCTGAACCTGGGCAATAAACTCCACGCTGCTTACCTCTTTAGAGGAGAGGAGATCCGCCATAAGTTCATCCTGCAGGGCTTCAGGGTGGTCCGTGTAGGCAAAAAGGCTCTGGTATACGAGGGGCCCTCCCAATGCCTGGGTATATGCCTTAGGACCCAGATAGACCGTAGCGCCCACGTAGTTTTCGGTAATCCCCGATAGGGTAAGGGATCCTCGCCGGCCTGCGGCATTTTCCAGTACCACCTGGTCCCCTGGTTTAAGCCCCCAGGTTTCGGCTATTTTTTCGGTGAGTACTACCGAGGTAGCGGAAAAGGGAAGGGGACGCCGGGTTTTTCGGTCCCGCAGGGTGATATACCCTCCCAGATCCTCCGGGTTTTGGGGAACCACCAGGGAGAGGCTGATCCCTTTGGTATCCGCTCCTGGGGAAAGCGCTGCTGATTCACTGTGAATGGGGAGCCACCTCCTTAAGCGGCTCCCTGGCGGAGGCTCAGGAAAGGCATCCTCCTTCAAGGAAAAGTTAAGCTGTACATCGTATCGCAGGATTTCCTCAAACTGGGTCCGGGCAATATCAATCATAGAATCCCTAAGCCCAAAGGCCGCGACCATGAGGGCGGTACACCCTGCAATCCCGGTAACGGTCATAAAAAAATGCTTCTTCTGCCGGATCAGGTTTCGGGCAGTAACCTTATGGGTAAACTTCATGCGGGTCCAGAGCCATGGCAGGTATTCAAGAAAGATCCGTTTCCCGGATTTAGGGGGACGGGGAAGCATGAGAAAAGCGGGCTTTTCCCAGAGGGTATGATACGCGGCATAAACCGTAGCCCCCAAGGTACAACCCAAGACCAGGGCGCAGGCAATAAGGCCAAAGGACCAGTTAAATTCGGTTACCAAAGGGGGCAGGTGATACCTGGTGGCAAAGGCACGGTAAATGATGATAGGCAGTCCCTGGAACCCGGATACCATCCCCAGGATGCAGCCCAAAACTCCGGTTAAACCGCCGTAAACCAGGTACTTGTACAGGATGATCCGTTTTCTATACCCTAGGGCCTTTAAGGTGCCAATGGGAATCCGATCTTCCTCAACCATGCGGGTCATGGTGGTAAGGGCTACCAAAACTGCGATAAGGAGAAAAAACAGGGGAAAGACTTTGGCCACATCCGCGATTTTTTCCGCATTAACCTGGTAGTTTATATACCCTATATTGGTATTCCGGTCCAGTACGTACCAGCGAGGCGTTTCGATGATCAGTTCTTCCGCCTGTTTCCGGGCATCCGCCAGGGCTGCTGCTCCGGCTTGCAGGCCGCGACGGGCTTCCTGTTCCTGGGCCTTATAAGCGGCTTCCCCTGCCGCAAGGCGACGCCGGGCTTCGGTCAGTTTACGCCGAGCCTCGGCGATTTCCTGTTCTCCCCCTGCAAGTTCTGCCTGAGCCTGGGAAAATTCCTGCGCGGCTTGGCTTTTACCGGCTTCCAGCAGCGCCCTGGCCTTACGCAGTTTTTCTGCTTCTGCCCTAAGCTGGTCTGCACCGGCTTCAAACGCGGCACGGCCTGTATCGTATTCAGCCACTCCCCGGCGGGCCTTGGGAAAGAGCATCTTGAAAAAAGAAGCCCTGGTCTTCTCCACCTCGACCTGAACCGCATCAAGCTGCGCCTTGTTTACCTTGAGGGTCTGCTGCGCTTCGGCCAACGCCGCCTCTCCCTGGCGCAGCATCTGTTCAGCATCCTGCATCTCCTGAACGACCCGGCTCTGGTTTGCGGCGAAGGCGGCCCTGCCCTGGGTCAAACGGGTTTCCGCTGCAGCCAGCGCTTCTTCTCCCGCGGCGATCTCCGCAGCCCCTTGGTCCAGTTCTTTACGGGCCGCGGCAAGTTTCTGTTCAGCGGTGATTCTTCCTTGCTCGTATTCGGTTTCCGCTTGAGTCAGTTGTCCCTGAGCTTGGATACGCGCTTCGGTAAGGATTACTTCCCGGCGAATTGCAGAACGTTCCCTGCCCAGGGCCTCAATGGTACTTTTGGACTGGTCCACCAGGGTTTGGTAAGGGGAGGTAAAGGCTCTGAGGGGCCGAGCGTCTTTGAGGGTGATATAACCATCCGTATAGGCCGGGAGCGCGTAAGCCCTTTCCTGGATATACATGACCATACCGAGCCGACCGTTGCCGATGTTGCTGGGTTCCCGTTCAGTAGAAATATAGAGGGGGCTCTTGACAATGCCCGTAACGGTAAAGGTCTTGCAGGTGTAGATCTGGCTGAGACTGGTAAAGGCAGCGTAATCCACCGACTCATCGGAAATGGAAAGGGTGGTACCAATGGGGATGGGAACCAGAAATCCTCCAGGCTCTTGCACCAGACATTCATTTTCCTGTTCCGGCATCCGGCCGGTGAGCAGTTCCAAGCGGTTTACGAATCCCTCCTGGTCAAGGGTTTCCAGGGGAAGCCCGTAAATCCGGGTAACCAGTTCTTCCTTTCGGGAGGTCCTAACCAGGGCGTCCATGACATAAGCGCCCTGGACCAGGGCAACCTCATCAAGCTGGGCGAGGGCATCCAGGTCAGCGATGCTGATACCCATGGTGGCCTTGATGGAAATGTCCATCATATTGGTACGGTCAAAGTACCTATCCACCGAGGCCTTCATGTCTGGAGTCGTGGCGAGGAGGCCCGAGAGAAACCCCACCCCTAAGGCAACAATGGCAAAGATCGCCAGGAAACGCCCCAGGCTGGACCGGATTTCCCGGATGATGATGGCCAGGTAGGTTTTCCCGAAATTGCCCCTCTTTTTAGCCCGCTTTTCTGCATGGAGAACCGGATCTGCATAGGGGTTTACCATTCGATTTGTTCCACTCCCAGAGGGGCTTCCTGGCGCTCCACCTTGAGGATCTGTCCGTTTTTGATGTGAATAACCCGGTCAGCCATGGGAGCAATGGCTTGATTGTGGGTAATGAGGATAACGGTTTTGCCGGTGTTCCGGCAGCTCTCCTGGAGGAGCTGCAGTATCTGTTTCCCGGTCTGATAATCCAGCGCGCCGGTGGGTTCGTCGCAAAGGAGGATCTTGGGATTTTTTGCCAAAGCCCGGGCAATCGCAACCCGTTGTTGTTCTCCGCCGGAAAGCTGGGCAGGGAAGTTATGCAGCCGCTGGGAAAGGCCCACTGCTTCCAGGATCTCCTTAGGGTCATAGGGATCCAGGCATATTTCCGAGGCAAGTTCCACATTTTCCAGGGCAGTCAGGTTCTGAATAAGGTTATAGAACTGAAAGACAAAGCCCACATCATAACGGCGGTAATCGGTTAGCTGCCGCTCGTTCAGGTTGCTGATGACGCAGGTATCCAAGGTAATGGTCCCCTGATCGCAGGAATCCATTCCTCCCAGCATGTTAAGGAGGGTGGTCTTACCCGCGCCGCTGGGGCCAACGATAACACAGAATTCGCTTTTTTCGATGCTGAAGCTCATGTTATCCGCGGCTATGATCCTATGTTCCCTGGTTTCTTCATTTTTTTTACTTTTTTCTCCAAAATGATAATATTTGCATACCTGCTTAAATTCGATATAAGCCATGATGTCCACTCCGTATACCCTGCAGCATACACCCAAAGAACTATTTTCAGGAGCGCCGGGCCCTAGACCGCTTGTATGTTCCGCTCTATACTTGGCCGCAGCGGGCGGAGCCAGTTGAAAGGCTGCGGGGAACCTACCGGGCCTTAGCAGTACACCTTGATACGCTGGGCGTATCCTGTCTAGTACAAATATACCGTTTATACGCTGTTATTTCTACTCACGAGTATGCTTAAAGAGTCTATGGGTGTAAAGGGCAGGAGTGTTCGATTCAAGCTTCCTGCATGGAGGGTTGCATCCTTTAGAAAATCCCCGGGGGTCACGGATTATCCCTTTCAGTCCTCCTGCTTTCAAGGCCCCTTTTTTCTTTGGGTATCCAGTTTTGCTCCTCAGGGAATGCTGGTACGCGTGAAAAAGGGTTTCAGAGACCCTGAAGAGGGGATGTGCCGGGGCTTGAAGGGCCGGAATGTTCCATGCAGTGAAGGGTACAGGATATATCATCCCAGGGCAACAGCACTTACTTTTCTTGATAGGATACGAGGCAAAAGGTACTGATGGGGGGAAGGATGGAACTATCAGAAAAAGCGGTAAGGCGGATGAAAGAGAATCTTGGGGAGATACCAGACCCGAGGAGGCAATGGGGTATATACGGCATAAGCTCATAGACCTGCTGGTCATCGGACGATGTGCGATCATAACCCGGGGGGAAGGGTTTGACGAAATGGAGGAGACGGGCCAGGACCGGGAGGGGTGGTTCCGGCAATTGCTGGAGCTTCCGCAGGGCATACCGGAGGAGGACCCGTTTCTCCGGCTTTTTGAGCGGCTGAATCCGGGGGAACTGATGAAATGCCTGCAAAACTGGCTGGGAGGGATGAGGGATGCCGATGGGCGGCAGACGGCGACGGAATAGAAAAGCAATGAAATAACGGCGATTTCGGAGTTGTGAGACCTGATAGACGTGAGCGGGGACAGGATAAGGATAGACGCGGCGGACTCAAGTCCGAGGGTGTCAGAAGGAGAACGAGAAGAAAATCCGGGCAAAGTGGGCTGATTATGTGCTTGGGGTGAAGGGAAACCAGCGGGTTCTGTACGAGGAAATCAGGGAATACTTTGCATATCTGGATGACCGGTAGACGAAAGAACTGCCTGAGGACGTGTGGGAAAGCGGGGTAGAGCAAGGCCACGGTAAGGATAGAACAGCGGCGGGTACGGACGGTCAGGGACATCGGGTTTCTCAGCGGGAAGCAGGATTGGAAGGGCCTTACCGCCGGTATAGAGGTTCGGGGAAGGCGGAGGGCAGGGAATGAAACGAGTGGTACGGGCCGGTACTTTATCAGCAATAAGGATATATGGGCGGAAGCGTTTGGGAAGGACATCCGGGGGCAGCATTGGGAGATAGAGAAGGGCCTGCACTGGATGCTTGAGGTGAACATCAGGGAAGAGGGATACCGGGAGCGGCAAGACAATTTCCCGGAAAACCTGAACATGCTGAGGAAGCTAGCGATCTCGCTGCTTCGGGCTGTTGATGGGGGAAATGGGTAAGGGTCAAACGGAAAATGCTCAGAGCGGGTCTTGTCCCGGATTTCCTTCTCAAGGCGTTGTTCAGCGAGTAAGTGCTGTTGCCCTGGGGCCCAGGGGACAGGAATTAAAAGTTTAGCAATTTTTTATGGAAAAAACGGTTGGCTGCCTGGATAAGGGCTTCGCGCCGCATCGCTTCCGAAGGAAACGCGGCCAGGGCTGCAAAAATGTGGGAGTGATGCCGCAGGCCGGCCTAGCCAGCCGAACCCTGGAGGGACGGAAGGCCCGTCAGACTCGCTTTGCGGGTCTGCACACATACAGTCCTGTTATGCGCAGTTGGAGCATTTATTCCAACCAATTTAGTAGTTGTAATTTCTTCATATCTTTAAAATGCTTTCTATATATGTGATACCAAATATGTGATACCAATTTTCCATTATTTGAAATAACAACAGCCCCTATTATTATATCCGCGTCATCTACTGTTTTTCCATTTTCCCTTAATTCCG
>JAISOX010000116.1 GCA_031275325.1 Treponema sp.
CGTAGGGCTTGTACGTTATCTTGTCGCTTTTTCCTTTACTCATGAGGGCAAGTATATCATGACGTTTGTCTTATCGGGGAAAAATATACGGGAATGTCCGTACTTATTGGACAGCCCCATTTTGCTAGGACCCATCCCTTCTGAGGACTATCCGCAGGTAATAATTATCCCATGAAGCACCAGGGGAACGGCGCCTGAGTTCCTAATGCTGTGGGAAGCCCCATTTCCGGTAATCACCACATCCCCAGGCTTAACCACCGTCTCCTTACCGTCGTCATTGACCACCCCGGTCCCTGCCAGGATACAAAAGTATTCGGTCTCCTCATTATGCTGATGGAGACCAATGGAAGCCCCTGGAGGCAAACTCAGTTCCGCCAAGAGCCGGACATGCCGCTGGGTACTTTCGTCTGCCCAATGGGTTACCGTAACGGTCCCTGTTCCCTCCCGCATGTGCTCTTTGTATTCCACCTTCATATCATTGCGCTGTATGATCATACTGACCTCCTTATGGTCATTAGATTGGTTCGATTCGATGGAAACTGACGTTTCCGGACAACCCTATGGCGCCAAAAGCCGATTGAGGCGCTTCACAAAATCTGCAGGGTCCTTGAGCTTAACCCCCTCAACCAGCAGCGCCTGATCCAGCAGTACCCCGGCAATATCGGCGATCCGCTGTTCATCCTCGGTGTTTTTCAGGGCCGCCACAATGGGATGCTCCCCGTTGACCTCCAGAATAGGCTTGATATCCGGCATTTCAGTCTGTCCCATGGCTTTGAGCATCGCGGCCATCTGGATGGAAGGATCATGTTCATCCGCTACAATACAGGAAGGAGAATCGTGCAGGCGGCGGGAGAGCTTTACTTCTTTGACCCGGTCTCCCAGGGCCTTTTTGAGCTTCTCAATCACCGGCTTGTGATCCTTCTCCGCCTGTTTGTCCCGTTTCTCTCCCAGTTCTTCATCTGCGCCAGAACGATTCACCGCCTTGAGTTCCCATTCCTTGTACTTACCTATCGTGGGAATGACAATGTCGTCGATCTCATCATCCATGATGAGTACTTCAATGCCCTTGGCAGTATAGGCTTCCAGCAGAGGAGACGCCTTGAGGGTCTTTTCATCCCCTCCCGTGATATAGTAGAGGTACTTTTGGTCTGATTTCATCCGGGAAACATAGTCTGCAAAACTCGTCCACCCTTCTACGGTGGTACTCTTAAACCGAACCAGTTCCTGAATGGCCTCCCGGTTGGCAAAATCCTGGTACAACCCTTCCTTGAGGGGCCGGTTGAACTGGGAAATAAAGGTCTCCCATTTTTCCTTATGATTATCTGACAGGGTTTTGAACTCCCCCAGGAGTTTCTTAACCGAGGCGTTTTTGATGTTAAGGAGGATCTTATTCTGCTGCAGAATCTCCCGGCTCACGTTAAGGGGGAGATCCTCTGAATCAATGACCCCCCGGACAAAACGAAGCCAGGTGGGCATGAGTTCTTTATCATCGTCGGTGATGAAGACCCGCTTCACATAGAGCTTTACCCCTGGCTTATAGTCCACCTGGTATAGATCAAAGGGAGCTTTTTTCGGAATGTAAAAGAGGGTGGTATATTCCAGGGTTCCCTCGGCCTTGGTGTGGATATAGAACAGGGGATCTTCCGTGTCATGGCCGAATTGTTTGTAAAATTCCGTGTAATCCTTTTCGGTGAGTTCTGATTTTGCCCGCCGCCAGAGGGCAGTACCCGCGTTGATCCGCTCGGTTTTGGTTTTGGACCCCTTTTCCTTACCTTTATCATCATACTCTTTCTCGTCGTAGGTCAGGTAAATGGGAAATGCCACATGGTTGGAATACCGTTTGATACAATCTTCGATAGACCAGCGGTTTGTATATTCAGCGCCTTCTTCGGTTAAGTGCAGGATTACCTGGGTCCCTTGGGGAGTCCCCAGAGCTTCCAGGGGGGCGCTTTCTATAGTATAGCCCGTCTTGCCATCACTGGTCCATTTCCAGGCTTCCCCTTCCCCGGCCTTCCGGCTTATCACCTCAATGGTTTCCGCAACCATGAAGGCTGAATAAAATCCCACCCCGAATTGGCCAATGAGATTGGAGTCTTTTTTTACATCTTCCGTAAGTTTTTCCAGAAACGCCTTGGTTCCCGACCGGGCTATGGTCCCCAAGGACTCAATCAGATCCGGCTCATTCATCCCGATCCCGTTATCCGCGATGGTCAGGGTCTTGGCATCCTTATTAAAGGAAATATCGATCCGGGGATCAAAGCTGATACTTTTGTACGCCTCTTCCGCCACGGTGAGGTACTTGAGTTTATCCAGGGCATCGGAAGCGTTGGATACCAGCTCCCGGAGGAAAATTTCCCGGTTAGAATAGAGGGAATGGATAATAAGGTGCAAGAGCTGACTTACTTCGGTTTGAAACTGGTGTTGTGCCATGATGAGACTCCTTTAGATACATGATATGAAACTGCTTACCGGATGGTAACCTGGTGTAAGCGGTTTGAAGCAAAACTATCTGGTATGTAAGATACTAAAAGAGTTTTACCTGGGGCAAGGGGCGTGAAACAACTCATACTGCAAAAAATAGTGTTTTCTAAATAAGGCGAGGCAGTTTCAAAAATCAGTTATTGCGGACCTGGGGTCCGATGAAACAGCCTCAAATAGGATGCAACGAATAGGAGAAAGGCCGCCTCAAGGTTTAACCGGCCTTTAGGACAGGGGAGATCCCTTCCGAAAAGGTTCTCTCCCCTATCGCCTGCAAGGAATAGAGAACCTCCCTACCCAGCAGGTATAGGGTTTTTCGCGTTATTCCGTATCGGTATGTTCCTCAACCGGTTCTTCCAGGGTCTCCTCGCCGGTTTCCTCAAGCCCTGCTTCAGGATCTTCCAGAATGGAGAGGAGTTCTACCTCGAAGATCAGGGGGGCATAGGGAGGAATTACCGAACCCGCCCCTTGTTCACCATAGGCTAATTTCGAGGGTACATACAAACGATAGAACCCGCCTTCACTCATCAGCTGGATCCCTTCGGTCCAGCCGGGGATCACCGCATCCAAAGGAAATTCCGCAGGCTCCCCCCGGGAATAGGAGCTATCGAAAACCGTGCCGTCGGTCAAGGTCCCCTTATAATTCACCCGCACCATATCGCTTCCCATAGGCTTTTGGCCGCTTCCCTCAATGATGACCTCATACTGGAGTCCGCTGGGGGTGAGGCTTATCCCTGGTTTCTTGCTATTTTCCTCCAGAAAAGCCTGTTCCTTTTGCCGGTTTTCTTCAGCCTGCTTTGCCAGGGCTGCCATAAAAGCAGTTTGTACCTTGAGCACCGCATCGTCCATGGTAAACCGGGTCTCTTTATCTTCCAGACTTTCTTTAAACCCCCGGACAAAGGCATTATAATTGAAGGTTAAGCCCGTTTGTTTTAAGTCCGAACCAAGAACCATCCCAAAGGCATAACTGGTATCTACATCCTCTGATACCTGACTCGGCACTTCGGGTACTCCCTCTGCATAGGCCCCCAACGACAGAACACCCATTAACAACAAAATAGCAACCATTTTTTTCATCATACCGCTTTCCTTTAATTAGTATAATAGCGTTATTCGGAAACCTCAGTTTCCGTCGAACCAAAGGTTCGTCCAATTCCCCTCAAAATGAGGAAAGATAAGTACCCTTGCTTCTTCAGCGGATACCCCTCTCACCCCATCATGGGGTATGCCCCTTGCTTCCTTCCCTGTTTCCCTGTTTTTCACCGAAACTCCTTTCGCGACACGAGGGACTCGAACCCCCTACCTGCTGCTTAGAAGGCAGCTGCTCTATCCAGGTGAGCTAGTGTCGCATAGAGCCCAGAACCAGGTATCAATCCAGCTACCGCAACCATACCATACTTGAGGAAATTATGGAAGTCCCTCTCTTCTTTCGACAAGATAAACCCATAGAAACCTGGGCTTAGGGGCGTCTCGTGCATCCATAGAAGTATCCCGTCAGCCTAAGACGGTAAAGGGCCGCTTTCCCCTGGGTCTACTCTGGACTCCCGTAAGCCCGGTAAAAATTCGCGTCCATAAGCGATGCCAACCGGTCTTCACCGGAATGTCCCAAATCACCCCGAACCCGGGAAACTGCCTGGAGTACGACGGGAAGATCCTGCCAACTGGAAAAGGCAAATCCCCGCAGAGGCTGATAGGGAGCATCCGTTTCCAGCAGCACCCGGTTCAGGGGAAGCCCTGCACAGGAACGTATGGTTTCCTTACGACCCCATACGAGGGAAGTTCCAAAGGAAAAATACGCATTGATCCCCTGCCTCAGGAGGGCTTCCCCTTCCCCCAAGGTGCCGGAATAGGCATGGAAAATCACCCCAGACAGTCTTTTTAAGGTCTGCTTGTAGGCAAATACTTTGTGCATGGCCTTCCGTACATGGAGTATCAGGGGAAGCTGCCGGGTAAGGGCCAGTTCCAGATGTACCTTAAAGAGTTCGTCCTGGAGGGTCTCGGTATTCCGCAAGGCAGGGTTATACAGGTCAAATCCAGTTTCCCCAATCCCCTGGATCCGCTCTTCCACGGCCAGGGTTTCCATGAAATTGAGGAGGGAAGAAAACCCTGGCATGGCTGCCCTGTTCTGCGCTGCCGCTGCTGCAGGAAGCTGGGGATGGAGGGCAAAACAAAGGAATATCCGGGGCGCCTTATCCTGCTGGGCATTTCGGGCAAGTTCCTCATGGCAGGTAAAATCCTCACGGTTCCAGGCGCTGGCCGCGCAGGCAAGCCCCAGCCGCCGCCGTTCCTGTTCTGCATGAGGAGCCTGTTTCAGAAGATCCGACAGGTGGCAATGAGCATCCGCAGCCATAGACCCTCCCTTGAACGGAGACCCAGGTTTCTTGCGCGGAGACCCAGTTCCCTGAACCGGAGACCCAGGTTTCTTGCGCGGAGGCCCAGGTCTCTTGAACGGAGAGAGGGCCGCGGGGATGCTTTATTGAGAAAATTCGCTCGCGTAAAACTGAAATATATTTTTAATAATACGGCCATATTTCACCGCGTCTGATTTTCTCATTGCTACAAGAGCCCAACTCGTTCCATCTTGACCTGTCCATCGCTCCAAAACCCTGGCGTCCTTCATAATCTCAAATGACGCATCTAAAGCGGCACAGGTAGAAACCAAGAAATTGAAGTCATCATCACCGGGTCTTACCACAACCTTTGAATTGAGCAGTTGCATAACTATAGATGATCTGGCTCTCAATTCCGCAAGATTCATGGAATTGCTGCGGTTGACCAATTGTGCCGATCCTATGCCGTAAATCTCATGCTCTGAGTACGGGGGATTATACATCCATGGCGGCACATCTGTTTGCCCATATAGCTGACTCATTGCTCTAAAGATATGCAGGCAAACCATACCCGTAAAAACCATGGATTTTTTAGTAAGTCCCAGGTTCATCATAGATCCCT
>JAISOX010000171.1 GCA_031275325.1 Treponema sp.
GATGGGGGATGAAATCCTTGACCCGTTCCCACAGGTCATCTGTCAGTTCCCAGGATTTGATCCCACTTCCTGTTACTCGTTTCATATCTCCTTTATCGCCTCTTCCCTATTTGCGGATACGTTCTAAGGCTGGAATGAACCTCCACACATGGGCTAGGTGCTCCCTCACCCTAAGGCTGGAGTGAAGCCCCCACTAAGACTGGAATGAACCTCACACATGGCTAGGTGATCTCTCACATATAGGCTGGAATGAGCCTCACACATAGGCTAGATGATCCCTCACCCTAAGGCTGGAGTGAAGCTCACACTAAGAACTTATCCGGGAATAATGCCAGGTCTGAGTTGTCGGCAACTATAAGCCTATTCATGCTCGTAAACTACGCCTCCCCCTCACGTGGACTACGCCTCCCTGCTCAGGTGAACTAAGCCTGCCCATTCAGATGGGCTATACCTACCCACTTATGTGGGCTACACCCACCCGTTCAGGTGAACTAAGTTTGAGTCATCGGCAACTATAAGCCTATTCACGCTCATGAACTAACCCTATTCATGACCATGAACTAAGCCTACCCGCTCATAGGAGCTACGCCTGCCCGCTCACATGGGTTAAGCCTACCCACTCATGTAAACTAAGCCTGCCCACTCACATGGGCTACACCCACCCGCTCAGGTGAACTAAATCTGAGTTATCGGCAACTATAAGCCTATTCACGCTCATGAACTAAGCCTATTCATGACCATGAACTAAGCCTATTCACGCTCGTGAACTAAGCCTGTCCATTCAGATGGGTTATGCCTACCCACTTATGTGGGCTACACCCACTCGTTCATGTGAACTAAGTTTGAGTCGTCGGCAACTATAAGCCTATTCATACTCGTGAACTAAGCTTACCCGCTCACGTGAGCTACGCTTTCCCGCTCAGGTGGGTTAAGCCTGCCCACTCATGTAAACTAAGCCTGCCCACTCACATGGGCTACACCCACCCGTTCAGGTGAACTAAATCTGAGTTATCGGCAACTATAAGCCTATTCACGCTCGTGAACTAAGCCTACTCGCTCATGTGAGTGGGATTGGTCCTGGGGATGAACTTCCTCCTCCAGCGGGCGGGTACATGCAAGTCTTGAAAGGGTACTGATAACGATGACCCCGCCTATACACAGAATCGGCGCGGCGGTAAAGACCGCGGGAATCGGGTCTTTCTATGCCTTTATCCTGCCCTGACCACAGCCCCGCTTGACCTTTTTAGAAAGAAATGCAAAACTGTAACATCTTATAAATCATCAGGAGGCAAGCATGAAAGGGCAATTGCATATCAACACCACTCAGAAACAACAGGCTAGGGCCTCCGTAGTCCGGTAATCCTGCTAAACAACGCTTAATCTACCGTCTAACGAGGCTCTTTTCTCAAAGGCAGCCGCTTTTTTGTTTGAAAAGCGATTATGATCGGTGAACTATGCCCCAATCCGGCATAGCCATCACATTAGGAGTCATCGTTGGATACTATTTGGTTAATCATCTCTGCAGGGACGGGTCCCGAAGAATGCGCCCACGCCGCTGCCCTAACCCTGCGGGTTATTCAAAAGGAGATTGAAAAAAAGGGCGGAGGAGTCACGTTACGGATCATTGACGCGGAACCCTCCCGTGAAAGCGGCAATATCCGTTCCGCACTGGTCGCCCTCGAAGGGGAGGATGTAAAAAAGTTTGCCCTCTCGTGGATAGGCATGGTCCAGTGGATTTGGCGGAGCCCATACCGTCCTCACCATAAACGAAAAAATTGGTTTGTCTCGGTGAAACCCTTCATTGAACCTGACCGGGGAGCGCGGTTTTCTCTTGAGGATGTACGTTTTGAAACGGCCCGTGCAGGCGGTCCAGGCGGACAGTACGTTAATACGACAGAAAGCGCGGTCCGCGCGGTCCACATTCCTACAGGAAAGCAGGTTCTTGCCCGTGAGGAACGATCCCAACGGCTGAACAAGAAACGTGCCCTTGCACGGCTTGCATCACGGTTTGCGCAAGAGCAGGCAGACAGGGAAAACCAGTCAAAATCAACGCTGCGCCGTACCCATTGGGAACTTGAACGGGGTAATCCTATCCGTATTTATGACGGGGAAACCTTAAAGCTGATTGCCCATCTTTCCAACCGTAAAGGAGAAGAGACAGAATGGCTGAATTAACGGTAAAACCGATTGTTGTAACCGGTAAACATAACCAAGCCTATGTGTTCGCAAAGGCGCTTGAAACAACTTGTGAGAATAAAATACTGCACTATCTAAATCATCCAGCTTTTGCGGATACCACGGTACGGGTTATGCCTGACGTTCATCTGGGGAAGACCACGGTAATAGGATGGACCGCAAGCTATGGGGATTTGCTGATCCCCTCCGTCATCGGTCTTGATATTGGATGCGGCGTCTGCGCGTGTAATCTTGGCAGGGGAAACCTGCGTTTTGACAAGCTCGACGCCTTTATCCGCAAGCATATTCCCTCCGGCCAATCCACAGGTTCATCTCTCCATGAATCTCTGGATGACATGAACCTGTTCGCATCTCAGGGCAAAGGTAACGCAGCAGTATCCGGCGCTGGAAGGTTCAAACATGAAATCCGTAAACTTTGCGAAAAGCAGGGGAAAAACCCTGAACGGATATTTACGTCCCTTGGGACCCTTGGAGGGGGCAACCATTTCATTGAAGTTGACCTTGACGAAGGTCATAACCGCTGGCTTTTGATACATTCAGGGTCGCGAATTCTGGGAGCCCATACTGCGGAATACCACGAAACTATGGCCCTGCGGGAAACAGAAGCGGATAGCCCTATAAAGTATCTTTCCGGCGCCTTTGCAGAGGATTATCTTGCGGACCTCTGGGTTGTCCAGCATTACGCCCGGGTAAACCGCGCGATCTTGGCCCAAACCATAGCAAGCGGTTTTTTTAAGATCGACATACGGGAAACCGACTACCACGATTGCGTCCACAATTACGTTGATATAGAAACCAAAATAGTACGAAAAGGGGCGATTTCCGCAAGGCAGGACGAGCCTGTTATTATTCCGTTTTCAATGGCGGAAGGCGCGGTTTTAGGACGCGGTAAAGGCAGCGCTGACTGGAATTACTCTGCTCCCCACGGCGCGGGAAGGAAAAAAGCCCGTACCAATGCGAGAGGTCTTTCCCTTGACGAATACCGTAAAGAGATGCGCGGGGTATGGTCAAGCGTTATCTGCAAGGATACCCTCGAAGAAAGCCCTATGGCATACAAGAAAGCCCGGGATGTTCTCGACTATATCGGTGATACGGTTGAAGTAACGCAACGCCTTAAACCGCTTTATAATTTTAAAGCGCCAGAGAAAAAAAGCGGGCGTTAGATCGTCTTTCCAGAGCCAGTGAGGATTTCGTAAAAAGGACCCGGCAATGCAGAATCGCCGGGTCTTCCCAGAGGGCCTAGCCCTGTCCGGTATCGGCGGGTGATGAGCTGACTGGGGGCCAAGAGTATGAGCGGGAGATCATCGCAATAGACGGGAAAAGGGTACAGGGAAACGTCAAGGGAGGAGGAAAAGCGCTGCATATCCTGAGCGGGCAGGCGGCAGAGAACCAGTTGGAAGAGAGGACCGGTAAAGACAAAAGAAAAGGGCAATGAAATAACGGCGATACCGGCCTTATGGGAGAAGCGGTATAGGTCCTTCCCGGCTGACGATGCAGGTGAAGGAGACAACATGATACAGCCATGCAGCGAATTCCCATTTGACCTTTATGAAACCGCCTCGCATTAAAGCAACGCCTATCTTGAAGCCTTTTATAGCGTACCTGGCTATAAAGGAGGCTCACGGTGGAAAACCCTTCAGACGAAAACAACCTAAGACCATACGCCCTTGCGGAGCCGGATCCTCTGGACGCGGCCGCGAAAGCGTTTTTCGGTGTGCCTTACCTGTTTCCTTACCAACGGCTGGTGGTGTCCAATATCCTGGAAGCAGCGGAAGCTCACGGGATCCCTATCCACTGGCCTGGGACAGGCCCTGCATACGCTCCGGCTCTTGATACCCGTAAAACCCCATCCTCCCGTGAAGAAGCAGCGGCCCTGGGGGGAGAAGACCGGGAAACCCGAGGCAGACAGATCGTCATCCTCCCTACTGGAGCGGGGAAGTCCCTCTGTTTCCACCTTCCCGGGATGCTGCTGGCAGGATCGACTCTGGTAATCTACCCTATTCTGTCCTTGATGGCGGACCAAGAGCGGCGCTTACGAGAACGGGGATTTGTTCCGGTTATACTCCGAGGGGGTCAAAGTTCAGAGGAACGGCAGGCCCTTTGGAAGCGGCTGCATTCCGGGCAAAGCCGCTTCATCATCGCTAACCCCGAGGTACTGCTCACTTCTTCAGTGTTGGGAACCTTAAAAGAACTCGGTATTGTCCACGTGGTGATTGACGAGGCCCATTGCATCAGCGCATGGGGGGAACAGTTCAGGCCTAAGTACCTGGAAATTGCCAGAATACTCGATGCCGCCAGGGGATCACTGGTTCCCTTGGTAACGGCCTTTACTGCCACTGCTTCGGCTTCGGTCTTAGAGAACATAGAACAGATACTTTTCGGCAGCCTTGGAGCTCACCGGATCATCGGCAACCCGGACCGGAGCAATATCCGCTATAGCGCCCAGGGTTGCATACTCCGGGATATGGCAGTCCGGGACCTGCTCATCAAACACCCAAAGCCTGCCCTGGTGTTTTGCGCTTCCCGGATCAAGACCCAACAACTTGCCCGTTACCTCAGAAACGAATGGGTAGACCAGGGATTAGCAGGTACAGATATCCGGTTTTACCATGCAGGTTTAAGCAGGGAAGAAAAAACCGCCGGGGAAGACTGGTTTTTGACCCATCCCCAGGGAATCTTAATCGCCACCTGCGCCTATGGCATGGGAGTGGACAAGGGGGATATACGCACGGTGATACACCGGGATTGCCCGCCTTCAGTAGAAGCCTATCTCCAGGAGTCAGGCCGGGCTGGACGGGATGGAGGTCCTTCTCAGGCGATACTCCTTTGGGGGCCTGAGGATGAGGGGGCCCTCAAACGGGCGAGCTCTGAGGCAAACAGGAGCCGCCTTTCCCCGCTCCTTGCCTATGCCCGGAATACCCAGGTATGTCGTCGTAAGGCTTTGCTTCGGCTCCTCAATTATGCAGAGGCAGAAAGCCTCCAATCGGACTGTTGTGATGTATGTGCAGGCCGGGCCGTAAACACCCTGCGCGAGGAGGCGAGTTTGATCGGATTTTTCAAGAACCGCCGCCGCTGGTATACCCTTACCGAAGCAGCCCAGGCCATATCCCAGGCAGCGCGGTTTAGCTGTTCCCCGGAGGAGGCAAAACAAGGGGTAATGCAGCTTATCGCCCAGCATACCCTCCGGCAACTCAAGCATCCCTTATGGAGGGGCAAAATAGACTTTTGCGGCTGAGGTTGTTTGTAATCTTTGTATTCGAGGACCCGGCTGATGAACCATGCTTGGAGGGTTATCCCTATATGGGGAATCCCCGCTCAGTACCCCAGGCCCCTGCTGTTCTACAATCTGCTGGGAATATTCCAAATACCCGGCTTTGTTGGACTTCACCCCACATCAGAACTCCCACCTGCTTGCTGCAACCCAAAGGCGTAAACCCTCTGGTAGTTAGCCAGGGGAAAAAGTCTGTTTCCTGGGGAAGGGGTTCTATGGCAAGAGGAACAATGTGATGTACAAGCCCGGATCGTTCTATGCTGGAGAAGGATTGGGGTTCAACGCCTGGGGCGAGCGCGCCTGCGACGAGCGCGCCTGCGGCGGGCGTTATAGGGCGCGGAGGGGTACGGGGGAGCGGCGCACGTCCCTTCGCTCCTGCATCGGGAGGAGTGTTCTCACGTATACTGTGGGCTTGGCTCCAAAGCAACAAAGGCGGGAAGCCAGGGGCGGCCCGCTTTCTTACTGCCGCGGCCCTATAGGGGGCTGGCGTAAAGGAGATAAGGTTCTGGGGTCAGGTAGGTCAGAGCCTTGCCTAGGAGGAGGCAAACGCCTTACCTAGGGGAGGGCCAAGACCCTTATCTAGGGGGAGGCAAGGGGCTGGCGCAAAGGAGGTAAGGGGCTGGCGTAAAGGAGGTAAGCCCCTGGCGTAAAGGAGATAAGGTTCTAGGGTCAGGTAGGTCAGAGCCTTGCCTAGGAGGAGGCAAGGCCCTTTTGCCTAGGGGGAGGTAAGGGTCTTGGCTCCAAAGCAACAAAAGAGGGAAGCAAGGGACGACCCGCCTTCTTACTACCACGGCCATAGAGGGGCAATAAGCCCGCTGGCGGGCGGCCATACACGGGCAGTAAACCCCTGGGGGCTGGGGGGCGGCTTTGACAAAAGCCCGGTTTTATCCTATAGTATCAAGCATATAAGGATACTGCCTCGTGGTTGATACTGGAAAAATCATATCAGTTGCTATAGAAGATGAAGTAAAGACTGCCTATCTGAACTACGCTATGTCAGTCATTGTGGCCCGGGCCCTGCCGGATGTGCGGGACGGGTTAAAGCCGGTGCATAGGCGGCTTTTGTACGCCATGGACGAGCTGGGACTGCGGCCTAACGCAGCCACCAAGAAGAGCGCCCGTATCACCGGGGACGCTATGGGTAAGTACCACCCCCACGGGGACGCGTCCATTTACGACGCCCTGGTTCGTATGGCTCAGGATTTCTCCCTGCGCTATCCTCTGGTCCAAGGTCAGGGCAACTTCGGGTCCATGGACGGGGATCCCCCTGCGGCTATGCGGTACACCGAGGCCCGGCTTTCCCGTATCGGCGACGAAATGCTCTTGGATCTCAAGAAAGAGACCGTGGATTTTGTTCCCAATTACGACGAATCCCTTTTAGAGCCCTTGGTGCTTCCTGGGGCAGTGCCGAACCTGCTCATCAACGGTTCCAGCGGTATTGCAGTGGGGATGACCACGAACATGGCCCCCCATAACCTCACTGAAGTCTGCGAGGGGATCTGCGCGTATATTGATAATCCCGAGATCTCCCTGGAAGCCCTGATGCAGCATATACGGGGCCCGGACTTTCCCACCGGAGGCATCATCCTGGGCCGCCGGGGCGTCAAAGAAGCCTATAAAACAGGCCGGGGCAAGGTCCTGATTCGAGGTCAGTTTACCGTAGAGACTACCAAATCCGGCAGAGAGGTCATCATCTTTCATGAAATTCCCTACACGGTGAACAAGGCCGCGCTGATTATCCGGATCAGCGACTTGATCCGGGACAAGATCATAGACGGCATCTCCGAGCATCGGGATGAATCTGACCGGGACGGCCTGCGGATCGTGATTGAGCTCAAGAAAGGGGCTATCCTCAAGGTGGTGCTGAACCAGCTCTTCTCCCATACGCCCCTGCAATCCTCTTTCAGCATCATCAACCTGGCCCTGGTGAACGGTAAACCCCAATGCCTGAGCCTCAAGGAACTGATCCGTTACTTTGTGGAACACCGGGTGGAGGTGATCACCCGAAGAACCCGGTATGAGCTTCGCAAGGCGGATGAACGGTCCCATATCTTACAGGGGCTGATCATTGCCCTGGAAAACATCGACGAGGTTGTGGCCGGGGTCAGGGCCTCCCGGGACATAAACATCGCGAAAACCCGCTTGGAAGAGCGGTTTCACCTTTCCCCTATCCAGGCCGGGGCCATTGTGGATATGCGGCTGGGCAGGCTCACGAACCTGGAAACCGAGAAGATCCGGCAAGAACTCACCGAACTTTCGGCATACATCGCGTATCTGCGTTCCCTTTTGGAGGATGAGCAGAAGCTCCGGGAACTCATCAAAGAGGAAACCCGCAGCATTACCGAGCGTTACGGGGATAAACGGCGCACTGAAATCATTGCCGGGGAAGTGGAAAGCATCAACATCGAGGACCTCATCAAAAAAGAAGAGATGATGATCCTCATTTCCAACCTGGGCTACATCAAGCGGGTGCCTGTATCGGCCTACCGGAACCAGGGCCGGGGGACTAAGGGCATAGTCAGCGCCCGCCTGGCGGAAGACGACTTTGTAGAACAGATCTTCGTCGCGTCCACCCATGAGTACATCCTGTTCATCACCAATGAGGGCAAAGCCTACTGGATGAAAGTCCACGAACTCCCGGAAGGCTCCCGGATTTCCAAAGGGGTCCATATCAAGACCCTCCTCACGGTTTCTTCAAATGAGGAGATTACCGCAATAGTGTCCCTCAAGGATTTCACCGAGGATCAGTACCTTTTTATGAGTACGGCCCGGGGGCTGGTCAAGAAGATACAAACCAAAGACTTTGCCAATGCCAAAACCCGTGGGGTCATCGCCATTAAGCTCCAGGAAGGGGATAAGCTGGTGAGCGCGCTCCTCACCCGGGGCAATGATGCGGTGGTCCTCATCTCCCGGAAAGGCCAGGCCCTGCGGACCGCAGAGGACCAGATACGGGCTACAGGCCGCTCCTCCGGGGGCATTATGGGCATGAAGCTCGACGACGACGATGAACTCACCGGCGTGCTCCGGGTGGATGACAAGGAAACCATGCTGGTCATTTCCGAATACGGCTACGGCAAGCGGGTGAGTTTTACCGAGTTTTCTCCCCACGCCCGTGGAACCAGAGGGCAGCGGATCCACACGGTTACCGAGAAAACCGGAGAGCTGGTGGGGTGCGTCAATGTCCTGGATACCGAGGAGATCATGTGTATCACCAGCCAAGGTAAGTCCCTCAAGCTCAAGGTTGACGCCATCCGGGTGATAGGCCGGACCGCCCAGGGCGTGCGGATCCTCAGCATTGACAAGCCGGATTTTGTTATCGGGGTGGATCGGATCGTCCGGGAAGACTCGCCAGAGGGCTTAATGTCCTCCCAGGGGGTTTAATGCCCTTGTATGGCCGCCCGCCAGCGGGCTTATTGCCCCTATATGGCCGCCCGCCAGCGGGCTTATTGCCCCTATATGGCCGCCCGCCAGCGGGCTTATTGCCCCTATATGGCCGTGGTAGTAAGAAGGCGGGTCGTCCCTTGCTTCCCTCTTTTGCCACTTTGGAGCCAAGCCCACTGTATAAATGAGAACACTCCCCCTGATGCAGGAACGAAGGGACGTGCGCCGCATTCCCGCACTCCTCCGCACCCCATAACGCCCGCCGCAGGCGCGCCCCTTGCTTTGGGTCTTTGCCACTTTGGAGTCAAGCCCACAGTATATGTGAGAACGCTCCCCCCGATGCAGGAACGAAGGGACGTGCGCCGCATTCCCGCACTCCTCCGCACCCCATAACGCCCGCCGCAGGCGCGAAGGGACGTGCGCCGTATTCCCGCACTCCTCCGCACCCCATAACGCCCGCGGCAGGCGTCCGTGATCCAGGGACGATCCTTCCCGTGATCCAGGGACGTGCGCCGTACCCCCACTCTTCCGCACCCTATAACGCCCGCCGCAGGAGCGAAGGGACGTGCGCAGAATTTCAGCACTCCTCCACACCCCATAACGCCCGCATCAGGCGCCCAGGATCGAAGATCGATCCTTCACTTGATCCAGGTACGA
>JAISOX010000173.1 GCA_031275325.1 Treponema sp.
ACTGCCTGCCGCCTGGCTTGCAGAACCTTCCAAGGGATACCCATGCCCGGTCTTATCAGCCCTTACCTGGTTTGGCGAGGAGTTTACCTTGATGAGAAAGAGGCTGTGTCCTTGCACCTGGGTAAGGGTCAAATCCTCTGTGGTGTTGGTAAAGGTAATCTTCTGGACCGCTTGCCCTGTATACACGTCCTTAGCGTCCACCTGAGGGATGATGATCTGCAGGGCAGGGCCTGGCGTTGGAACCGGGTCTGTCGTTGGAGCGGTATCCATAGGGGGGCATCCCAGCAAGACCGCGATACTAAGCGCCCCAAGCCCCAACCATATCCCCTGTTTATAGGGTTTCATGCTGTTTAAGCTCCTTGTATGTAACAAGAATACTCCCTCTCTCCCGGATATGCAACGCGGGGAATCATAAAATCCTGGCGGATTTCGGGAAGAAACCGGTCCATGCGGAGCCTGTCTGGAACTACCTGGCTGTATACTGCCGGCAGCGGACATTAAAACGGCTCTGTTCAGGGGCATAGGGTAGACCTTCACCAGTATAACCGCCACAGTCCAGCGTATACCGCCAATACCAGGCGTTCCCTCATGGATAAGCCCATGATGACTCCCTTACGCGTGAGCAGGACTCCCCCTTACGGGTTAGACCTACTCTAACCTACGCGTTAGACTTGCTCTAACCTACGCGTTAGATTTGCTCTAACCTACGCGTTAGCAGGGCTCCCCTGAACTCCCCGCTTCAAGCCCCTCTGACTTGAGGGGGCGTGCCTTTTCAAAATGAGGCAATGCGCTGGTTTGACATACCTGCTAAAAATGTGTAATCTCCTTTATAGGCACGCTCAATGAAGCGGCCTTTACGAAGATAAAGAAAAAAGGAAAGTCATGGATTATACCTTCCAAACCATAAGAAATCCCTCTGGGGATATCGGGACTTTCAATCAATGCTGCGATCAGACCGTGGGCCATGAAAATACTCTGTATATCTGACTACATTGATCCCTTGGTATATACCAATAGCATCAAGGAACGGTTTGGGGATATCGCCATGGTCCTCAGCGCGGGGGATCTACCCTTGGAATATCTGGAATTTATCGTGTCAAGTCTGGATAAGCCTGTGCTCTTTGTCTTCGGAAACCATGACCTCAAGGATTACCGGTATATCAAACACGGCCCTAGTTCGGAAAAAAACCGGGAATTTCCAGTTGCCACAAGCATTCCTCCAGGAGCAGGGGCTATTCATGTGGGTTCCCGGGTCCGTTTTGAGGAAGGTCTCATCATCGCCGGCCTGGGAGGGTCTATGCTCTATAACCACGGGGAAAATCAGTACTCTGAATGGGGGATGGGCTTGGAAATACTCAAGCTCATCCCGGGCCTCCTCTTTAACCGGATTTTCAGAGGGCGTTTTTTGGATATCCTCCTCACCCATGCGCCTCCCAAAGGCATTCACGATAAACCGGATAAATGTCATTGGGGGTTTAAGGTCTTTTTGTGGTTTATGCGGGTCTTCAAGCCCAAATACCTTATCCATGGGCATATTCATCTCTATGATCTATCTGCAGTACGAACCAGCCCGTATAAAGATACCCTGGTAGTAAACGCCTACAGTCATTTTGTTATTGATACCGGGGAAAAACCATGAGCGCTTCACATCAAAACAAAACATACGACCAGGTACTCAACGTACAAGCAGCAGAGGATTTTAGCCGGGCCAGGAATAAGGCCATCCTCTCCCGAATTCAGCACTTCATGCATCTTGATAAGGATCAACTCCTCTCTTTTAATGACGTGAAGGAAATACTCAAACCCCGGAACGAAGTGTACCGGGGTATGCAGGTGGTTCCAGTCAAGCTCATCGTCGGCAGTGAAGGCCGGTATCGGGATTTCAATAAGTATTTTTTGCCCCGTTCTGAGCATCTGCGGAAGCGCTGGGAACGGGTGGATCAGGCCCTGCTCAAGGATATTATCTTACCTCCCATCCAGCTCTATGAGATCGGGGGAGTCTACTTTGTCCGGGATGGAAATCATCGGGTTTCAGTGGCCCGGTCCCAGGGGGTTGAATCGATTGATGCAGAGGTAACGAGCCTTTCCAGTGAGATTATCATCACCCCCTCCCAGACCGTGGATGAACTGCGGGAAAGCCTCATTGAGTATGAAAAGAAGATATTCTATGAGAAAACCCAGTTCGGTGAACTCACCGGTGATTATGCACTGGATTTCACCGCGGCAGGCCGCTACGATGTTATATACAATCATATTTTGGTGCATAAATACTATCTCAACTTGCATGTAGTTGGGGAAATTCCCTTTTCCGATGCCTTGGTTTCTTGGTATAACAATGTCTACGAACCTATCATTCAAATCATCAAAGACGAATGGATAGAGCTGAATTTTCCGGGGTATACGGCGAGCGATCTCTATGTGTGGATCGTGAAACATTGGGATTTTCTTAAGAAAAAATACGGGGTTCATTATTCCCTTGCTAAGGCTGCCCGGGATTTTACCATAACCTATGGTAAGAGTCAGGGCCGGTTCTTCCGTATTCTTGTAGCATTGATTGATAGGTTATGGCATTTTTCAGGAAAAACCAAAGATAACGTAAAGGAGTAAAGAAGGTAGCTATGGCTATTTTGTCTATTCAGTCCCATGTAGTATACGGTTATGCAGGAAATACCGCAGCGGTGTTTCCCCTCCAACGCCTTGGCCGGGAGGTCTGGGCGGTTAATACCGTGGAGTTCTCAAATCATACTGGCTATGGCGCATGGCAGGGACAGGTCCTGGGGGCTTCTCTAGCGGAAGCCCTGGTTCAGGGCCTCGAAGAACGAGGGGTCCTGGGGAATTGTGAAGCCATCCTCTCAGGGTATATGGGGGACGCGGAGGTGGGCCAGGCCGTTATGCAGGGGGTACGCCGGGTACGGAATATAAACCCCAAGGCCCTGTATTGCTGCGATCCGGTGATGGGGGATATGGGGAGAGGTTTTTATGTCAAACCGGGGATTCCGGATATTTTCAAGAACCAGGTCATTACCCTGGCAAACATCATCACCCCCAACCAGTTTGAACTGGAAGCCCTCGCTGGTATGGATACCTCCTCCTTGGATGGCGCGCGTAAGGCCATTGACGCGCTCCATGCCAAAGGCCCTCAGGTGATCTTGGTTACCAGTTTCCGGGAAGGTATCAGTCCTTTAGGCAGCTTGAGTCCAGGGGATCATATCGACATGCTCGTGTCTGATGGAAAGGATCTGTACCGGATCCGTACCCCGGAATTGCCCTTTACCACGGTCATGGCCGGGTCCGGGGACCTTACCGCGGCAGTCTTCCTCTCCCGGTACCTGGAAACCAGGGATATCCGGCAAACCCTGGAATTATGCGCGGCGTCGGTATACGGTATCATGGAAGCCACTTTTAAACATAAAAGCAGGGAGCTTCTTATGATACAAGCTCAAGACGAGTTGGTTGCTCCTTCATCCTCATTTAAAGCGGTTCGGTTGTAAGTTCTGTGCAGCATGGATTTAGTAATCAGGTGCTCGATCAGCATTTTAAAGAATTCATTGCCCTCAGTACGGATCGATATAGGATGCTTAAATCCCTGCTGGATGAATTACACTTCAGGCCCCAGGTGATCACCATTTCCGGAAACCGGCACTTTTTTCTATCCGCTCCTGAGCAGGGGCCGGTAAAATGCTGGCCTCCAATAAAGCAAAATCTCATCATCTTGGTGGCTCATTACGACCGGGTGGCGGATAGTCCGGGAGCCAATGACAACAGCGCCGCGGTGTTTGAGCTTATAGAAGCGGCCCTGAAGCTGCGACAAGCCCGGGTTCATTCGTGGTTGATCATTTTTACCGATAAGGAGGAACTGCACCCAGGGGAAGGTATCCGGGATCAGGGTTCCTATACCTTAGCCAAAGGCTTACGGGACATTGGGTTTGGAAACAGCCGGTTCTATATTTTCGACGCCTGCGGATCCGGAGATACCTTGATCATTTCTACTATGGCGGATCATTTAATGCGGACTGAACAGGGCTTGGGCATTATCAAGACCAGGCATCTGGTACAGCAGCTCCGAAACCAAGCCCTCAAGGCCGTGCGTTACCTCAACATGGACCGGGTTCGGCTTATCCCTACGCCCTTTTCAGATGACGCGGGGTTTTTACGGGC
>JAISOX010000007.1 GCA_031275325.1 Treponema sp.
TTCGATAAGGCTCTTATCAACCGGAGAGCCGGGATTCGCCTGAAAGCCGATTCCCTTACCCAGTACAATTACTTCATGCCCCCGATCATTGGCGAGAATGATATTGTTGTTGTACTTTCGAATATTCTTCATGTATCTTTGTCCACATTGTAAAAAAAAAGACCTCAACCATCGACACCTGCCTTGTCTGCGGTACCGAGGGTTCAGGTCATGCGTAAATACCTGCGCTGCCGGTCAGGACAGGGCATATTCACTAACAATCCTTTTTAAGATAATACATGGAATGTATTGCAGTAATTATGTAATACCCCCTCAAGAATGTCAACTACTTTTATATGTCAAATGTAAGATGAAGATTCCCCAGGCACTCCCCTGAAAGAGGGGCTAAACCTTCGAGCGGTTCGCCCCAGGATGATTGTGAAGGCTCACTCCAGCCTAGAATGAAGGCTCATTCCAGCCTCGCGTGAAGGCTCACTCCAGCCTCGCGTGAAGGCTCACTCCAACCTAGCGTGAAGGCCCACTCCAGCCCATAACTTTAACTGCTTTTCCACAATATCCTACCTAGGGGAGAACCTAGCTTGTACAACCAGGGAAGCACGTACCGTCAGTCAAAAGCCGTCCGCAGTAATTCCTGAGTATAGGCCGCTTTGGGGTTTCCCATGATTTCTCCGGTAGGCCCTGCTTCTACTACCTTTCCCTGCTTCATAATGAGGATCTCATGGCAGAGACTCCGCAGAATCCGCAGATCATGGCTGATGAAAACATACGAGAGTCCCCGCCGTTCCTGGAGTTCTTTTAAGAGGCTGACCACCTGAAACTGAATGGTCCGGTCCAGGCTGGAAGTAGGCTCATCCAACACCAGGATACTCGGCTCCAGCACCAGGCTCCGGGCAATACATATCCGCTGGCGCTGGCCGCCGGAAAACTCATGGGGGTATCGGGAGAGGACATCCTCGTCTCCCAGGCCCACTTCCTTGAGACAGGTCAGGACCCGTTCCCGCCGTTCCGCTTTGGTCCCCAGGGCGTGAATCAACAGCCCTTCCCCTACAATACGCTCAACGGTCATCCGGGGACTGAGGGAGCCGTAAGGATCTTGGAAGATGATCTGCATCTTACGCCGCAACGGACGCAGGGCGTCTTCACCTAAGCCGTGAATTTCCGTACCCTCTATGCGGATGCTCCCCTGGCTTTTTTCCAGGCCCAGAAGGGCTTTCCCCAAGGTGGTCTTGCCGCTCCCGCTTTCCCCGGCAACGCCCAAGGTCTGGCCCCGGCGCAAGGTAAAGCTCACCCCGTCCACTGCCTTGATATAGCCTCCTACCCGCCGGAAAAAGCCTTTTTTAAGGGGAAAATACACCTTAAGATCCTGGACCGCTGCAATCTCTGGAGCAGAACCATCAAGAACCGGGCTTTCCGGCGCTGCTCCGGAGCTGATGAGCAGCTTTGTATAGGCTTCATGGGGAGCGGAGAAAATGAGGTTCCGCTCCCCTGTTTCGAGTATTATCCCGTCCTTCATTACCGCCACCCGGTCGGCCATACGCCGCACTACCCCCAGGTCGTGGGTGATGAAGAGCACTGCCATGCCTAAGTCCTGTTGTAAGGTTTTGATCAGGGTGAGAATCTGGTCTTGAATGGTTACATCCAGGGCAGTGGTCGGCTCGTCCGCGATGAGGAGCTTAGGCTTGTGGAGGAGGGCTAAGGCGATCATCACCCGCTGCCGTTCCCCGCCGGAAAGCTCGTGGGGATACGCGGAGAGCCGCTGTTCCGCATTATGAAGCCCCACCCGTTTGAGCCAGTCTACAATCAAGGGCCGGGCAGCAGACCGGGAAAGCCCCTGGTGGAGCATCAGGGATTCGGCAAGCTGTTTCTCTATGGTATGGAGGGGATTCAGGGAACTCATAGGTTCCTGGAAGATCATACCCATGTCCCTGCCCCGGAGCTTTCGCAGTTCTTCCGTTTCCATTTTAAGCACATCCCGGCCTTCAAACAGAATCTCCCCCCGGGGATAGCTAATCCAATCTTCGTTCAAGAGCCGCATCAGCGCTTGGGCGCTTACGGTCTTACCGCTGCCGCTCTCCCCCACCAGGGCCAGGGTCTCATGCTCATCAATATACAGATCGATCCCATGAACCACCTCTTTTATGGAACCCGAAGACGCGGCGGTTTTGCCCGTATCCGCTCGGTTCCCAAAGGCGGCTCTGAAACCCCGGTACTCTACCAGATGGGTAGCCGGCGAAGCAAAGGCTTTCATGGGCGCCTCCGGGGATCAAAGGCGTCTCGTATACCCTCGCCGATGAACACCAGCAGGCTCAAGGTGAGACCCAGGATCGCAAAGGAAGCGATTCCCAGCCAGGGGGCATGCAGATTGGCTTTGCCCTGGGCGAGTAATTCACCGAGTGAAGGGGAACCTACCGGGAGGCCGAACCCCAGGAAATCCAAGGAGGTGAGGGTGGTAATGGATCCTCCCAAGATGAAGGGGAGGTAGCTCAGGGCCGAGCTCATGGCGTTGGGGAGAATATGCACAAACATAATGCGGCTATGCCTCATTCCCATGGCCCGGGCGGCAAGCACGTATTCGAAGTTCCGGGCCCGCAGGAATTCCGCCCTGACCACCCCCACGAGGCTCATCCAACTGAAAAGCAAGGTGATCCCCAAAAGCCACCAAAAATTAGGCTCCACCACCGAGGAAAGGATGATCAGCATGAAGAGCGCGGGCATCCCGGACCAGACCTCCATGAAACGCTGGAAGATGATGTCAAACCCTCCGCCGTAGTACCCCTGTAATGCCCCGAGACTTATCCCGATTATCGAGGAAAAAAGGGTCAGGCTAAGCCCGAAAAGTACGGAGATCCTGAAGCCGTAAATGACCCGGGCAGCCACATCCCGGCCCCGATCATCGGTCCCGAAAAGGTTTTCCCCGGTAGGCGGTGAAGGGGCAGGGCTCGGCAGGTTATAGTTGATAGTGTCATAGCTAAAGCCAATAGGAGGCTTCAGCATCCAGCCTTTGGCTTCGATACGCTCCCGGATGTAGGGATCCCGGTAATCCGTATGGATGTCAAACTCTCCCCCAAAGATAAGCTCTGAATAGTCATGGAAGAGGGGAACATACCACTTCCCGTCAAAACGGACCAAGATGGGCTTATCATTAGCGATACATTCCGCAAAGAGGCTCAAAATAAAGAGGATGCCAAAGAGCCACAAGCACACAAAAGCCCGCTTGTTTTTCTTGAATCGCTCCCAAGGGTTGAGCCGCCGGGGTATGCCTGAGCCTGAAACCCCTGGGGCCGGATTTCGAGAAGCCTGAGCCGCTTTCGTAAGGATCATCTTTGAGCCTCGAAGGTGATCCGGGGATCGATAAGGGTATACATCACATCGCTCACCAAAGAGAGGAGGAGGCCCATAAGGGTGAATATATACAGGGTAGCGAATATCACCGGGTAATCCCGCTGCATAGTGGATTCAAAGCCCAGGAGACCCATGCCTTCCAGGGAGAAGATCACCTCAATTAACACGGACCCTGTGAAAAACATGGCAATGAATGCTCCAGGAAAGCCTGCAATAACGATGAGCATGGCGTTTCTGAACACATGCCCCAGGAGGATGCGCTTTTCAGTGAGCCCCTTGGCACGGGCGGTCATAACGTACTGTTTATGGATTTCATCCAAAAAGGAATTCTTGGTGAGCATCGTCAACGTAGCAAAGCCCCCGATGGTGATGGCCGCAACCGGCAGAACCAGATGCCACAGATAGTCCAGGATCTGAGCGGGGACGCTTAAGTCCGCAAAATTAACCGACACTAAGCCGCGCAGGGGGAAGATCTTGAGGAAACTTCCTCCTGAGAAAAGCACTACCAGCAGCACCGCAAACAAAAACGAAGGAATCGCGTTTCCCAAGATCACCGCGCTGCTGGTCCACAGGTCAAAAGGGCTGCCGTTTTTTATGGCCTTTTGTATGCCCAAGGGAATGGACACCAGGTATATGATTAAGGTACTCCACAATCCCAGGGAGATCGATACGGGAAGCCGTTCCGCGATGAGGTCCAGGACCGACCGTCCCCGGAAAAGACTATCCCCAAAGTTGAAAGCCGCGTAGTTTTTAAGCATATTCAGATACCGTACGCCTATAGGCTTGTCAAAACCGTAGCGTTTTTCGATTTCCGCAATCACCTCCGGATCAAGGCCCCGGGCGCCCCGGTACGCAGAGGAGCCGCCGGGCCGGATCCGATCCGCATGGCCCGGTTCTTGAGCTGGACCGCTTCCGCTGATGCGCTGAACCGCGCTGTTTTGGCCCAGGCCCTGCATGTCCGCGATGGCCTGATCCACCGGGCCTCCTGGGGCTATTTGTACGATAAAGAAATTGATGGTAATGATCGCCCAGAGGGTGGGGATGATCAACAAAAGACGCCGTATGATGTATGCCGTCACTCTATACCCCTTAAACTCTTTTGACCTTACCGGACTTTCAAAATAATTGCAACTCAGTCA
>JAISOX010000119.1 GCA_031275325.1 Treponema sp.
GTATCGTATGCGGGGGAACAAATCCCCCGCGCCCCCAGTTTTACGCCCCAAGGGGCGGGGTATTATACCCCACTGTAAAGGCGCTGTCGCGCTTCATGTGAGCGGGTGGATTGAAACAATAAAAGGATGTACCCTCTTGATAAACCCATAGAGCTTCCGGGGTTTGGGGAGTATGTTCGCTTCCATATAACCGGCTGAAAGGCATGGCTCGTTCAGCCGGAACCGCCTGCCATGTACCGCCCCCAGGATAAGGTTATGGGCATCTCAGATCGGAAATATGGGTTAGACTCGCTCTAACCTACTAGTTAGACTCGCTCTCACCTACTAGCTGGTTAGACTCGCTCTCACCTACTGGTTAGACTCGCTCTCACCGACGCGTGAGAGTGGCTCTCACCAACGCGTGAGAGTGCTTCTCACCTACCTGTATTATTGTATAGGAAAGAAGAAAATGGCAAAACAAGCGGCATTGCTCTCTAGTATAGAGCGCAGCGGAAAGGAATGTTCCTGTAACGGCATGCCTTGCTCATACTAAAAAGGCTCAGTATACTAACGGTATATTGCAATGCGGAGGACTTTATTATGGATAAAGATGCCATCCTTGCTCAGGCGAAGGATTATATACATAAAGAAAAGGATGTTTATTTCAGGACTGAGGTTGAAAAGCTCTTGGCTGTAGACGATTGGAAGGAACTGGAAGACCGGTTCTTCAGAAACTTGGAATTCGGTACTGGAGGATTGCGAGGGGTTATTGGCGGCGGGTATAATCGTATGAATACCCTGGTGGTGAAAAGGGCTACCCAGGGCCTTGCCTCATATATACGGAAGGCCTTTCCAGATAAGGCTGCTGCCGGGACCCTTGCTGCAGCCATTGCTTTTGATAGCCGTCATTATTCCGCGGAGTTTGCCGAAGCCGCGGCATTGATTTTTGCGGCTAATCACATCAAGGCATACCTATTCTCGTCCCTGCGCCCCACCCCGGAGCTTTCCTTTGCCATACGGCAATTGGGCTGTGATACCGGGATTGTGGTTACGGCCAGCCACAATCCAGCGCAATACAACGGGTACAAGGCATACTGGAACGACGGTTCTCAGGTGATAGCCCCTCACGATACGGGGATCATTGAAGAGGTAAACCGGGTTACTGCTATTACGGAAATGGATAAAAACCAGGCTCTGGCCCAGGGGCTTTTACAGATAATTGATAAAGAAATCGATGAACCCTATCAGGCCATGGTACGGAGCCGCCTCTTTAGGCCGGATATGATCAAGGAAAAGGCCGCGGCAGTCAAAATCGTTTATACCCCCCTGCATGGTACCGGGGCTATGCATGTGGAGTCGGTCTTGGGTAATCTGGGCCTCCAGGTCATCACCGTACCGGAACAGCGGGAGGGAAACGGAGATTTCCCCACAGTGTCTTTTCCCAATCCTGAAGAAGCCCCGGCTCTGGAACTAGCCCTCCAGTTGGGGAAAAAGGTAGGGGCTGATGTGGTCATGGCTACGGATCCTGATGCGGATCGCTTAGGGATCGCCGTACCGAATCGTGAGGGAACCTTTACCTTGGTTACGGGAAATCAGCTTGGGACCCTGTTAGCAGACTACATCTTTCTTTCCTTGAAAGAAACCGGGAAAATGCCAGCGAAGGCCGCGATGGTGAATTCCATAGTTACTACCGGGATGCAGCAGCGAGTGGCCGCGTCCTATGGGGCGGTATGTATCGAATGTCTCACGGGCTTTAAATGGATAGCTGATGTGTGGCGAAAAAGTGACGCTGCCGGTACGCCTACCGTGGTTTTCGGTACTGAAGAGAGCTATGGGTATTTGGTGGAACCAGAAGTCCGGGATAAGGATGGGGTTTCCGCAGCGGCTATGACTGCCGAGATGACCCTGTATTGGCAGAGCCAGGGTAAGAGCCTCCTGGACCGGCTGGATGAACTGTATCAGGCAAATGGTTACTGGCAGGAACTGGGCATATCCAAATACTTCCAGGGTTCTGAAGGCCCTGCCATCATGCAGGGAATTATGGAGTCCTACCGAAAGCAATCCCCCACGATGCTGGGGGGTATCGAGGTTGTGAAAGTTAGAGATATCCGGGAATCGGTATGGAAGTATCCGGCCCAGCCGGATCGCCGGGAACCGGTAGACCTTCCCAAAAGTGATGTGTTGCAGTTCTACCTCAAGGATGGAACCGTGGTGAGCGCCCGTCCCAGCGGTACTGAGCCTAAGATCAAGTTTTATGCTAGTTGTTGTACTGAAGTGGGCCGTGGTGGTATACTCGCGGCCAAGCTTGAGGCTGCCCGGAAACTGGAAGCCATCAAGAAGGACATACAGCAGGTCATAGGTGATTGAAAGAACGCCCCGGAATAAGAGCCTATGCCATGAACTTGAGATCAAAGCATAGGCGCTAACCCAGGGCCATGTAAGAGTTCATCCCCTAAGTGAAGAAACACGCTAAGTCTGAGTGCAAGGACAGACCACATACTTCTTAAGATCACCGCTCCCTGTCTTCCGCCTGAGCCCTCTGGTTAAGCCTTCCTCGAATGAGGGGAGTTCCTGGTTTTTCTAGGATCCATTCATTTTCATACAGGTGGAAAAGGGCAAGGAGGGTTCCTGATTCCGGATCATACCAGGCGATAGTACCTTCCGTATCCAAGGCGATACAATAGCGGCCCCCGTCAATAAGACGCACAGGAAAGCCGGGACTCCGCTTCAAGGGCCTCATGCCCCTTGCATCATAGAGCATTGCCTCTTCTCCTCCCAAGGTTGATACCAGGGTTCCCCTGGATTCAGCGAGACTAAAGCCCGTATCCTCTCCGGGATATGCCGCTAACTGGGTTGCATGGGAAGAGTTTGTCAAGGAAAGCTTCGTGATGGCAGTGGTCAAGCGCCCTTCTTGAGCGTCTACGGTTATTCCATAGGGGACGCCGCTAGCCCCGCAATACACCCGGACTCCCACTGACCCAGCAATCCCCAGGGGGAGCGTTTCTCCGGTACTGCTATTCACCATAAGAAACGGCGTGTTCCCAGAAACCACACTTTGTCCAATGAGGATATTCCCATCCTTAAGCAAGGTGGCATCCAGAGAGGCCACCGATGAAAAAGAAAACAGTCGCTCTCCGGTATGTATAGAAAGAACCGTAATGTTCCCTGCAGCATCAAGAAAAAGAGCCTGTTCTCCCCGAAGCACGGCAGTACGAAGGGGAAAACGCAGGGACAAGCGGTCCAAAACGAGGGTTTCCCTCTGAGGCGCCGGGACCGCATCCTCCCCTAGGGTCCTGATTACCGGGAACGAACCTGTCGGGGTTTCCTGCCAGAGTAACAAGCCATCCATACCCCCTTCTCCAGCTTCAGGATCCGAGGCCAGCCGGGTGTAGCTGCTCGGTTCCACTGGAATAAGGGTCTTATCCTCCAGTTGGGTATAATCCAGCGGTATGAACCCTAAGACCTGCGCTTTGCTGAGAAAAGCCAAAGAAGATGCTACTGCCGCCGCGTCAATTATGGATTCCTGATTTCGCACCTCCAGCATAGTTACGGTTCCATCTTGCTTACCGATCCATACGCCTCCATCCAGAGTGCCTAAGACCAGGGCATCCGCGGTGATAACTGCGCTCATAACCTCTGGCAGCCATGAAGGCACGGGCCATTGGTTTTTAATCTCCAGTCTGCCGGTAGTACTCATGGCAAAATGGTACAGTATTGATGCGCCGGGACCGGTGGTAAGACACATGAATTCAGGAAGCTCCCCTCCCAGCGCAAACACCTTCCCCTGGGAAATACCCCGTTCCCGGACTATGGTGGTACCTGAAACCGCATCCAGGATCACCAGGCCCTTGGCATCTATGCCCCCAATAAAACGGTTATTACCGAATAAAATGGGTGTCCCTATATGATCCGGTACGGTAAAACGCCGGATCTCCTTTCCCGATTCCAGATCCCAATAGGAAAGGACCCCCAAAGGGTCATATCCAATCATGGTCCGTTCTGACTTGCCCGTAGCGGCAAAACTTAAAGCGCCGGTACTATCCGGGGCTTTAAGGATTTCTCCGGTTTCCGCGTGTATGAACTGGACCTCCGGGTTGCCCTGTTGAACCAGGATCAAGAAATTACCCCCCCCAGAATAGGTGATATACGAGACAGGATACCTAAAATTCAGGGTAAAGAGCTTCTGTTTAGCCTCATAATCCCAAGCGGCAATGCGGTACTGATCTATGCCATCCCTTTCGAGCAGGCTCACCTGGGATTTACCAGGACGTAAAACCATGGCAGGAATGGCATAGGGGCTTACTTGAAAACGTTCCTCTGCAACCGCCCCGGGAATATCCCAGATTCCCAAAAATCCGTCGTCCCCAGCGCTCAGAAGCCGTTCTTGCTCATCATAGATCAGGGTATGCACCGCTCCTTGATGCCCCCCTCTCGGCGTCAGCAATGCTTGGTCCCTATGGGAAACTTGGGCGGATAGACAGGATACTGCCGGTAAGATGCTTAAGATGCCTAAGCCGCAGATGAGCATACCCGTATTATACCCCATACCTTTCCTCAAGGGAGCATCCATTAACGATGCACCAGATAGAGAATATCCCCAAAGACCGCAAAGGCCATGAGGCCGACAATCAGGACCACCCCGATGGTCTGGAAAACATAGATCGCCCGAGGGGGCAGGGGTTTCCGTTTAATCCCTTCAATGATAAAGAGCAGGATCATCCCCCCGTCCAAAATCGGGAGGGGGAGGAGGTTCATAACACAGAGGGCAATAGAAATAAGGGAAAGGAAACTTGCCATGGAACGCAGGCCGGTACTCACACTTTCCCCAAACCCTGCAGCGGCTACATCCCCCACCATGTAGGTAATACGCACTGGACCAGACACTGCCTGGGTTAGATCAATACCTCTGAAAAGAAGGGCAAAACTTCGAAAGGATACTACAAAGGTTTTCCAGGTTTCCTCAGCGCCTTTGCGCAAGGCCCCCAGGGGAGCAAGCCGGGGGGTATGGAAGCGGATCATCTGGTAGTGTATCCCCAGATCGGTCTCGCCGTCCTCAGTATAGGAAAGGACCAACTCGGTATCCATGAGCTGTCCTTCCCGTTCAAACTCCACAGACAGGACCGGAGGTTGGGTTCGTATGAGGGGGAGTAAGGCCATCGTATAGGGTATGTCCGTACCATTTATCTTGAGAATGCGATCCCCCTTTTGGATACCTCCAATAGCCGCGGGACTGCCGGGATTTACCGAGGCTACCACAGGGTCAGCCCAAAAATAGACTCCCATCTTTCCCGCCCCGGTCTGCTTATCCAACTGGGGCCGTACCTTCAGGGATAGGAGGGTTCCCTCCCGATCCACCGTAAGGGACAGGTCCTTTTTAGGATTGACCGCAATGATTTCCTGTATATCTTGGTACGTGGCGATGGGCCGGTCGTTGATGCGGATAATCCGATCTCCCGTTTTAAGGTCCCCCTCGTCTGCGGGGTATCGCTCTTCCGGGTTGATACTGGAAGCCAAGACGATTCTATTTTCCAGGGTAGTTACGTCAAATCCAAGTCCCCAAATAACCGAAAGCGCCAGAACCGCGAAGATCAGGTTAAAGAAAGGGCCTGCAAAGGACACGATAATACGCTTCCAGGGGCTTACCCCAAAGTAGGTGCCCTTCACCGGGGCAATAAGCTGCTGTCCCTGTTCATAGGCTTCCTGGAATTCATTTTCCCCCCGCATCTTGCAGTAACCTCCCAGGGGAAACATACCGATCCGGTATTCTACGGAGCCGATTTTCTTCTTTAAAATTGGATTACCCCAACCTATGGAAAATGCTTCTACCTCAATACCCACCCACCGGGCCGCTAAAAAGTGGCCCAGCTCATGGACAAACACCACAACCCCAAGACCAAGGAGTCCAATGAGGATTTTCATGATAAGCATGTCTTTATATATACTCCATTTACTAAGATAATGCTATATGGCCCGGAAGCCCCGGAAACATCCATGTCTGGAAAAGATAGCCCTATAGGTTTGCCCTAATACAGGCGGCTGCTAAGGATCGGGCCTGGGAATCCGTTTCCAGGATCGATTCAAGCTGGAGCGCTACGGTCCATTCCCGATCCAAGGCCTGGGCAACTATCCGGGGTATAGCAAGAAAAGAGAGCCGCTTCTCCAAAAAAGCGGTAACCGCCACTTCATTGGCCGCATTATAGACCACGGTATAGGCCGGCCCCCTTCTGAGGGCGTCATAAGCCAGGGGAAGCATGGGGAAGGCCGCAGCGTCCGGTTTTGTAAATTCCAGGGTCAGCGCGTCAAAATTCAGCGCGCCCCAAGACCGGCTTCCTCGATCAGGATAGGAGAGGGCTTGCTGGATGGGAAGCCGCATGTCCGGGCAGGACATCTGGGCATACACGGTCCCATCCTTGAACCGTACCATGGAATGAACGATACTCTGGGGATGCACCACTACGGTGATCTTTTCAGGAGCCATGGCAAAAAGCCGGGCCGCTTCTATGACTTCCAGCCCCTTGTTGGCCATGGTGGCCGAATCAATGCTTATCTTGACCCCCATGTTCCAGGTCGGATGCGCCAAGGCATCCTGGGGGCTTACTGCGGCAAGCTGTTCAAGGGAATAGGTTCTAAAAGGCCCTCCTGAGGCGGTGAGGAGGAGTGCATCAAGCTGATCCCTGCCATGGTCTTCCAGCAGATTAAAAATAGCCGCATGTTCCGAATCTACCGGGATGACCCGGCGTTTTTTTTCCTGGGCCAGGGCAAGAACCAAGGGAGCGGCCATGACGATGGTTTCCTTGTTTGCCAGGGCAAGGTCCATCCCCGCGTTGAGGGCCTCAATGGAAGGCTGCAACCCTGCTGCGCCGGCGATGCCATTGACCGCAATATCCCCGCCACATGCTGCAATGGCTTTCAGCAGCCCCTGAGACCCGAAATAGGGTATTGCTTGCGGCCCTTGGGCAGAACCTGAAAGGGCGAGAAGGGCATCGGGAAATTCCCCGGAAAGCGCGAGGAGTCCCGCTGCATCAGTATGACTTGACAAGAGGACCACCTCAAAAACATCTTTACCTTGACGGATCACATCCAAGGTACTTTTCCCTATGGATCCGGTAGCCCCCAGCAGCGCAACCCGTTTTTTCATCCTATGCTTCTCCCTTCCCGCGGATAATCTGCGAAATTATAGTATTATGCGATACGGTATCGCGTGAGTCAATATTGGCGTATTATCCAAAATCTACGCTCCGCCCTAGGGTCAGCCAATGGAAGGATCAGAGGCCAACAGGGTGAGGTTCACGCTGACCTATGGATTAGACTTGCGCTGACCGTGCCGGAGTAACGGCGTGGGAATGTTCAGACCGAAGGTCTGCCCATAGCGCAATGACCAGCGGTTGCAGAGGCCGAGCCGCTTACCGGCGGCGAAGCGTAAACAGACCTGTTAAATGACATAAAAACTGCATTTATTCCACTATACATAGCAAGCAGTTTATGATAGAATGGTGGTATATTATACGGATCAAAAATATAAGGAGTTTATAGGATGAAAAAAGCAATACTGTACGCTTTTCTTTTTCTTATGGTGATTTTGGGGAGTATACTCGTAGGTTGCCACGTATTTGGGCCAGAACCAGTTATCGAAGTAGATCAAATCGCAGATGCCGGTAACGATGGTAATTATTCACGGCATACAGACTTGGCCCTAATAAAGACGCAAGAGACACACCAGATCGGTATATCCGAACTCTCCCAGATCGTCTTGACTGCGTTTAATCAGACAATGGCAAACCAAATGCCAGCACGTTCAACTGTTACCGCAAGCAGGATTACCGGGACAAGAGGTGTTCCAACAAACACCAGAAATGTATTTGAAAAATCAGAACGATTTGGCGGAGGGGGAAGCAGAGGGCGTTCCGTTGTTTCCGATGAACCAGAAGCGGTCGAAGTGCTTGAATTTGCTATCGGTGACGGGGCTGGCGATGGATGGTTCATCCTGGCAAGCAATGATGTGCGGGTTGGGCATATATTGGCAATTACCCAGGAATCTTTTGCAGATTCTGACACTGAGCTTGCTACATTCCTGCGTGAAAGCTTAAATGAATATATAG
>JAISOX010000125.1 GCA_031275325.1 Treponema sp.
CAAGACTTATATGAACAACTATATCATTTTATTAACTTGGGACGATGAAGCTCGGGTATGGGTGGCGGTGAACGATGAAATACCGCTTGCCCTGGAATCCGGCTCATTGGATGTCCTCATGGAACGGGTGCGGTATGTAGCGCCTGAAGTGTTAGAAGCGAATGGGAGACCCCATACCAACATGAGGCTTCATTTTAAGGCGGACCGGGTGGCAGTGGTTGTATAATGGCGGAATATGAAAAGAAAGTCCGGGAAAAACTGAGGGACCATGGTTGTTCTTTTCAACCTTCTTATAGCGTTTAGTTTGTAATCGGCTCGTTCTCTTACTTGTTACGCGCCTGCGGTGGGCGTTGTGGGGAACGGGGGAGGGGCGGGAATACGGATCACGTCTCTTCGTTCCTGCCTCATGAAGATCACCCTTTTTTCTCTTACTTCTTATAGCCTTTAGTTTGTAATCGGCTCGTTCTCTTACTTGTTACGCTTAGGCCGGCCTTCCGCCTAAAGCCCTAAAGCGGCAAAGGCCCGAAGCAAGGGGCGGCCCGCTCGCTTAGCCCCGCGGCCATACAGGGGCATTAAACCCGCTGGCAGGAAGCAAGGAGCGGCCTGTTCTCTTATTACCGCGGCCATACAGGGGCATTAAACCCCCTGGGGGGCGCTGGGGGGTTATCGGATGGTGAAGCGTATGGGATACCGGTACTGAATCCCCACTGGGACTCCATTGGCCTCGGCAGGACTGCGCGCGCGGATGCCCTGGAAAGCCTTAACCGCGGCTTCCCCAAAACCCCGGCCCGAAGGCTCCTCTCTAAGTACGACGATCCGCCGGATCTCCCCCTGAGCGTCCACAAACAGCGTCAAAATCACCACCCCTTCAGTGTTAGACCGCAGGGCAATGGGAGGATAGACCAGGTTTTTACGGATATCCCCTTCGGAAAACACCGGAACCTTGGAAACCTGGTGCTGAGGAAGGTATTCCAGGACCTGGGATTGCGGCTGAACCGGCTGGGGAGGGACTTCATAGGGCAGGGATTCAACCACTTCCTGGTCCTGGGGAACCTCATCGGTTTCTACCATAGTTTCAGCGATGGCCTCTACGACCTGCTGCTGCGGCAATGGCGGAGGAGGCGGGAGGGGCGGAGGGGGAAGGGGCGGAAGCGGAACTTCTTCCTGGATGTCCGCGAGTCTCATGATCTTGGCCTCAGGTTCCAGGGTTTCCACCCTGGTTTCCAGGCGGAATACCATAAAAAAGATGAGGAACCCGTGTAAAGCCGCAGCCAGCAGAAACAGGGCCGCTCTCATCCGGTTAATACCCGCGCCTTCCATCAGCGGTCCTTCACGACCAAGCTCACCACCCGGTATTGCAGGATCTGGAGGGTCTGTAATACCCGGTTGACATGGGTAAAGGGGGTTCCCCGGTCCGCAATAATGTGAATCCGGGTATCCGGCGCTTCCTGATACAGGGAGATGATGCGGTTTTCCATGGCCTGCACATCACTGGGAACCCCGTCCAGGTAGAGCGCTCCTGCCCGGTCAACCCAGATTTCCAGGTTCTTTTCCGCGCTGGTCTTTTTCGCAGCCTCCGCTTCGGGATACTCGATTTTCACCTCCCGGCGGTAGTTAATGAGGGAAACCAGCATGATGAATATAAGGAGCAGGAACGCCACATCAGACATGGAATTAAGGGGAACCACGAACCGTTTCCGTTCCCGGTCCAGCCTCATAAGGCCCCCCCTGTACCAGGGTCGTCTTTCATGGAGAATGAAAAGGCCTCTACCTCCAGGGTTTGAGCCAGTTCCACAAAGGAAACCACCTGCTGCCAGGGCGCGGAAGGCGCGATGCTTAAAACCACTGCCAGATTCGGATTGGCCCTTACCGCGGCCTGTATGGCCTGTTCCGCCGCGGCAAGCTCCATCACCGCGCCTTGATACAAAAGGGTCCCCTTATGGTCTAATTCAAAACGCAGCAGATCCTCTTTCAGGATCAAACGGGTCGAATCCTTGGCAGGAAGATGCATGATGAATCCTTTGTTGATGTTAAATCCGGCAATCACGATAAAATAAATGATCAGCAGAAAGGCAATATCACTGGACGCGCCTGCATCTTCAAAGCGGCTTCTTTTTCTTTTCCTTCCGGGTTTAAGCTGCATCACCGGTTCCCCCTTTTTTCTTGCTCATTTGATTTTGGTCAAGACCTGGGCCTGTGAAAGACCCTGGAGTACCCTATCCCATTGATAGTCCAGGTAGATCCAGGGCAAGGCTTCTTCCCAATCCCGGAGCAGCGCGCCGGAGTTCCGCAAAACCCAGAGGGTTTCCGGGAAAACCTGTTCAGTGTAATGCCGGTTCCATGAAACCTCTTCCCCTTGAACCCAGGACGCGGCCGCGGCAGTCCATGCCGCAGGGCGTTTCTTGCGGGGCGCGAGTTCCGGCATGAGCAGGGGTTTCCAGTAGGCCGCAAAATCCTCAAGGCGGGTAAAATCCCGCGGATCCTCCTGGGTATGCATCCATTCGGTCAACGCGGCAATGCGCGCCTGCCGGTTACGCAGGGCCGTGAGGGCCTCTTCCCCTGACAGTACCTTCTGGTTCCGCCGGATCTTGCCCCAGGAGATCTGGACCTTTTCAATAGATCCCGGCCCTTGCCATAAGGCGCTGTTTTTTTGTAAGATGAGCCTCCCTTCCCCTGCCAGTTCCAGGGTAAACTGGTTCCATCCGGTATAACTGCTCCCCAAAAAATGAAGCTCCTCCAGGAATACCCGGCCTTCTTTATCCGGGGCAGAGGCCCAAACATGCACCCCTGGATACGCGCTCAACGAGACCGCCAGCTTTTCCACAGGGGGATCCCCCTTGGTTGCTTGCAGATACCGGATCTCCATGCCTGGGGCAGCCCGGTACACCCCCAGGGTCTTTTCTGCAAACCAGGGCCCCTCCAGGAATTGTCCGGCCTTTTCAACCAAACCCGCGCAGCCCGAACAGATAAGCAAGCCCGCAAGCGCGCCCCATCCCAGGGTTTTGTGCATCCTTTTCATTGGTATGCTCAGTATCAATAGGTCCATTTAAACCCCACCGAGAGCATGGGAACCGGTAATTGGTAACTGGCAGTGCTGCTCCCTTCATCTTCCTGCCCGGTATAGGCGTTAAAGGTGGTATTCTGCTGTCTCGTCTTGAGGAAGGCCAAGGCGTTTTCCACTGCCACATAGGTTTCCGACTGCACCTTACCGCCTGGATTAAACCGGAAGAAGGAAAACTTCAGATCCAGGGGTAAGGCGAAACCGTCCCGCTCAGTGTCAGAATACCGGGATGACCGCTTCCATTTTTCAATGATTTTTGTACCGTCCTCATCTACCGTAACCGGATAACTGGTAACTTCCCCCACCACAGCCTTAGGCGCGCCGCTGGCCAAGCCAAAACGGACGGCGATATGGAAGGACTGCACCGGTTTAATATTGAGGACGAGGTTCAGGTTATGAAACCGGTGAAACGAAGGGTAATACCAATCCGGCTCATCTGGATCCTTCCGTGAGGGGGTCCGGTACCGGGCATGGTTAAAAGAATAGCTGATCCAGCCGTCCCAATACCGGGCTTCCCGTTTTTGCAGCATCAGATCAAACCCCCAGATCCGGCCCTCCCCGTCAAACTGATACTCCGGCGACAGCACATCCCCTTGGGTTACGAATGACAGATACCCGTGATCAAACACCCGCTTGATATAGGTTTCAATAGTAACGCTATACCCCTGGGCAAAATCCACCTTGGTTCCCACAATACTGGTCCAGGAACGGCTCTGTTTCAGCTCAAAATCATCAATGCCGCTGTCCTTGCCAATATAAATCACGTTGGTATTCATAGAAGAAAACAAACCCGTCCCCAGGGTAAGGCTTAAAGCATCCAGGGGGCCTTTGTTTTTCAGGATACCAAAGTCCAGGTTCAGCCGGGGATTAAGGGCCGGAGCGGTTTGAATGTTGAAATCCTTCCCCGCAAAGTACAGATGATCCACCCTAAACCCCAGTTCCGCGCCGAAACGCCGCTCAGGACTGGTATATTCCACCAGGGTATAGAGGGAAGAGAAAAAGCCGCTATTCCGTATATCGTTGCTGAAGGCAACCGGGTAATGGGTATACCAGGTCTGTGCAGGGCTGCTGTTTGTCGTGTCCAAAGTCTCCTGCCAGAGATGCGCGCGTTCCTCCTCAATCCATTGGCTGTACAATTCCTGTACCCCTGCGGCAAACAGAAAGCCTTTGCGTAAATCCCAGTCCATATCAAGGCGCCCCTGATAATTGATGGTCAGCTCGGTCATCCTATCATCCATAGCAGTAGCCAGGTCATAGGAAGTTTTACCATCTAGGTCAGGGCCGAATCTAGTCTGGAAGCCCTCTGAATAGGGGACATGCACATCGTTTTGCATCACTGCATCCAGGTCTGCCCTATGAAACCCCCCGCCTGCAGTGGCCTTAAAGACCATGGAGGGCAGGGGATTAAGGGTCAAACCGGTAATGAGAAACCCCAGTGTATTAACCCAGCTAAAACGCATATCGCTGCTGCTTTTCAAGCCCCCCGCTTCGCTTTCATTCTGGTAATAGGCTCCCGCGCCGTCGCCTCCCATAAACCCGTTAAGGGTCCATTCCATATCCGGGGTAAACCGGTAGTTTGCCGAAAGAGCGCCGCTTCTGATATAGGGGGCCGTGGTAATATACTGCACTTCTTCCACAAAGGGCTTGACCGCCCAAACAAAGGGGTCCCAATAGGTGAGCTTTCCCATGACCATGACCCCTCCTTTTCCCCATAAGGGAACCGAGAGGTTGAGGTTAGCCGCGCTGGAAGAAAGCCCCAATTCAAGCCCGGTTTCGGTACTGGAAGGTTTCTTTGAAGTTACCTCCAAAAGCCCTGAAATGGTGTGTCCATACCGGGCGGAAAAAACCCCATGGGAAAGCTGGGCGCTTTGCACCATCCGGGGATCAAAGATGGAAACCCCGCCCCCCCAATGGTAGGGCTGCTCAATGGAGAATCCATCCAGGACCGCGGTCAAGTCTCCTGGGGTTCCGCCTCGGATGGAAGGCATGGCGTTAAACATGCCGGCATAGCCCACCCCTGGAAGGAGCTTAATTGAGGTCATCACATCTTCGATGATGCCGATCTCCGCGGTCCGGGAGAGTTCCTTGTCTGATATGGCCACGCTGCGGCCGCTTCTGGTCTCGCTTACTCCGGGTCTGGATGCTTCGATCACCAGTTCCTGGTTCTCCAGGATACCCCTTAGCTGGAGCAAAAGCGTAAAACTGCTTCCCTCTATAGGGATGAGGAGCCTGCCCTCCTCATAGCCTGGATACGCGGCCTGGATCACCACCTGCCGATCATCAGGAACCGGTATCAGAACTTTCCCTGCGGCATCGCAGGTATACTCCTGGCCATCCCAAGAACGGATCAAGCCGCCTTCCAGGGGGATGGCTAAATCCGCATCTTCCAGGGTTATTTCTATATCCCGGGCATACAGGGGGATGAGACCGGTTACCAGCAGTATCAGGATGGTCGAGCTTGGTAAGGTTAGGCTGCGGATTTTTTCCTCCATTTTTGCGGTTTTTTATTCTTTACTATACTAAAAGGCCCTGGCATGAACAAGGCCGTCCTAGGCAGGGCATAGAAAAATGGCAGGGGACTAAGCCCCTGGTTAAAACATACCAGAGCAGTTCGTTGCGAATTCGATCTGACCCCCAGGCGTCGTTCACGGCCCTGAACAGGCGTAGTTCACGGCCCTGAATAGGCGTAGTTCATGACCCTGAACAGGCGTAGGTATGCCGCCATAGGAGGCTTTCATTCCAGCGTGGAATGGGCCTTCACCTCAACGAAGAACCGGTTTTTTGCCGCCCCAGTATGGTGAAGCCCTATAGGGGCCAGGCCCCTATAGCCGCGGCATGACGGCGCTCCATATCCCCTGCAGGATTACCGCCCTTCGATTAGATCTATGGGATCCAGGATCACCGCTTTGCCGTTGGCATCTTGGGTACTGAGCATGTTCTCATCAAAGAGCAGCGTCCCATAGGGATGAACCCTCATTTCCGACTGGGCCTGACGGGTCAAGGCAGTATCAAACCGGGCAAGATAGCAGTTTCCCTCAGAAACAATGATCCCATAGAGATCGCTGCCATTAACCCAGAGGAGGCTCTCTGGATGGATTGCATCCTCCCCTTGCTGCAGCACCTCCAGCGTATCCGGATCAATGGTAACCAGCCGCAGCATATTCCCGTCCCCTGCCACGGCGATGATCTGTTTATCAACTAACACCACGGTTCTGATATTAATCGTATTCAGGCTGGTCCGTTTCAATTCCGCGCCTGACGCAGGGTTCACCTTAACCACACTGCCTTGGGATGTGGCGGAACTGGTTAACGCCATCCCGATCACCCCAGGGACCTGAGCGTTTTCAACCGCTACCCAGGATTGTTCCTGATCTTCCGCTCCTGTATCCGCGGTATCCCTTGTATCTCCTGCTTCCGCTTCAGTGCTCCTTTCGTCTCCCGGGGAATCCTCCCTGCCCTCTTGGCCGGTCCCATCCTCAGGGCCGCCTTCCTCTTCGGCCTGGTCCTCCCTGCTGCTTTCCGCTTCTTGAGCGGCTTCATCCCGTGCATCCTCGGGGATATTCTCCGTTTCATCTTGCGGGATATTCCCGGTTTCGTCCTGCCCGGAATCCGTACTGCTTGCTACGCTGCTTTCTGCCTCGGCCTGCTGGCTGCCCTGTTCTGCCCTGGAGGAATCCTCAGGTACGGCTTCAGCGCTTTCCTGACCCTGGGGCTCTTCCGCCTCATCCATCAGCCCCTGCTGATCCCCGGCGATCCCTTCCCGATCCTGCTGCGCTTCGTCCCGCTTCTGCTCGGCGAACGCTTCCAACCGTTCAGCCTGTTCCCGCTGTTCCGCTAAGGCGGCTTCCTGCTCCTGCAGCGCGTGCTCCCGTTCTCTGGCCGCGGCTTCCTGGGCCGCTAACTCCTGCGCGGCTTGTTCCGCTTCTTCAGGGCTGAGCTGTCCCTGGGCTCTGGCCGCTTCCGCCTGGGCCTGTTCTTGGGCAAGCCGCGCTTGTTCCGCTTCCAAGGCTGTTCGTTCCGCGGCGATTCGGGCCTCTTCCTCGGCAATCGCTTGCTGCCGCCGCAGGGCTTCCTGTTCCGCTTCTTCCGCTTCCCGTTCCTTAAATTCTACCATGTCTTTACGCTGGTCCATGCTCAAATCCCCCTCTTTACGCAATTCATCCAGTACCGTGGAATCACTGATGGAGGTAGTATCTATGGCGCTTAAAGAACCCGCGCTTCCTATGCCTAAGGGGATGAGCATGAGGGTCTGTCCCGGCCATTCATTAAACCGCAGAGAAAGTCCTGCCTTATCTTGCGTCAAATACTGAAGCACCGATTGTTTGTAGGCGGCGCTGAAATACCGCCAGTTTCCCCGGTATACCGCATTATAGATCGTGATGTATTGGGCCAGGAGATTCGCATCTTGGGCTGCATAATTATAGGCCCCTTCCAAATACCCCTGTATGATGAGTCTGAGGTTTCGGATATGATCGACCCCTACTGCGGCTCCCAAGCCGAAAATGTCCGCGTCTAACCGAGCGCCTTCAGGACTGGAAGCCCCATGGATCACGAAATACCGGCTCTCAGATCCGCTTCGCAGGGCCCCGGATCGCACTGCCGTTCCAAGGGTATACCCAATACCCCGGATCTGGGCCCGGGAATCAATTCGGGTAACTGGCCCTTCATAATTGAAGAATTCAACCGGCGCCTGACCCTTCTCCAGTTCATCCGTATTAACCTGTCCCTGGAGCGCCCCGGGCAGGGCTACGAGTATGCCCCCCACAAGCAGCGCCGCTAAGAACCGAGCAATTTTGCAACCTTTCATCATCCCTACTCCTCGTATACCTATTTTAAAACAGCCTACCACGGTACTAATATCGGTACTATAACCGGAAAGCATCACCTGCCAGGGTGTGTTTGGCCGGGGTTGTCCGGAAAGCGTCGGCACAACCCTATTGAAGAGACAAAATCTGTTGGAGGGCTTGTTTCCGTACTAAGGGAGGTTTTTCATAGCCTGCCAGAGCGACCAGCAGGGGGATCCCGGTTTGGCTTAAAGGAGGACCGGAAAAACGGCATAAAGCGCCCACTGCCCCGGCAATGGCGATCAGGGTCTGTTCATCCGTAACGTGAGCCGGGGGATAGATCCCCCGGCTAAATGCTTTGAGGGCCCGGCCTTCGGGATCCACCCCAATACGGCCGATAGCTTCTGCAATGACCGCCTGAACAAGGGGTTCCGGCTCACGGGAGAACTGGGCCGCGAGAAAGGGGATGCTCTCCGCAGAACCGAGCCGGGCCAGCAGCCTCACTGCTTCGGAACGCTGACGAAAATCCACCGGCGGATGGACAATGGAGCTTCTGCGGTTAGCCTGGACGCTGCCGATGACTTCCATGAGATAGGCGGTGAACTCAGGCTCCCGTTTCCCCACCCGGCCTTCCTGGAGGGCCAGGGTAATCACCCCGAGGCTGTTCCGGACCCCCGCTTCATTTAAAGGGATAGAAGCTAATGCATACCCAGGGCTGGGCGTCCCAAGGCCATACGCGCCCTCAGGAGGGGAACCGTAAAGGGATTGCTGCAGAGCGCGGCTCTGGGGTTCGAGCCGATAGGCGTAGAGGACCCAATCGTTTCCCCCTGAATAGAGCAGGCCCTCATCACTGAAGTTAGGTATCGCTGAAGCGCCGATGATGCGTATAAACCACTTCCGCTGTCCTTCCGCGGTAAAACTCACGGCCCGGCCCTGGGAAAGCATATAGATTCCCCGTTCATCGTAGATCATAAGGGCTTCCTTTATGTCTTCCGGTTCTTCCAGGGCTGCGCGGTCCCTGGAGGCGCTTTCTCCAGTCCAGAGGAACTCGCCCTCATTAAGAGAAAGGAGCAGCACCTGCCCATGTTGCAAGGTAATGGCCGCCTGGCCGTCCCGGCTTACCGCGGCTACCGGTACATCAGGAAGCAGGGGAAAGGGAGGGTAATCCCCGCCATAACCCTGGATCTCACCGTTTTGATAGAGAACCAGCAAGGGGCTGGTGATTTCAGAAACCCCTATCCCCGAACCATCCCTATACCGCAGCGGATCTGCCAAAGGGACCAGCGCCGCGGGAACCCGGGGGAGCGGGAGGGAACGGGTATTTCCAAAACCATCCATCTGAAGGAGTTCTGCATCGGCCAGTACCAGGAACAGCCCCCCTTGTTTGTCTGCCAAAGGAGGCAGGGCAATGGCCTGGTCCAGTGTTTTATACCAGAGCAAGGTTCCAGCCGCAGTATAACAGGAGACTTTTTTTTCACTGGCCGCAAAGATCCGGCCGTCCCAGCCTTGCACCACCGGTCCTATCAGGGGCCCGTCGAGTTTGGCCCGCCATAGTTCCCGGCCAGTACGGCTCACCGCGATGAGGACTCCGGTGGTCCTGCCAATATAGCTCGTTCCTTCCCGGGATCGGGTTACAAAAGGCCGTAATCTTCCCCGGGCATAGTAATTCCAGAGGAATCTTCCGGTCCAGGTGTAGGCTTTAAGATTACCCCCGTCGCAGACCGTTACCACTGAACCGCCTTGGACCGAGGGAGGGCCGATGACGGATCCTCCCAGGGCCTGCTTCCAGAGGGGATCTCCGAAGGTCTGAGCCCTGAGGGGGAAGGCGCTGAAGATACAAAATACCCAGCCCCATACCCAAGAAGCGCGGCCTTTACGCGCCATGGAGCGTCCTGTCTCTGGTAAAAATCCCCAGGCTTTCGATGTGCGCGGTTTGGGGATAAAAGTCATAGAAGGTTACCTCCCGAAGCTCATAGCCCCCTTGGAGTAATACCCGGCTGTCCCGGGCCAGGGTAGCAGGATCACAGGATATATACGCCAGCAGAGGGGGTCCCCCCTGAACCAGCCACTGCCGTAATCCCCGGGAAAGTCCTTGGCGAGGAGGATCGACTACCATAAAGCCATAACGGGCTTTTGGGGAAAGGGTCTTGACCCAGTGATCGCTACTCAGGGCAGCGTACCGGATCCCTTTTCCCGGGACATTTTCCCGGGCCAGGGCCAGCGCAAGACCGCTTTGTTCCACCAGGTCCATCCGGGGAAACAGGTCCTGTAGAAAGGCCGCAAAGGTTCCCACCCCGCAGTACAGATCCGCCATAGGCAGGGAGGCATCTGCTTCCTGGGCATAACGCCGTAGGTCTTGGATAAGGATCTCCAGCATGATCCCGTTACTTTGAAAAAATACCCCTGCATCCAAGAGCAGTTCCCGGTCAAGGAGAGAAACCCGCCCCCGACATAGGCCCCCTTCACTCAAAAAGGTTTTGAACCGGGAATATACGGTGAACCGGTCCTGCCCAGGCGGGGGAAGGATCTCCTTTTTCTGGAGGGCTTGCCGGATTCCTGGATCCGCCACCGGGCAATCCTTCAGGGGGATGACGCTTGCACTGCTTCGGCTTTTAAAACCCAGGGATCCCCGGCGAAAGGGGCGTATACAATGAAATTGTACCCGGTTTCGGTATGCCAAAGGAGGAGCAGGATAACCCTTCGGCTCAGGAGGAAGCGCTAATCCCCCGATTCTGACCAAGCTATCCTGCAATATCCGCACTTTTTCAGCGATCTGGGTTTCATAGGCAAGATGCTGCAGAGAGCAGGCTCCGCACGCGCCAAAAACCTCGCAAACCGGCGTTCTGCGCTGGGGGGATGGCTCAAGAATTTCCACCAATTCCCCCTGGGCCCAGCCTTTGTGTTCCCCGGTAATCCGTCCGGTGATGAGATCCCCGGGAACGGTGTAATCCACGAATATACATTGCCCCTGGAAATGTAACACCCCGGCCCCGCCAGTACTGATACGCTCCACCGGTGCGGTAAAAAGGGTATCCCTTACCATGTATTTGGAGTATACCATGATTGCAACAACAATCCTATAGGGAGTACAATAAACCTATGCATGGAGTGAATCGACGAGAAAAGCTCGATAAACCGAACGCTCCCCATGAGTGGCTCAGCGCGTATGATGGAACGAAGCTTTTTGTCAGACATTGGATTCCCCATAGGTTCCTCCAAAATAATCCGGGGTATGCGCCTCGGGGACTGGTACATATTGTGCACGGTATGGCTGAACATTCCCTCCGTTATGAACGGCTTGCCCAGCGGCTGGGTCAGGAGGGTATTGAGGTATGGGCTGCGGATCAGCGGGGACACGGTAAAACCGCGGATCTTTCGGTAAACGATCCGTCCAAGGGCGGCCTCTTAGGACACTGCGCGGATAAGGACGGTATTTCCAAGATTACCGGGGATATTGACTGCATCAACCAGCGGATCAAGCAGCGCTATCCCCAGGTTCCCTTGTTCCTTTTGGGACATTCCTGGGGTTCTTTGCTGGTTCAGCAGTACATTGAAACCCATGAATGCGAACTCGCCGGGTGTATTCTATCGGGAACCCGGGGGCCGGAGGGTTTACGAATCCAGATCAGCGCCTCCTTTATGGCGTTACTGGCCCTGCTGAGAGGAGGGATCCGTAAGGTTTCGGTCCTCGCGCATATAGTAGTGGATAAGCCCTTTAATAAGCCCTTTAAGCCGAACCGGACCGCCTTTGATTGGCTTTCCCGGGATGAAGCCGTGGTGGACGCCTATGTGGCGGATCCTTACAGCGGTATGCGCTGTTCAGTGGGGTTCTACCGGGATATGAGCGCGCTGCTTAACCAGATTCATAAGCCTTGGGCCCTTGAGCGGATTAGCCGGGATCTGCCTATCTATGTGTTCTGCGGCAGTGCAGATCCCGTAGGGGATATGGGCAAGAGCCCCACCGCCTTAGTACATGCCTACCGGTCTTTGGGAATCAAGGACCTGGAATTTGTCTTGTATCCTGATGCCCGGCATGAAACCTTGAACGAAACCAACCGGGAAGAGGTTACGGGCAATCTCTTGAACTGGATCATCCGGCATTGCGATCCTCCCAAGCCCCTTGAGGAGGCGCTTCCCGGTAATGTAGTGGAATCACGGTAAATTGGCCGTACAAGAGGCGGTTTCCAAAGGTTACTAGGTGAAACCGCCTCAAAAAGCAGGGGCGTTTCGAATATAGTTTCGTTGAAACAGAACTTTTATATTTTCTTATTGAGAGGCGCTTCCTTGCGCATCCGTTATGCTACTGAACAAGACGGAAAGGCCGTTAAAAAAGCGATAGTATATACCCAGGATGAACATGGCATTAGGTTTTCAGCAGTAGACCCCAAGGCAGTGTATATTGTTGAATGCTTACAATCCAGCGGGTATGAAACCTATATCGTGGGCGGGGCGGTTCGGGATTTGATCCTCGGTAAAAGCCCCAAAGATTTTGATATTGTCAGCGCTGCCAGCCCTGGCCGGATAAAGAAACTCTTTCATCAGGCCCGGATCATCGGCCAGCGTTTCAGGCTGGTGCATGTGCGTTTTGGGTCCCAGGTTTTTGAGGTTTCCACCTTTCGTTCTCTGAAGGATGGGCTCACCAGTAATACCTTTGGAACCATTGAAGAGGATGTGCTCCGGAGGGATTTTACCTTGAACGCCTTGTTCTATGATCCTCTGACCCAGTTGGTGGTGGATTATGTGGGAGGTATACCAGATATACGAAAGAAACGGATCCGTCCCATCATTCCTTTGGCTACCATATTCAGCGATGATCCGGTGCGGATGATCCGGGCCCTCAAATACGCGGCGGCTACGGGTTTCACGCTGCCCCTGCCCTTGCAATGGAAGATCAAGCGGCAAGCCCCTTTACTGGCGGGGATCTCCCCTTCCAGGCTTACCGAGGAGTTGTTTAAAATCATCCATTCTTCCTCAGCAGTGCAGATTGTTGAAAAGCTGCTACACTTTGGGGTGTATGAATTCCTCCAACCCAATGCAAGCCGTTTGATGAAGGAACAGGCTGCTTTTCGTATCCGGTATTTGCATAGTCTCAAGCGTATAAGCTATGAGGGGTTTAAAGGCGCGCCTGGTGAAGCGCTGGCTGCGTTACTAGAGGATTACCTTGAAGATACTACCCAATGGGATGGGGAGATACTGGATCAGTATAAGCAGGCCTTCCTAGCGGCCAGACGCTTTATCTTACCCATGAATCCCCCCCGGGTAGAATTGGATCACGCCATCCGGCGGATATTCAAGGCTCATGGCATTAACATTAAGAAATCCCACTTTGCCGAATGGGGAAGGCGGTCATTCCCCGGAGCCCTCAATCCAGGGGATTTACAGCTTCCCCCGGGAGATCCCCCTCCCCAGCGTCCCCGGAGATATGCACGGAAACGGGAAAGTCCCGCCGAGTAGACTACTCCTCGTTCCCCTCCTCTGGAACTTGAACCCGCAGGGATTGGACTTCAATCCGCGGGGATTGGAGTTGAAACCCCAGGGCGTGGACTTCAATCCCTAGGGCGTGGAGTTGAAACCCCAGGGATTGGAGTTAAAACCCCAAGGATTGGACTTGCAGCCCCAGCGATTGGAGTTAAAACCCCAGGGATTGGACTTGCAGCTCCAAGGATTGAACTTGAACCGGTAAGGATTGAACTTGAACCGGTAAGGATTGAACTTGAACCGGTAAGGATTGGACTTCAATCGGTAAGGATTGGACTTCAATCGGTAAGGATTGAACCTGAACCGGTAAGGATTGGAGTTGAAACCTTAGGGATTTGACTTGAACCGGTAAGGATTGGACTTGAATCTCCAGGGCGTGGAGTTGCAACCCCAGGGATTGGACTTACAGCCCTAGGGCGTGGAGTTGCAACCCCAGGGATTGGACTTGCAGCTCCGCCGCCTGGCCCGGTAAGCTCAGGGGACGCGCCGTTATCGCAGCCGCTTAATGAGCATATCCGTCTGT
>JAISOX010000147.1 GCA_031275325.1 Treponema sp.
ACCGACTACCCTGAGTAGAGGAGGGTGGAACCCGAGGGAACTGAAGGGAGTGCCGAGTGGTAGTTTACGGGGAAGCACAGAGGGGGACCGTGGGATACCTGTAACTCCTTGAATAGCAAGGTATAGGCAGGGGGTAGGAGGTACTCCATGTAATCCATTGAACCGCCATGTACCGGACGGTACGCACGGTGGTGTGGTAGGAGGCTGCCCAAATAATGGGCAGCCTCCTACCCGATTGTACTGAGGCTTGCGAGCTATGCTGCCATCTTTTTAGTAAGGTTCCGAACCCATCGCTTCTTGTTAAAGAAATGCCGGGCTACCCCATATTTGGCCAGATCAGAGGTTTTTAAGAGGGCGAACATCATTACTGGATCGAGGGTGGTACCTAATGCGAGCATGAAGGCCCCTGGAACAAAAAGGAGGGTATTTACCGAAACGTCAGCGTACATACCGGTGGCGGTATCGCCCCCGGCACGGGAGATGGCAAATAACGCGTTGAGTAGGCTCCACAGGGGAAGGTATACCAGGATGACATACACTAAACCAAGACTGATGCTTCGGGCAGCCAGGGTAAGGTTGCTGAATACTAGGGGGATGAGCAGGGTAGTTGCGGCTGCCCCCAGCAGCGCGACGATACACCCTGCAGCCACGGAACCTGATTTAATCCATTCCGCTTTGATCTGAGCTTCCTCTAATTTGCCAGCCCCCAAAGTTCCACCGATCACGACTGCAGTCGTGGTCCAGATTCCTCCGAACAAGAGGAAGAAGATATTCGCAATGGTCCAGCCTGCGGCCATACCCGCGACGACCTCAGCTCCTCCTCTGCCGTTGTAAAGGGCGGTCATAATGGTTTCTGAGCTGATCCATGATGCCTCGGACAGGAACATCATGGCGGATTTGGCAAGGATTTCCCGGATGAGCCCGGTATGGATCGCCATAATTTTAGTGAAACCCACGAAAAAAGGGATTTTCTGGGTATGAATATATATGAGGAAAAGCCCGGCTTCAAAACATCGTGCGATAATGGTCGCCGTGGCTGCTCCGGATACCTCAAGCCGGGGAGCTCCCAGGTTTCCATAGATGAGAAACCAGTTCCCGATGGTATTAACCATCGTGGCCGCCACGGAAATCATCAAGGGTATCTTGGGTAAGCCTATTTCCCGGAAAGAAGTTCCGATAGACATGGAAATGGCAACGGGAAAAAGGGTAAAAGCGGTGAGTCTCAGGTATTTTGCGCCGATGGTAACTATGGCTTCCTGAGCCACATTACCCATGGTCATCATCCCAAGCATGTGTTCAGGAATGGTCCAGCACAGGATACCATACACGAATGATACTGAGCACGAAAAAATCACCTTGAACCGATAGGCATGTTTCATTCCTTGGGTATCACCAGCACCTTTAAACTGAGCGAGATAAATTCCCCCAGCCCCGCAGACCGCGTTGATAATAACGAGAGAGATGAAGTTGAGCTGGTTTGCTACGTTGACCGCAGCCATGCTGATATCTCCCAATCCCGCAACCATAAAGTTGTCAATGAGGGAGACCATACTCATGATAAATTGTTGCAACATAACAGGCAGGGCGATACTCAAGGCTTCACGGTAAAAACTCAAAGATCCAAAACGTTTTATAGACCACAACATAGTAATATATATAAAAGTATATCGTATTATTATAAAAATAGAAAGGAGGCTGCTCATGGTGGTGGTAATCAAAGGGGCAGGGGATATTGCTTCAGGTATCGCCTTACGGCTCTTCCATGCCCATTTTACTATCTTGATGACCGAGATCGCCCTGCCTACCGCGGTCCGTAGAAGGGTTTCTTTTTCTGAAGCGGTTATACAGGGCCAGGCAGTAGTAGAGGATGTGCGCGCCCTTTTAGTGCAAGATGAACCGGCCATGCAGGAGGCCCTTGCCGCAGGATGTATCCCGGTATTTGTGGACCCTGCCGGAACCGTGGTAAAACGCTTTGTTCCAGATGTAGTGGTTGATGGGATTATCGCGAAAAGAAATCTCGGTACCCATATAGATGATGCGAAAGTGGTAATCGGGGTAGGTCCTGGGTTTACTGCGGGGATTGATTGTCATGCGGTGATTGAAACCATGCGCGGCCATAGGCTTGGCCGGGTCATTACCCAAGGGTCTGCGATACCGAATACGGGAATTCCGGGAGATATTGGGGGATACACCTTGGATCGGTTGCTCCGTGCCCCTACAACGGGAGTATTTGAACCGCAGAGGAATATTGGGGATAGGGTCCAAAAGGGTGAACTGGTAGCCATGGTTTCAGGTTTCCCAGTTTATTCTGGATTAGGGGGTATACTACGGGGGATCCTCCCCAAAGGGATTCCCGTTACTCCAGGGATGAAAGTAGGGGATGTGGATCCTCGGTGCGAACCTTTCCATTGTTTTACCGTATCGGATAAGGCCCTATCGATTGCCGGTGGGGTGCTTGAAGGGCTCCTCCGCTTTACCGATAAAAGGCTGAGATGAGCCTCTGTCTTTGCTTGTCTTTTTCGTTTTAATAACCGATACTTATAAAGTTATGTGTTTCAAAACCTGTTACCTAGGTGTAGTAATGGGAGGTTTGTGGTTCTTAGGATTTTTAATGCCCCTGCAGGGAATAGACCTCCCTACCCGGAAAATAGAAGATGATGTTTCCTTAAGGATAAGTCTGAAGGATTTTTGGTTTACCGAGGCGGCTGACCGGGTTTTGAACCAAAAAGCCTTTATTCATACTTTACCCGGGGGAGGCCGGATTCAGGTTCGGGCTGAAGCTGGTAACGATGAGTTTATGATCGTTCTTGCTCGAGAACGGAACAATTCCTATCCTGGTTGGGCTCAAGGGTCATGGATTCTAACTCGTCGAAAAGACGATGGTAGTCCCAGTAGGATCCGGGTCTTTCTTCGAAGCGATCCTTATACCTATGTTCAGTTCCGTCCCTTTACCGAAGACCGGTCTTTCATGGATGTAGTATTGTACGACGCTTATGTGGTTCGTTCTGTGCCGCTTCCCTATGCCTTGGAACGGCTCATGGTTGTTCCTCTTGAAGAAGTTTTGAGTACTGCGGGAAATAAATTTCCCCGGCATTATTTTGATCCCCAGCCTGAAATGTACCGGGACTTGTGGGTTTTTATGAGCCGTTTGCGGGATCGCCTCCCGGAATTGCACTTCCGAGACGATGGCGCCATTGATGCTGAAGGCCGGTATGTATATATCAATACCCTCCAGAGCCAGGGTGAAACGCCAGGACTTAACTGCTCAGGCTTTGCTAAATGGGTAGTGGATGGGATCTTACGTCCCTTTACTGGAGAACGCCTCCCGATTCCTCCCTTAAAAGCACCTTTTGGGGAACGGGGTTCTTCCTTAACTGCAATTTATGAAGATCTCCGGGATCCTTTTTTTGGTCTTGACTGGACCCGCAATCTAGCTTCCCAGGTAGGAACCACCCTTCGATCTTCTATATTTGGAAAACTTGAGGAAATCGAAGTACAAGATCGGCCTTTTGCATTGTTAATCCAGCGGAACCGGAATGGAACCTCGATTAGATCCTATCCAAGTTTTCTCTTAAACGCGGGTTTTAGTTTTGAAGGAATTCATCCCCTCTTGTATACCCTGGCCATTGATGAGCCGGGAACTATATACTTGGCATCAATAAACAACGAACGAGACCCTAAGCCCCGTATACGCCAACATTTCCATGTAGCAGTACTGGTTCCTTATTTCAATGAATATGGTAACTTTCAGGTCGCGGTCTTTGAGAGCGCTGAGGAAACCTCGTTCTATAATTTTAAGAACCGATATCCTGGCCATTTTGTCAATCTGGTACGGATCCCTGTGGAGACCCGTTTTGATCCTTAAAAAATGTATAGTGAGGTTATGGTATGAAATCTTTTCCTGATAGGAAATTCCTGGATAGGGATTTCTTGCTTACAACGAAGACCGCTCAAAGGCTCTATCATGAAGTGGCCGCAGAAGAACCAATATGGGATTATCATTGCCACCTGATCCCTCAGGAGATTGCGGACAATCGCCGGTTCCCAGACTTGGCTGCGATGTGGCTTGGGGGCGATCATTATAAATGGCGGGCCATGCGGAGTAATGGCATTGACGAGCGGTTTATTACCGGCGATGCAGAACCTTATGATAAGTTTCTTGCTTGGGCGGAAACGGTTCCTTATCTTATCGGGAATCCTCTGTACCATTGGACCCATCTGGAACTCCAGCGGTATTTTGATATCTCTGAACCCTTGAATAGGGAGAGCGCTCCAGAGATATGGAAGACCACTTATGAAACGCTCCAAAAGGATCCTCGGTTCTCTGTATACGGCATATTCAAACGGTTTAAGGTTTACGCGGTGGGTACCACCGATGATCCGGGGGATACTTTAGAATGGCATGAAAAGATCGCCACTGCCCAGGCAACGGAAACCAAGGTGGTCCCTTCATTCCGGCCTGATAAGGTTATCGCTATTGATAAAGAGGATTTTGCCGCTTATATAGCTCGACTTGGCGCTGCCGCGGGGAAGACTATATGCTCCTTGGAGGATCTCCTGGAGGTACTTAAGGCCCGGATGGATCTCTTCGATACCTGGGGCTGCCGGGCTTCGGATCACGGCCTTGAATACATTCCCTTTGAACTGGCCAAAGACAGCAGTAAGGGTATAGCAGGGGAGCAAACATGGGAAAAAGAGGTGCATGAGACCTTAGTCAAGGTCCTTGCAGGAACACCGGTGGATGCCCGTTCCCTGGAATCCTATAAAACCTTTATGCTGTGCTTTTTGGGCGCTCAATACCATGACCGGGGCTGGGTCATGCAACTGCATCTTGCGGCCATCCGGAGCATTAATTCCCAGGCATTTAAGACCTTGGGACCTGATACGGGGCATGATGGGATCCACGATCACCGAATCGCGGAAAATCTGGCCCGCTTTTTAGATCGCCTCCAATCCAGGCAGAAGCTGCCTAGAACCATCCTTTACAGCCTCAATCCCAAAGATATGTATACCCTAGGTTCTATCATGGGTTCCTTCCAAGGGGATGGAATCCCTGGCAAGATGCAACTCGGCTCTGCATGGTGGTTTCTGGATCACCGGGACGGTATGGAGAACCAGATGAAAGTTCTTGGAAACCTGGGGCTGCTTTCTCGTTTTGTGGGAATGCTCACCGACTCTCGGAGCTTTCTTTCCTATCCCCGGCATGAATACTTCCGCCGGATTCTCTGCAATATGCTGGGTGCCTGGGCGGAAGCAGGAGAAATTCCCCTCCATTTTCCGCTTTTAAGTGGTATGGTCCAAGATATTTCTTTTAGAAACGCCCAGCGCTACTTTGCTAGACATGACCGGATATGAGCGAAGTTCCAGGCTCGGTAAAAGGGGTTCCGTAGATATATTCAAAAAGAAACCGCATATCCTCAGGGGTTATATCCAGGAACCGGCACCCAAAGAACAGGGTATCCCTTTTCTTGTAGGAGCGTACGACCTGAACGTTTACGCTGATAGTACGCTTCGGCATAAGCAATTTGAGCGGTATTGTACTATTCAGCGTTATAGCTGAAGCAATAGATGAATGGGGATAGGTGAAACGGATTCCTGAGTTGCTTATATCAATACCCGTGGCGGTAATAAGGGTATCTTTGATGCGGTGAGCTTCAAAATACCCTTTCTCTTTAAGGGCAAGAACCAAGGCTTGAGCATAGCGGTACAGGGGTGCAATGACTTTATAATCAAAGGGGACTTTTTCTGCTGTTTTTATCCATACCCGAATAGAACCAATCACGTAGTTTTGAAAAAAAAGCGGCACCCACAGATCCGCCAAAATACCTCCTTCCTTTTTAGAATCAAAAAAATGAGCGATGGCCTTATCAAAATAAGTGGGATTTACTCCCATGTTTTTGAGGTACTCTTTAAACTCCTCTTCGGTTATGAGATACTTCTCAGGATAGTCAGCGGCGTTGGGGCTTGGAAACTGTTTTGACATAGATGGTAAAAATAAGGCCTTGCCATTTTTAGCGATAAGCTGCTCCTCAAAACTTAAATGGATTGCATCTTTAAAAAGTACCACTTTATAGTTGTCCGCATAATCCTTGATCCAGTGGTCTATGGCAGCCAGAATGCCATTAAAGTCATGGGTATCCGGTTCTATTGCGCCCTCTAAGGCCGCATCGGTTTCTTCAAAGGGCTCAACCCTACTCACCTGGGGGAAAGGAAGGATGTACTGCTCCCCTGCTAAGGTAAACTTGACCTCCATATCTCGAGGAAAACTGACCCGCCTATAGGACCTATCCAGGTCTTTGTACAAGAATTCTGGCATATTCCCTACGAAATGTTTTTCCTGGCCCTTGATACTGTGTTCTAGGGCATTCATTTCCACAGTAAAGGAGATTGAGAGGCTGTTATACTTAAAAATAAGATCGATGGTTTTACCGACTATCAAGTCTTCTATGGGTTGGTCAGATTTAAAATAGATTTTGTCTTTAGTATACTTTTCAACGGTTAAGGTATACTTTTCACGATTATGCAGATAGATGATAGGAATCTGTTCATTATACAACATATTGATCATGAAGTCTTTTTCTATACGCTTTATAGGCATTGACATAAAACGCTCCTTAAAGATCGGTTATCATCACCCTGGACAGGTCATAATAGGCGCTCATCTTCAAAGTTTCAAAACTCGCTTAGTGCAGACCTAGGGTCCGATAACATGGGCTCCTGAAAAAGCGGCCTCAAGTCCACTTTTTCCCTCTAAGAAAACTTCAGTTTTCAGACGTTTTCTTATCTTACAGAGAAAATCCTTTTGTCATAATTGCTTATACTACAATGAAGTGAGCGATTTTCTCTAATATAGTACTTATACCATAGTTTTAGGTATATGTCTATAAAATTTATATACTGCTAAGATAAGGGTGAGGGTATAGGTTCCTGGTATTTTGTAGACCGGGTGAAACTGCACCGTTTTTCTCTTTTAGCCAGATACGGAATCCTCATCTCTGTTACCAAGTCTCCTGGCTCCGAGAGATCATTCATACGGAAGCAGAAAGGATCTAACTCCGATTATCCGAGGGCCAAAATAACGGTCCCTCAGGGATGAAATGATAACCCCGGTCTTGGGTCCCAAGGAAACTGCATGGATGACAGAATCCGCATCCAGCAGAATTGCCACATGGTTGATGACCCCTTTAGATGCAAAGACCACAATATCCCCCATCTGGGCTTCAGCAATACCTACTGATTGTCCTGAGGAGCCGATGGTTTTTGAGGTCCTGGGAAGCTCAATCCCAGCAGCGGTACGATATACATACCGGACAAACCCGGAACAATCAAAGCCCTTGGGAGATTCTGCGCCGTATCTATAAGAAACGCCCTGATATTGCTTGGCAGTTTCGATGATAGCATGTCGCAGGCCACCGTCATCGGCAAAAACTGCATTGGCTATTAGGACAAACCAGCATACTATCCATGCACTGAAAAGACTATTCCTCATCCTCATTTTACCCTATATAAGTCTCAGGTAAGATTGTCCGCGACAACCCGCCGGTTTACCGAACAAGTCCAGTATACCGGATCCTGGGGGTGTAGGGCTATCCTGCTATATCTATTTTCTGGTAAAAAGGGAGGTTTTACCTAATGCTGGAACATATAGAGGAATAACCATATAATAGAGAGAGTTTCAAAACCCGGATAGACGGATCTAGGGTCCGATGAAAGGAGTTTCCGAAAAAGCGGCTTAAAGTCCGTTTTTCCCTTAAATCTAAGGTTAGGGTTTCACAATTTGCTGTTTTGAAGCCCATCTTACAAGAAAAAACTACAGGGACCATCTGGAAACCCAATCAGGTTTCCAAAGACGCCCTAAAATGTATGGAGTTTTACCTACCTTGAGGACAGTAAAAGAGACAGCTACCGGCAGTACGAGCCAGGCGGGTATGATAAAAACCGCATCGCTTATCGCTTTGCTGGGTAACAGCATCCTGGCCGCAGTCAAGATCGGATTCGGCTTAAAGACCCAGAGCTTGGCAGTACTGGGGGACGGTATTGATTCTTCGGTGGATGTCTTCATTGCCCTGATGTCATTTATCGTGGCAGGGGTGATTGCCCGGCCTGCGGATCCAGAACATCCCTGGGGGCATGGGAGGGCGGAAACCGTAGCCACTGCGCTCTTGTCCTTTACCCTGTTCTTTGCCGGAGCTCAGCTTATCCTGAGTTCGGGGAAAACCTTGTTCTCCAGTATCCAAGGTATTACAACCGAAGCGCCTGCACGCGCTGCCATGGGGGTAAGCCTCTGTTCTGTCATAGGAAAGAGCTTCCTGGCTTGGATCCAGCAATGGTTTGGTAAGAAGGCTAACTCCGCTATGCTTCGAGCCAATGGGAAAAACATGGCCGCGGATGTAGTACTCTCCCTAGGGGTCTTCCTGGGGCTTGGTCTTTCCCGCGTCCTGGGTATCGGGTTTATTGATTCCTTGACCGCCATACTGGTAGGCTTTTGGATTATTAAATCGGCTATCGCCATCTTTATCGAAACCAATTTGGAACTTATGGACGGAGGTTCTGGGAAAGAATCCTATCAGGCTGTTTTTGAGGCGGTTCATGCGGTGAAAGGCGCAGGAAATCCCCACCGGACCAGAATGCGGCGTATCGCAGGGTACTGGGATATTGATATTGATATTGAGGTGGATCCGAAGCTGACGGTCCGGGAAGCCCATAAGATCGCATCTCAGGTTGAAAGGGCCATCAAGGAACGGCTTGAGCGGGTCTATGATATTGTGGTTCATGTGGAGCCTATGGGAGACAGTAAAAAAAATACCCCTGAAGGGTACGGTCTTCGCGAACAGGCATGATAGTCGAAGCTGTTCCAAAACTTCAGTTTTTGGAACAGCTTCCTTAGATTTAGCGGGAAAACTGGGCTTTAGTCCGCAGCTTGTCCATCGGACTGAAGGTCTGCACTAACCGAGTTTTGGAACAAGCTCAGTCAACTACCGGATAACAACTAAAAGGCTGAGCGCCCTTGCAGTATAACAAACCCGGAACCGTGGGCAAAGCAGGGGCGGCAGCATCGCCCCTGGGAGAACGTTTCTATGGCAGGGCCTGTACTTTCTCTTTTAAGTCACTGGTCCAGTTTGCCCTGCTGGTAGTCTTATAGCTGGTAACTGCCGCAGAGGGAACATAAATTGCCGAGAAGATCTTCGTATCTTTAAATACATTCGTTCCTAATACCGGCGGTGTAGGCCCTAAGGTAATTGATTGCAGAGCAGTACAGTCAGAGAATGCATAATTACCTAAGGATTCAAGGTTAGGCATGGATACCAACGTAAGGGCCGTACACATATAGAATACTCCGTTTGAAGCAGCAGCACCGTTATTTTCTATTACCTGTACGTTTGGCATATACACCGATGTAAGTTTAGGTAAATGGCTAAAGGCGCCGTGGAGTATCTGCGTTACTTGAGGCATGTTCACGGAGGTGAGAGCAGTACAGCCTGAGAAGGCATACTTATCAACCGTAATGACCGTATCCGGCAGGGTAAGAGAGACCAGGTATGCTTTGGTAGGAACGGTCTCGGTCCTAACATTGATCAGTTTGTCTCCAGTACAGCCCCTGAGGTCAAGGGCGACATACCTGCTCAGAGCCTCATAGAGGGTTCGCAGGGTATTTCCTGAGGTGCCCCTTACTGCAAGATTGATGCCATTTACCTTAATCCGGTAGGGAGTATCTTCCGTATTTTCAGGTAACCCGGCTAAGTAGTCATGGAGGGCCGCTGCGCCGGTAAGTTCTGCCATGGCAGGCTCCTCCAACGGTACGACCGTATCCGGCTGATCCGAGGTATCCGGCTGGTTGGGAGTGTCCTGCTGGCCAGGATCGTCCGGTTGAGCCGGTATATCCGGCTGGTCAGGGGTATCCGGCTGATCCGAGGTATCTGGCTGGCCGGGAGTATCCGGTTGGTCGAGGCTATCCGGCTGATCCGGAACGTCCGACTGATCCGGAGCCGTTGTTTGAGTTGGCTGGTCTGTCTCCGGTTGGTCAGGGGTATCCGTGGTAACCGGATCGTTTGGCTGTTTGCAGCCTGCAAAAAATAGGATATCCGTACATACCACAAGCACGCACAAAAACGCCATGGAATGCAAGGCAACAGAACCTATCCTTAGCTGGGGATACTTCTGTGTTCTACCTATCTGGAACATATATACCTCCACCGTTCAAAATGAACTATATTATAGAAAGGCATGAGATCCTGAGATTGCTTTAATAGTACAAGGGAATTTTTCAGCGTGATGCGGATCATTTTTCAACATGATCCGCATGATTTTGGAAAATGGTACGGGTGATTTAAGCGGCGTATAGAGTAGGAAATGCTGGAGCAGCGGAAGTTGGCGAACCTTTGGTTCGACGGAAACTGAAGTTGCCAACGCTATGAGACCTGTTCAACAGCCTGGCTGCTTGCCGGACAGGTCCCTTGTAAGCAGCGGGAGGAATATCCCCCGGTATGTGCAAGGGGAGGATCAGCGGCTGGCCCAGGCGCGTACCAACCTCTTGGATAATGCGGTGGAGTTCACCCCGGAACAAGGTTCTATAACCTTGCAAACCGAGATGGTAAGGGAAGAGGAGGGTATGTGTACCCTCTGATTTGAAGCAAAAAATACGGGATGGATACATTCCTGTCCAAGCCTCTTTTCCTCATAGAGCAGTGCATAAATATACAAAAAATCAGCGTAATATATGCAAAACCCTCTTGATTATTCTGTTGTTTCTCTTTATAAAAGGAAGCAATCATTAAAGGGACATGAAAACGCCGCGTTTCGTTGGCTCTTTAAGTGCGGTTAGGGGAATTCGGATTATCAGGAGGTAATCTGGTTACCTGTTTTGAGTATGTGAGGAGGAAAACAGGATGAAGAAATCGGTGAAAAAACTGTGGGTGTTTTTTCTGGCTTTAGGAATGGCAGTTTCCGTATTTGCAGGAGGCAGCAAGGATTCTGGAAAAGGACCGGCAGCCTCGGAGAAATCCGCCGGGGATACCCTCAAGGTGGGCTTTGTGTATATCGGAGCGATTAACGATGAAGGGTATACTCAGGCCCATGACAAGGGACGTTTGGCTATAGAGGCTTTGGGGATTAAGACCGCCTACATCGAAAATGTCGCGGAAAATGCGGACTGTGAAAAAGCCATCCGGGACTTAATCGATCAGGGGTGTAACGTGATTTACACCAACAGTTTCGGCTTCATGGATTGGACCATAAAGGTCGCTGCAGACCATCCCTCGGTCTATTTCGGCCACTGTTCGGGGTATAAGCGGGCTGCCAATGTGTCTACGTATTTTGGCAAAATATACCAGGCCCGGTATCTTTCGGGTATTGCAGCGGGCCTCAAAACCACGGTAAACCAAATCGGCTATGTGGCCGCCATGCCCATACCAGAGGTTATCCGCGGGATTAACGCCTTTACCCTGGGGGTCCAGTCGGTCAACCCTGATGCTACTGTAGAGGTCATCTGGACCAATACCTGGTATGATCCCAGTGTGGAAAAGCAAGCTGCCCTGGAACTCTTGAACAAGGGGTGTGATGTCATAGCCCAGCACCAGGATACCACTGCGCCCCAGATAGCGGCTCAGGAACGGGGGGCTTTCGCTGTGGGCTATAATGTAGCCACTGCCAGCGCCGCGCCGCGGGCATACCTGACTGCGCCCCTGTTCCACTGGGATGTCTTTTATGTGGATGATGTGAAAAGCATCCAAGCCGGAACCTGGAAGTCCCGGGCCTATTGGGAGGGTTTTAGCAACGGAACCGTAAGTCTGGATACCCTCACCGGGAACAATGCGCCGGAAGCAGCGGAAAAAGTAGCCGAAGCCCAGGCAAAGATCGCGGCAGGGACCTTTGATCCCTTTACAGGTCCTTTGATGGATCAGGGCGGTACGGTTAAGGTTCCTGCGGGGGTAAAGATGACCGACGATGAAATCTGGAATATGAGCTGGTTTGTACAGGGGGTAATCGGTACTATTCCCCAGTAAAAGTGCCCCTGTCTTGGCAATGGTCCCTTTGTACTGACAAGGGACTGTGGTGGGGTTTAGGAACGGATAACACCGGTAAGGACCAGTTCCTGCAAACTTCAGTGGACTTGTTCGAGAGCCCGGTTGGTTCTTGCGGACTGAAGTCCGGCGGACGTTAGTCTGAAACAAGTCTCCCAAAAACGTGGATTTTTTGAGGAAATCCACGTTTTTTGCTGTTTTTAAGCGGTTCATTGATTCGACGGAAACTGAAGTTTCCGAACAATGCTAGTATTACAGATAAGGAAGGGTGATGTCCCAGGCATATATAGAGATGGAACATATTTCAAAACGATTTGGGACCGTGCAGGCCAATGACGATGTGGGGCTGACGGTAGATCGGGGCGAAATCGTTGCCATCTTGGGGGAAAATGGTTCAGGTAAGAGTACCCTGGTGAATATGCTCTCGGGAATTTATATCCCGGATTCCGGTTCTATTGCGATTAACGGGCAGAAGCGGTTGTTCAAATCCCCCCAGGATGCCATTGCCGCGGGGATCGGTATGGTGTATCAGCATTTTAAGCTCATACCGGTGATGAACGCCTGGGAGAATATCAGTCTGGGAGAGAAAAGAAGGGACGCCCCCTCTGAAGGCGGCCAGCAAAGGTTCAGGACGCCCTTCCTTCAAAAGAAAAAAATCATTGAAAGAATCCAGGCCCTAGAAAGGCGCTTTGGCCTCAGTATCCCCCATACGAAAAAAATCTATGATATGTCGGTGAGTGAAAAACAGACCGTGGAAATTCTCAAGGTCCTCTACCGGGGAGCCTCGGTGTTAGTGCTGGATGAACCTACCGCGGTGTTGACTCCCCAAGAGACGGCTCAGCTTTTTTCCATGATGCGGACTATGAAAGCAGAGGGCTGTGGGATTATCATTATTACGCATAAACTTCAGGAGGTTATGGAAATCAGCGACCGGGTAACCGTGCTGCGTAAGGGCAAAAGCCTGGGCGCCGTGTATACCAAGGATACCAATCCCCGGAAATTAACCGAACTGATGGTGGGAGGCAGTATTTCCTTGGAGATACGCCGGGAAAAGCCCCTTATCCCCAAAAGCCCCATGCTGGAGGTCCGTTCTCTGAGCTTGCGGGATCCCGAAGGGGTACAGATCATTGACGCCTTGTCTTTTGATGTCTTTGCAGGGGAAATCCTTGGGGTTGCAGGGATTGCGGGGAGCGGGCAGAAGGAGTTATGCGAAATTATTACGGGACTGCGGCGGCCTGATTCTGGCTCTATCCGGTTTCTTGGGGAAAACATGCTGGGCCTTTCCCCCCGGGGCATCAAGAAAAAGGGGATTCGCCTGGGTTTTATCCCCGAAGACCGGCTCGGCATGGGACTTGCAGCAGGGATGAGTATTATTGACAATATCCTCTTGACCTCTTACGACAGCGCCCAAGGCCCGCTGATTGATCGCCTCAAAGGACGGATACAGGCTGAAACCATTGTAAGCCGTTATGCTATTTCCACCCCATCGGTACAGCATATCGTTAAGAAACTATCCGGTGGGAATATCCAGAAAGTCCTGCTGGGCAGGGAACTAGAACGGGATCCCCGGCTCCTGATAACCGCCTATCCAGTACGGGGTCTTGATATAGGAGCCTCCTATAGCATTTACGATATGCTCAATGCCCAGAAAAAGCGGGGAGTGGGGATCCTTTTTATAGGGGAAGATCTGGATGTGCTGCAGGAACTCTGTGATCGCATTATGGTTATTCACCGGGGAGCGCTTATGGATATCCTGTATCCTCCAGGGGCTTTAGGCGCGCCCTTGGGAAGGTCAGCGGTTTCAAAGGAAGACATCGGGCTTTTAATGCTCGGGCATAAATCGGAGTCATACCGTGCTGCGCATACTAACCAAGCCTGAGACTACGGCGCGCCAGGAACCGCTCTTGCGTTTTGCCGCGGCCCTAGCCGCGCTCCTGGCGTCCGCGCTTATCATGGCCTGCATGGGCTATAATCCTCTGGAAATATACGGCAAAATCCTAGCAGGTTCCCTAGGTTCCGCCTACCGTTTCAAGGAAACCGTGCATAAGGCTATTCCCTTAGCCACCCTTTCCTTGGGTATCGCCATTGCATTCCGTATGAAGTTCTGGAATATCGGGGCGGAAGGACAGTTTTACCTCGGCGCGTATGGAGCATCCTTGGTAGCTTTTGCGTTTCCTGATTTACCGGCTGTGGCGCTGCTCCCCTTGATGTTCCTCAACGCCTTGGTTTTTGGCGGCCTTTGGGCATTGATCCCTGGGGTATTGAAGGCCCGGTTTTCTACCAGTGAAACCCTCGTTACCCTGATGCTGAATTACGTGGCTGCCAAATGGATTTCCTATTTGCAATACGGCCCTTGGAAAGATCCCCAGGCAAGCGGTTTTCCTAAAATAGCCCCCTTCAGTGAGCATGGGGTTCTCCCTTCGGTGTTTGGCATCCATGCAGGGTGGATCATCACCTTGGGCCTCACCGTGCTGGTCTATGGTATTATGAAACGAACCAAGCTGGGTTTTGAAATTGATGTACTCGGTGAAAGCGAGGCCGCTGCCCGGTACGCGGGAATGCCGGTGCTGCGTACCATGGTTATTGCGGTTATGTTGAGCGGAGGGCTTTGCGGTATTGCAGGGATGATGCAGGCTTCGGCGGTGGAGCGTTCCCTTTCGGAGCAGCTTTCTGGAGGACTGGGTTTTACCGCGGTGATTACCTCATGGCTTGCCCGGCTCAGTCCTCCGGGGATTCTGGCGGTTTCCTTTTTGTTTTCCCTGCTCATCCAGGGGGGGAATTTTCTGCAAAGTTCCCTGCAAATCCCTGCATCTATTTCCCTGGTTTTACAAGGGATCATTATTTTCTTTGTGCTGGGAAGCGAATTTTTTATCCGGTACCGTTTTGCCTGGATACGGTCAGGGAAATCATGACGTTTTTCCAGGGACCTGGGAAGGACCGGTCCTTGTACCTTGCTTTGGAAGCGTCTTGCCGGTCCCAGGAGGTGTTGTTATGAGTGCTTTCGTAGAAGGGCTGGCTCTGTTTCTGCAAACTGCAGTACAAATGGGCACCCATATCCTGTTCGCTGTGTTGGGGGGAATCGTATGTGAGAAAGTAGGGAACCTGAACCTTGGTATCGAAGGGATGATGCTCCTTGGCGCTTCCGTAGGGTATTCCGCAGCTTTGGGAACTGGAAATCCGGGGACAGCCGTAGTTAGCGCAGGGCTTGCCGGGGCTGGGGGGGCTTTTATCTATGCCCTGATTACCGTTACCCTCCGGGGTAACCAGGTAGTTACCGGGCTTATTCTCACCATCTTCGGTACTGGGGTGTCTGGTTTTCTGGGAAAGAGCCTCTCTGGGAAGCCCCTCCCCGAAGAGGTAGGGAGGGCTTTTGCGCCCCTGTCCGTACCGTTCCTACACCGCCTTCCCCTTATCGGGAGGGTATTCTTTGAACAAAGCCCTTATGTGTTGGCAGGCATGGTTCTGGCGCTGCTGCTCTACGGTTATTTTCAGTATACCCGGTTCGGTCTAAACGCCCGGGCAGTGGGAGAAAATCCCGGGGTAGCCGACGCCTCTGGTATTCCGGTGGATCTGTATAAGTACCTGCATATTGGGCTGGGAGGGTTTTTGTGCGGCCTGGGAGGCGCCTATTTATCCCTGGTCTTTGTACCCCGATGGCAGGAAAATATAGTTGCTGGCGCGGGGTGGATTGCAGTGGCCCTGATTATCTTCAGCACCTGGAATCCCTTGAAAGCAATTTTTGCAGCATACATCTTTGGCGCTCTTAAAGGGGTGGGCTTCAAGTTTCAGAATAGCAACCTGATTCTCTTTGGGCAGAAACTGGTTTTTTACCCTCAATTACTTGATATGATACCCTACATTGCCACCATAGCGGTGCTGCTGGTGATTACCCGGAGAAAAAAGAAGGAGTATCAGAGTCCTGCTGGGTTAGGGCAGCCCTATTTCCGGGAGGAACGGTAAGTCAAAATATGCGGTTCTTTTTATAGGGGTTGCCTTTTTTGAGTACGGTCTCTGAGGGATCCTTGGCATCTGAATCGTGGCGTTCAAGGGGTCTGAACCGGTGTGTTCGAAGTGTTTGAACCGTGGTGTTCAAGGGGTCTGAACCGTGGTGTTCAAGGTGTTTGAACCGTGGCATTCAAGGGGTCTGAACCGGTGTGTTCAAAGTGTTTGAATCGTGGTGTTCAAGGTGCCTGAACCGGTGCATTCAAGGTGTTTGAACCTGTACGTTCAAGGGGGTCTGAACCGGTGTGTTCAAGGGGTCTGAACCTGTACGTTCAAGGGGTCTGAACCGTGGTGTTCAAGGTGTTTGAACCGTGGCATTCAAGGGGTCTGAACCGGTGTGTTCAAAGTGTTTGAATCGTGGTGTTCAAGGTGCCTGAACCGGTGTATTCAAGGCGTTTGAACTGTGGTATTCAAGGGGTCTGAACCGTGGTGTTCAAGGGGTCTGAA
>JAISOX010000019.1 GCA_031275325.1 Treponema sp.
GCCCGTCCGCCGGTCTGTTCCAGAACCCGGCCCACCAAATAGGCCGTCAGGGTCCGCTGCCGTTTCCGGTTCCCTGCTGCCCGGGCCGCCTGGGTCTCGACAAACACCGGGGCTTCAGCGGCATACACCGCCGCTACTGCCTTTCCAATCTGCACAGGATCGGAAAGCTGCTCCCAGCCAGCTTCCCGAATAAGCTCCGCAGGATCCCGATCCTCTGCAATGACCCGGTCCATGGCCTGTTTCCCGTTCTTCATGGACACCTGCCCCCGGGCAACCATGACCGCCAGCGTCGCCAGCCGCGGAGGGCTCAACCGAAACGAACCGATCTTTGCAAGGGCTATCCCTTCACGGCTCAAAAGGTGCTTGATATCCGTAAGCAGCCAGTTAGCAATCCGGCCTGCCCCGTCCTGGGCAGCAAAGCCCTGCGCCGCGGCCGCGGCCGCGGCCAAAGCCTCCTCAAAATAGTCTGCCAGGGCTTTCTCATCGCAGATAAGTTCCGCCTGTTCCCTGCTCAGGCCATAGTCCTGTTCCAGCCGCGCGATCCGGGGCGCGGGAAGCTCCACCAGGGCAGCTTCCACTGAAGCTCGAAAGGCCGGGTCTGGGGCAAACACCGGCAGGTCAGGCTCTGGGAAGTACCGGTAATCCTGGGCGTTCTCTTTGGTCCGCATTGGTTCGGTCTGGTCCCGGTTCTCGTTCCAGAGCCGGGTTTCCTGGATAACCTGCTTGCCTTGGTCGAGCCGGTCCCTTTGACGCTTTATTTCATAGGTAAGCCCCAGCCGCACAAACCGGGAGGAGTTGAGGTTCTTGATCTCCACCTTCCGGCCCAGGCCCTTGCCGGGCAGGTTTATTGATACATTGGCATCCGCCCTCAGGGAACCTTCCTCCATATTGCCGTCGCAAACCCCCAGATACCGGACTGTACGGCGGAGCTGCTGGATGAAAAGCTCCGCTTCCTCTCCGGTTTCCATGTCCGGCTCAGTAACAATTTCCAGGAGGGATACCCCTGCCCGGTTATAGTCCAAAAGGGATACGGTTCCGGTGTGGATCATCTTTCCCGCATCCTCCTCCAGATGGCACTCCTTGATCCGCACCCGCTTCTTGATGCCCTTTCCCTCCAGGTCAACGTAGCCTTCTTGTCCCAGAGGGGAGCCGAACTGGGAAATCTGATAGTTCTTGGGCATATCAGGATAAAAATACTGTTTCCGCTCGAACCAGGTTTGCTCCGGGATACGGCAGTTGAGGGCCCGGGCTACCATGCAGCCCATACGCATCGCCTCGATATTTAGGGAGGGAAGGACCCCTGGATAGCCCATACAGACCGGGCATACGTTGGTGTTAGGCTCATCCCCAAAGGCAGAACGGCAGCCGCAAAAGACCTTGGTTTTGGTTAAGAGATGGATGTGGACTTCAAGTCCAATGAATGACTGGTACATGAATGCTCCTTGTCAGGGCCAAAAGGCTTGATACGCTGCAGGATGGGGGAAGGGATGGGCCTGTTCATAGGCTTCAACCAGATCCAGGAGCGCGGCTTCGGAAAAGGCCCTGCCTAAAAGCTGAACCCCCACGGGAAGACCTCCTGCAAGGCTTACGGGAAAGGCCAAGGCTGGAAGGCCCGCTAGGTTGGCGCAGCAGGTATAGAGGTCCGCGGCTTTCTGGGCAAAAGGGGACAGGGTTTCTCCTGCATCCCCTCGGCCAAAGGCCCTGGTGGGGAACACCGGCATGAGAATGGCGTCGCAGCGGGGGGTCTCGGACCTGCCGTATGCAGCGCTGCCCAGGAGTTCCTCAAAGCTGCGGCGGATTCCCATCCGGATCCGCTGGGCCCGCAGGTAGTAACGGTCCTGAAAGCCTGAACGCAGCACAAAGGTTCCCAGGAGTATGCGGAGTTTTACCTCCGGGCCAAAACCAGCTTCCCGGGCCTTGTCGATAAGATCTTCCGGGTTCTCCGCCTCCGGGGGCCGTCTGCCATAACGGACCCCGTCAAACCGGGCGAGGTTGGCGCTGGCTTCTGCAGTGGCGATGGTATAGTAAGCAGGAACTCCGTATTTGAGGCTGGGAATTTCCACCTCTACCAGGCGGTGTCCCAATGCGGCAAGCCGGGTTTTAGCCAATTCAAAGCCCTGCTGGACTTCCCGTTCCAGTGACGCTGCCTGGGCCGCGGTTTCCTTGGTTCCCGGGCTTCCCTCTATGCCTGCCGCAACAGCGGCCAGGGCCTTGGCAATGGCCGCTGCAGAGAGCACTCCAATCACCTTGGGACTGCCTGAAAGGTTCTGGCCATAGAGAGGCGCTGCCCCGGCAGGCGCGTCCTGAGAGGTCTGATCCAGGGGATCTTTCCCCCGGATCGCGGCAAAAACCGAACGGCACCGGGCCGCGGTATCCGCCAGGATACCGATGCTTTCCAGGCTTGAGGCATAGGCTACCAGGCCATACCGGGAAACTGCGCCATAGCTTGGCTTCAATCCCACTACCCCACAGAAGGACGCGGGCTGCCGTACCGAACCGCCTGTATCAGAACCAAGGGCAAAGGGAACGATCCCCGCGGCCACCGCAGCAGCCGAGCCTCCAGAAGAACCTCCAGCCACCCTGCTCGTATCCCAGGGATTGTTAGTTTGTTGAATGGCGGAGTTGTCTGTAGAAGATCCCATGCCGAATTCATCCAGATTGGTTTTCCCCAAGACCCAGGCTCCTGCAGCTTCAAGTTTCTGCACCGCCGTAGCCGTATAGGGGGAGCGGAGGTCTTTCAAGAGTTTAGAACCACAGCTTAAAGAAAAGCCCTGGACCGCGATATTGTCCTTCACTGCAAAGGGAAGCCCTGCAAGCCCTTTACCCTGGGAATCTCCCGGAGGGATCAGGGTAAAGGCCCTATCAGGTATTTCTTTCATTTCTATAAATGCACGGATCTGTTCTTCCCATTGGGTGCAATATGCCCGGTATGTCAGCGCAGTAGACGCCATAATTCCTCCTACAAGACGTTGGGGACCAGCACAAACCGGCCGTCCCGGTCTCCCGCATTATTGAGCAACTGAGGGATAAGGGAAGGATCCTGCTGGGATGGAACCTCAGGGTTATCCTGCCGGAAATGGTCTTGAGAAACGATCCGGGAAGGGCCGAAAAGCTGGGAAGGGAGCGCGGGAAAGGCCTCCCGGTCTTCATCCGCAGCCTGCATCGCGGCGAAAAACCCAAGCATCTGTTCAAACGCAGGAAACGCAGCGGCTAAGGCCTGTTCAGACATGGTGAGATGAGCAAGTCCGGCAGTTTCCTGGAGATCTTCCATTTTCATGCCCTGATCTTCCCATAGACCCTCCCTGCGTGTCAAGTAACTGACCTAATCAGCGGTTTTCTCTGCCAGGGGTAGTGGAGCAGGCCCCGGCGCGATTGTGTGGAACGGTATACATTTCTGTTGGTAAGATGCGCCTGCGACGGGCGCGCTTGCAGCGGGCGTTACGGGAGCGGATAAGTTTGGAGATACGGCGCACGTCCCTTCGCGCCTATATCCTTGGGTTTGGCTCCAAAGCAACAAAGGCTTGAAGCAAGGGGCGACCCGTGTTCTTACTGCCACGGCCTTACAGGGGCATTAATCCCCCTGGGGGGCTTGGCTCCACCCGCGCTCTTACTGCCACGGCCTTATAGGGGCATTAAGCCCCCTGGGGGGCTTGGCACCACCCGCGCTCTTACTGCCACGGCCTTATAGGGGCGTTAATCCCCCTGGGGGGATTTATTCAGGAAAAGGGATCCACATCCATGCCTCCGGGGTACAGCGGAGCATCCCCTCCGGTGAAAAGTAGGTATCCCCACTCCCGGAAACCAGGAAATGGAGGAGGGTTCCCGCTTCCTGATACACCGGTTTCTGGAAGGGGGATGTGCTGATCCAAGGCCCGTTATAGCGTACCGGCGACGGCAGTTCCTCCCGGACCTGGGGCACAATACGGCGTCGATTAAACCCGGATTGAGCTGTCTTCAGGCATATCCCCTTCCAATCTACCGACCAAAGATCCTGCTGCACCTCCTCGGGCAGATCCGGCCCTTCCAGCAAGGCTCTAAACCGGGGCCAGTTAAAGTAGTGCGGCAGCCGGGAACTTCCCTTTTCAGCATGGGCAGCCAATTCCCGATACACCAGGGCTTCAACGCCCCCTCGCCAACTGAGCCTAATCCGGTCCTTTTCGCAGTCAAAAGGAAACAGCCCTCCCCCAGGGCGCAGTATATCCGGAGCTACGCCTCGTTCAGGCCAATAGGGGTACGCGATCACCGGAGTAGTCCATTCAGTTAAGACCCTAATCGGAAGCAGTTCTTGATCGGTTTCTGCGGTTTCCCAGGTTCCTTCAGGACCTATCCAGGTAACCCGCCAATGGGGAGTACCCAGGATCTCCTGCCACCCAGGGGGCAGCGCTGGAAATTCCACCTGGTACGAAGGATCAAACAGCCCGTTTTCGCAGGCGCTCAGCAAAAAAAACAGCCCCGCCAGGGTAATCCTATGGCCCTTCCTGGGGAAGCTGAAACGCATCCCATGGATGTTCATATACTATATAAGGAATTGAAGGGGCCGTATGCTTTAACACCTGCCTAACATGGATGCTAATAAGGCCATTCTGACATACATACCGTATTTCGCCTGTTTGAAATAACTCGCCCGGGGGTCATCGTCCAGTTCCGGGGCGATTTCATTCACCCGAGGCAGGGGATGGAGGATGATGAGGTCATCCCGGGCGTGTTTCATTTTTTCCCGGTTCAGGATATAGCTGTCTTTGAGGCGGATATAATCTTCCTCATTAAAGAAACGCTCCCGTTGTACCCTGGTCATATACAATACGTTCAGATCCGCAATCACCTTTTCAAGGCTGTGGGTTTCAAAATAGGGTACTCCGGCTTTTTTGAGTATTCCTTCGGTGATATATTTAGGGACCTCTAATTCCTGGGGAGAGATGAATATCATGGTAATATCAGGATAGCGGGACAGGGCCTTGGCCAAAGAATGAACGGTCCTGCCAAACTTGAGATCCCCGCAGAATCCTACGGTAAGCTGTTTAATGGAACCCTGGAGCTGTTTGATGGTGAGCAGATCCGTCAGGGTCTGGGTGGGATGGTGGTGGCCGCCGTCTCCCGCATTGATCACCGGCACCGTAGCATAGCGGGATGCCAGCAGAGCGGACCCTTCTTTGGGGTTCCGCATGACGATGATGTCGGCATAACAGGAAACGGTCCTAATGGTATCTGCCAAGCTCTCCCCTTTGGACGCTGAACTGGAATTGGGTTCGGAAAAGCCCAGACAGGTTCCGCCTAAGCGCAGCATGGCCGACTCAAAACTAAGACGGGTTCGGGTGCTGGGCTCAAAAAAAAGGGTGGCCAAAATATTCCCCCGGCAGGAGTCCCGCAGGTACTCCTGATCTTGTTCAATCTGTTTAGCCAGATCAAAGAGCCGGTCCATCTCTTCAATCGTAAAATCTCCCGGCTCAACCAGACGCCGTTTTTTACACATGAAAACCTCCTCGCAAAAAAAAACCGCCCTTACGGCGGTTATATACGTACAGATCCTAAAAACAAGGTAAAAGACTCCCCCCTTCTTTGTAACTCCTACACCAGAAGGGACCGTCCCATGTATACCGCTGTTTCCAATCTCTGTTTCTCATAGCATTGTTAATCGAACCGTTATAAACCTACTATGCCCGGGGTAAAAAAACAAGTCCGTTGGAGCAGACCCTCCCAAGGCGGGCCTGGGCCGCCTTCTCCAATCATGCCCGTATCCAGTATAGTAAAAAACTATGCGGGAACCATTTTTTACCCTGTACCATAGGGACCCCTCCTGTCATGCCCGGACCGGGTCCATGGCCTTACCTCACGGTCCGGTTTCAACCCCTGCATTCATGCCCGTGGGGACCAATGGAACGGTTAAGGCCCTCACCAGAGAGGACCTGGAGGAGATCGGTTTCGAGATCATCCTTTCCAACACCTACCATCTCTACCTCAGACCAGGAACCGAGGTGATCGCCGCGGCAGGCAGCCTCCATACCTTTATGCAGTGGCCGGGCAATATTTTAACCGACTCAGGAGGGTATCAGGTCTTTTCCCTGGCGCCTTTCAGAAAAATACGGGATGAGGGGGTCCAATTCCGTTCTCATATTGACGGATCCTCCCATGTTTTGAGCCCTGAAAAGGCAGTGGAAATCCAGGCCTTGTTCAACAGCGACATACAGATGCAGCTTGATGTATGCACTCCTTGGGCAACTCCCTATAAAAAAGCACGAGAAAGCCTGCGTATTACCAGCCTGTGGCTTGATAAGGCAAAACAAACCTGGGATGCCCAGGTCCGGGCAGGATACCAGGGGAAGCTCTTTTCCATTGTCCAGGGTAATTTTTTTAAGGATCTCCGGGAACAGAGCATAGAAGCGGTAATCGCCTCGGAAACCCCGGGGATCGCCATCGGAGGACTCTCCGTAGGGGAGCCTGAAGAGGCGTTTCTTGAGTACCTGGCCTATACCGCATCCCGCTTACCCAAGGAAAAACCCCGGTATGTTATGGGGATCGGCACGCCCCACTACATCCTCGCGGCTATTGAACAGGGTATTGACATCTTCGATTGTGTACTTCCCACCAGATCAGGCCGGATCGGTCATGTTTTTACCCGGCAGGGGCCTATCGTCCTCAAAAAAAGCGAAAACCGCTTGGACTTTAAGCCGATAGATGAAGCATGTGCTTGTAAAGTCTGCCGGACCTACAGCAGGGCATACCTACGGCACCTTTTCAAAACCCAGGAGATCCTCTGCGCTATGCTGGCAAGTTACCATAACCTCTATTTTTTGCATGACCTGGTACGGAATGCCCGCAAAGCCATTGAGGAAGATCGGTTTTTATCATTTAAACAGGTGTTTTTATCCTGTTATGAAGGAGATGCTCAGTGAAATACGCCCCTTCAACGGTTTTCTGGCGCTTATTGCTGTTTTTTGGGTACTGCTTTTCCGGGATTTTTATTCCCGCCGGGGATAGGATCTTCGCCGCAGAAATGGCCGCCCAATCAGAGGATGAGCAGCGGCTTGACACGATTCGGTACGGTACGGAAACGGAGATCGCGGCCTTAATCCAGACCTTAAAAAGTGAACGGACCAGCTCCCAGCAGTCTAAAAGTGAACATACCCTGGATGACGCGCTTATTGCGGTAACCCAAACCACCCGGAATCAGAATATCCTCTCCGGGGTATTGTCTTTTTTCGCAGACCGGGACAAGAAAGGCCTTGAACAGCGGGCTGTCAAGGCCATAGAAGAACGGGAGGATGAGGCCAATGAAACGGTCATCGCGGCTATTAATTACCTGGGAAAGGTTAAAGCCCTGGATGCCCTCAAACCTTTGGAGAAACTGCTGGACGCCCAGGAACCGGGGTTCATGGGCAGCGCTTTCAGGGCCTTGGGCCGGGCGGCTTCAGGGGGGAGCGGGCAAGACAAAGACGATACGGCAGCGTACCTGGTGGATTTTTATACCAACCGGAATCCGCCGGATACAAGCCGCCGGGATATTATCCTGGCTTTGGGAGAAACTGGTTCCCAAACCGGGCTTTCCCTGTTGATTGAAATCGCCGAAAACAACCAGGAACGGGGGCCTTTGCGTATGGCCGCCTTGGACGGGCTGGCAAAAATCGGGGACCCTTCTGGTTTGGACGCGATCCTCCAGGCCCTGTCCTCTACAGACCCCAATGTCCGTTCCACTGCGGTGGCTGCATTGGGGCCTTTTTCAGGGAAATCCGTGGATGATGCGATTCTTGAGAGTTTCCGGGATTCTTATTATCGCACCCGTATAGGGGCGGCCAGCGCCGCAGGAACCAGGAAATTAACCGCGGCCATACCCTATCTCCAATACCGGGCGGAACGGGACGAGGTGCCTTCAGTGCGGGATGAGGCCGTCAAAGCCTTAGGCGCCATAGGAACCGCTGAAGCCCAGGCTATTCTGGAAGGGCTCTTTGTTGAACGAAAGCATCCCAGCCGGATCAGAATAGGCGCCGCAGCAATGCTCCTGCGCAACGATCCAGGGGCATATACGGAAAAGGTAATCGCCGAATTGGATGATGCAAAAAAGACCAATCAAACCAGCTTGTACAACGGTTTTCTTGGGGCCCTCAGCGAGGCGAAAACCGGGAAGGTCGAAGATCTCGCGCGCCGGTTCTTGAATTCAGGAGGGGTCATAGAAAAATCCTATGCCTTGGATATGATCCTCCGAAACGAGCTTCGTTCCCTGGCCCCAGAAGTCCGTTCTTTGATGACCGGCGAAAAAAACACCGGCCTTGCCCGGAAAGCCCGGAATACCCTGGAACATTTTGGCATGGACTAGCCCCCCAGGGCCCCCCCAGTCCCCCCAGGGCCCCCCAGGGGGTTTAATGCCCCTATAGGGCCGTGGCAGTAAGAACGCGGGGCGTTCCTTGCTTCGAGCCTTTATTGTCTTGGGGTTAGTCCCGCATGGCTCGGGACAAGTCCCGCACGGCTCGGGACAAGTCCCGCATGGCTCGGGACAAGTCCCGCACGGCTCGGGACAAGTCCCGCACGGCTCGGGACAAGTCTCGCACGGCTCGGGACAAGTCCCGCATGGCTTGGGGTCAGCCCCGCACGGCTTGGGGTTAGCCCCGCATGGCCCGGGGTTAGCCCCGCAGTGGCTCGGGACAAGTCCCGCACGGCGCGGGACAAGTCCCGCACGGCTCGGGACAAGTCCCGCACGGCTCGGGACAAGTCCCGCATGACTCGGGACAAGTCCCGCACGGCCCGGGACAAGTCCCGCACGGCTCGGGACAAGTCCCGCACGGCCCGGGACAAGTCCCGCACGGCCCGGGACAAGTCCCGCACGGCCCGGGACAAGTCCCGCACGGCTCGGGACAAGTCCCGCACGGCTCGGGGTTAGCCCCGCAGTGGCTCGGGACAAGTCCCGCACGGCCCGGGACAAGTCCCGCACGGCTCGGGACAAGTCCCGCACGGCTCGGGGGCAGCCCCGCAGTGGCTCGGGACAAGTCCCGCACGGCTCGGGGTTAGCCCCGCATGGCTTGGGGTTAGCCCCGCATGGCCCGGGGTTAGCCCCGCACGGCTCGGGGTTAGCCCCGCACGGCTCGGGGTTAGCCCCGCACGGCTCGGGGTTAGCCCCGCACGGCTCGGGGTTAGCCCCGCACGGCTCGGG
>JAISOX010000058.1 GCA_031275325.1 Treponema sp.
AGGCTTGAAAGATTAGGAATTACCGGGTTGGAATAACCGTTCCCGCGGCCTACAAATTGCCCTGGGGCAGGGCTGAACTCGATACAGGTAGCGGCCTGAGCTTTGGTTCCTCCTGAGCGAGGGACCGCAGATGCGGTTTTTACCAGGGTACTGGCAGTCGCATGGGTTACTCCATCCCCTTTGTTAAGGCCAGTTTGTACCTTTACAAAGTCGATGTATTCGAGGCTAACCCCATTACCCGTTGCATCCACCGCGTCGCTCAGGTAATGGGCGCCGATGAAATAGTCCGCTGCCTTGAGGGTGATGGTTCTGCTATCGGTTCCTGCGGGCTTACCGTCTATATACCATTGGTAACGGTCATAGTCTTTGGCGGCGCTCACCGATACGGATTCGGCTTTGGCCTTGGAAAGGCTCACTGACTTGGGGCTGAGGCTGAGTTCCCGCTGCAGTACCAAGGTGAAGCTGTTTTGGGCAGCGGTCTGCACGGTTACCTTATACTCCACCTGCATTCCGTTTTCTGCAGTTACCCTATACTTCTTAGGCATCAGGATAGCGTTCGTGAAGTTCTGGGCTTCCCCGGAAAGGGGACTCACCTGCGCCTGAGCGGAAACCCCAATCTCCGGCCTCAAGGCTTTGAGATCTGTTCCAAAGGGCAAGATGAGGGTAATGGTTTTTGCAGCCTCCTCAATGGTACCGGGGATACCGTTAATGATAAAGCTGGTTATGGCCCGGGCATCGCTGGTATTGGGATCCGCAGTGCTTACGATTACCTGATACCTGGTCTGGACCCCCTCCAACGTAAGGGTGTATTCCACAGGCCCGGTGAAGTCCTGGGCTTCCCCAGAGGGAGGACTTATAACAGCTCCTTCTGTCAGGGTAATCTCTGGGGAAAGGGAATTCAGGCTGGTTCCCCACGGCAGGATGAGGGTGATGGTCTTGGTATCCTCGTCAATGAGACCCGCAATCCCTGCAATGATAAACTGGGTGATCCCCGGAGGATCGGTTTCTTCATCAGGCTGATCCTGTGGATCAGAGGATTCTTCTCCGGGCTGACTTTCTGGAGCATCCGCGGTTTGGGGACAGCCCCCCAAGAGGAATAGGAGGATGGCGCACCATCCTGCAATATATGGGCTGGATTTCTTGTAAAGTTTTTCCATTATGTGGTTCCTTTGTTCTCAAACTCCCTATACGCTAAGGGTGCAGAACCCGCAGAATGCAAGCCTATTCCAGGCTGGAATATAAGCTCACTCCAGCCTAGCGTGAAAGCCTATTCCAGGCTGCTGCCAGTTCTACACCTCCCGGCGTCTTATTCTCCTATGGGGATGATCGTATCCGCAAACTCGCTCCAATTCGCGGCCCCTTGGTAGACTGCCGCCGAAACGCCGGGTACTTGAATCTGCATATCCGGGCTTGTATGGGCAAGCGCGTTTGAACCTAATGCCGGCGGCTCCGTTGCATATACCGCTAACTGGGTCAGCGAGGAACAGTTCTGGAAGGTATTTGCTCCAATAGTCTCCAAGAACTCAGGCAATTTTACCGAAGTAAGGTTCTGACAACTCGCGAAAACATCGGTTTTAGCAATACTTACCAAGCGAACACATCCGGACAAATCAACCGAGGTAATTGCGCAATATCTGAATGCGCTCGACCCGATACTGTTTAAAGAACGGCACTGGGAGAAGTCCACATCCAGATTCTTGCAGGCATTGGCCTGTGTGTTACTACCGAAGGCGTTATCCCCTAGGCTTCTCAAGGAAGCAGGCAGTGTTACCGACCTAAGAGACAGACATTTGCTGAAAGCGGTATTCCCTATAGTTTTAAGAGAAACGGGCATATTCACCGATGTAAGAGCCTCGCACTGAAAGAAGGCGGAAACCCCTATGGTTTGAAGGGAAGCAGGCAGGTTTACCGATGGAATGGCCGTACAGCCATACAAGGTGTATTGTCCGAGGGTTTCCAGCGACTCAGGGAATAGCGCCTGCCGCAATGCGCTGCAGTTATAGAAGGTAGCGTCAGTACTTTTCAAGGCGGCACACCCGGACAGATCCGCAGACACCAGGGCAGTGCAAGCATTAAAGGCGTATTTGCCCAAGGTCTCCAGGGCGGAATCCAGGGGAAAGGCCACGGATTTGAGGGTTGTCCACCCTTTGAATACATGGTTAGAGGTAGAGGCGGTAAGGGATCCGAGGGTTTTCAGGGTCTTGGGCAGTATGAGAGATACCACATACTGAGGATTGGTCAACGGGCCGGTAATGGTTTCAATCTCGCAGTCTGAAAGGTCCAAGGTAATATACGTACCTTTCCCCTGGATACCTGTAAAAAGGTCATTGAGCTCTGGTTCAGTATAGGCCCCCCGCAACGCAACATAGTAAGGATTTTCTGCAGTAGCGCTTGTTTCTTCCGTATCAATAGCGCTCAGGAGATCCGTAGCGTTGTCAAAGGTAGGCAGGTTGTAGAAAGGATAGAGCGTAAGGTCATCCTCCCACCGGGTGGTCAGGCCGTCATAGATATGCACCGCTTCGGTCTTCCCTGCCCGTATGCTGGCGCTCGCATCGGCGCTGTACCTGGAAAGGGAAACAGACAGGCGGTAATACCCGGCATTCAGGGTTATATCCCCCGAAGCCTTGCCCGCTTCCAGAAGATGGATCGACACAGTCTCCGTGCCTACATCGCTCAAAGGAACAATGGCTAGATCCGCAAGCTCCAGATCCAGGTCGTGGAGATTATGGGCTGCATAGTGCAGGGTTCCGGTTCCCTTCTGGGTTTTAATTAACCTCAAGGGGATCGAGAGGGATACGGGTACTCCTGGGGCGGCCTCTACGGAAGCGCTTCCCTCAACCAGAGCCTTGGTTTCATCTGGGGCGTCTTCCTGGGATACAAAGCCCTTGGCCGCTACGGTCCAGGTTCCTGGGGTAAGCTCCACATCCGCGCTGGACGCGCCCTGAGGGATGGATGCGGAAACATCCTCCTGACCCTCGGCCTTCAAGACCAAGGTATAGTACAATCTGGTTAATTCCGGCAGTTCCGGCAGCAGGGTCCGTTGATCCCCGCGGACCGAGACCCGTACTAGCCCGGTTCCTTCTCCAGACGCAGGGGCTTCCAATCCGGTAAAACAGCCTGCCCAAAGGAACAAGCCAGAGATGAGGCCAAGCAGCGCCTTGATCCTAGGTGATTTGCCTTTGGAACCAAAGGATTTGAGAGCAGAAATGGTGATGTTCATGGTTTCCTATTCCTCCTTAATTTTCCACTTCAAAGTTCAATCCCTTTGAATAGGGGATCCCTGCCGCGTCATAGGCGATCAGGTCCAGCCGATGGGATCCTACCAAATAGTCTTGGGCATCCAGGTGTACTTCTGGCGTATCCGCAGCCCCATCTGGGGTTCCCCTGCCTTGCAAGCTATTGTCCACATACCATTCATAAACGGTAAAGGAACCCTGAAGGTCGATGTCCGCAGTGCTTGTAGGGCCGCCTTTAGCCAGGACCAGGTCTGCTGTGGTAAAGGCTCCTGTACCAGCGTCGGTAAACCCTTCATTGGGCTGCCATGCCAGTGTAAGAGACGCTTTGCCTTTCTTCGTTACGGTAACCGTGTAAACCTGGGTCGTGCCGTTTTGCGCAGTTACGGTGAATTCCACAGGACCCTGGGAAAAGTCTACTGCAGTTCCAGAGCCAGGACTCACCGTTGCCTGGGGGGAGAGGGTAATGATAGTACTAACCTGTGCCAGGTTTGTACTAAAGTGTACCAAGATCTGGATGGTTTTGTCTGCTTCGTTGATGATCCCTGGGATGTCCCCAATCGAAAAAGTACGGAGGCTCTTTTCACCCGTATAAGTGGTGCAGCTCTTCACCAGGCTGTTCTTACTGATACCTACGTCGTTATAGGCAGTAACCCATACATAATAGGTGGTATCATCCTCCAGATCAGGAATACGCGCCTCTGCCGCATCGCCGCCCTCTACCAGCACAGGAGAAGTTCCAGGAAGAGCATTACCGCCAATGTAATACACTTCATACCCTTCTGCTTGGGGACTAGGCGTCCAGGTCGCCCTAATGGAATTACTTCCCGCTTCCAAATCTAGGGTCTCCGGAGGACTAGGGGGGCTAATGGAATCTACCGGATCTTGAATTTCATCCGGTTCCGAATCCTCTGGGGGGGGTCTTCATCATTCTCCGTCACGGGGCATCCGCTCAGAGCCAATGCTGCCGCGACCATAAACGCTGCAGCCCTCACCAAAAATCTTTGCATCTTATATTCCCTCCTTACGATGGAATAAACTATAAAAAACCCCTTGATTCAAACCATGTACCGAAGAACCTTCGATTGACTTGCCAGTCCTGGTTTTTGATTCCAGGGGGTTTTATTCATAACGGGAACTTCTAAAAACTTACCGAGTTTTCAGAAGTTCCCAAACGACCAGGCAGTACAGGAGAAAAATAGAACATTGATTATGTAAAGTATAAGGAAGAGATAAAAATAGGGTGAAAAATGCACATTCTGTCCTCCAGCCTTACTCCGAAGCCTTTGTCAATAAGAAAGTATACCAAAGTTTCCTGGCTTACCGGTCAGTTCCACTTACTTCGTGCCTTCCCAATCTTACATGATCAGTGGCTTAGGGGACGCGGAGGCGTCCATACTCAGGAATTCAAAGTATCAAAAAATCATGGTACCATGGAAGCATGGGCAGGGAATTATTCAAGCAATTGATTGACAATTTTGGGTGGATGTGCGGGCAGATACCGAACAAGCGGCGGCCC
>JAISOX010000081.1 GCA_031275325.1 Treponema sp.
ATAGTTATTTTTAAGGAGTTTATATGACAAGTTATACTGAATTGGGCCTGGTCAATACCGTGGATTTATTCAAGCAGGCGGTAAAGGGCGGCTATGCAGTACCGGCGTATAATTTTAACAACTTGGAGCAATTACAGGCCATTATCCAGGCCTGTGTGGAAACAAAATCCCCGGTGATTCTCCAGGTTTCTGCAGGGGCCCGGAAATACGCCAATCAGAACCTGCTGAAGAACATGGCCAAGGGAGCAGTGGAATATGCCCATGAACTGGGTTACGACATTCCCATCGTACTGCACCTGGATCATGGAGACAGCTTCGAACTTTGCAAGGACTGTATTGAAACCGGTTTTTCCTCGGTCATGATCGACGGTTCCCATCTTTCTTTTGCCGAGAATGTGGCCCTGACCAAGAAGGTCTGCGAATTTGCCCATTCCCGAAAGGATTATGTGTCCGTAGAAGGAGAGCTGGGGGTTCTGGCAGGGGTGGAGGATGAAGTCTCGGCAGAGCATAGCCATTACACCCAGCCTGAAGAGGTACAGCAATTCCTCAACGGCACCGGTGTGGATTCGCTGGCCATTTCCATTGGTACCAGCCATGGCCGGGCTAAATTCAAACCAGAACAATGCACCAGGGATGCCAATGGGATCCTCATTCCCCCTCCGTTGCGGTTCGACATCTTGGAAGCTATTGAAAAGCAGATCCCCGGGTTTCCCATTGTACTCCACGGTTCTTCCTCAGTACCTATTGAGTATGTGCAGTTGATCGAAAAATATGGGGGCAAACTGAGCGATTCCGTCGGTATTCCTGAAGAACAGCTTCGGCGGGCTGCTAAAAGTGCGGTTTGTAAGATCAATATTGATTCTGACGGACGGCTGGCCATGACCGCCTTGATCCGTAAGGTTTTTGCGGAAAAACCTGATGAGTTTGATCCCCGCAAATACCTAGGACCTGCCCGGGATGAATTGAAAAAGCTCTATTCCCATAAAAACATCAACGTGCTGGGTTCTGCAGGTAAAGCCTAGCATGAAACCTTCCAGGGTGGTGGAGGGGCTAACCCCTCCACAAGCTTTCTCGGAGGTCCTAAAAAGCAAGGCTCATTCCCGGCTTTACCCTTGGGGACGTTGATCCAGTACCCGCTTTGCTTTGCCTTCAGATACCGGTAGGCTCCCTTGCTGATGAAGCTCCACCCGAGGATTGATGGTGATGGATGCCTGGAGGGTTTTACGGATCCGTTCCTTGAGGGCATTCAGGGGCCGGGTATCGTCCATGAAAACCTCGGGGCTTACTTCGATCTTGACTGTGAGCCGGTCCAATACCCCTTCTTTCTCTACTAAGATGAGATAGTTGGTTCCTACTTCCTTTATAGCCATAATCACCTCTTCGATCTGGCTGGGGAAGAGGTTTACGCCGTTAATGATGAGCATATCATCGGTACGGCCGGTGATACGGCGGAGCCTGCGGTGGGTTCTGCCGCAAGGACAAGGCTCTGTATAAAAGCCGCTCAGATCCCGGGTCCGGTAACGCAGAATAGGCGTAGCTTCCCGGCACAGACAGGTAAGGACCAATTCCCCGGTTTCCCCATCGGGGACCGGCTCCAGGGTCTCGGGGTTTACGATTTCCCCCAAGTAACCGTCTTCCCAGAGGTGCAGACCGTTCTTGGCCTGGCATTCAAAGGCAACTCCTGGGCCGTTCATCTCCGAAAGACCGTAGGAATTGTACACATCAATAGCGAGGAGTTCCTCAATACGCCTCCTCGTATCCTCTGAATAAGGCTCGGCCCCGGCAAAGGCCCGGATGAGCTTAAGCTGTTCCCGGCGCACCCCCTCTTCCTGCATCTTAGCGTGCACATGGAGCAGAAAGCTCGGGGTGGCATGGACCACCGTGGTACCGAAGTCCTGCATCAGCTTAAACTGCCGGGTCGTGTTTCCTGAGCCTGAAGGGATCACCAGCATCCCCACCGCTTCACCCCCAAAATGGAAGCCTAAGCCTCCGGTAAAAAGCCCGTAGGTGATCATGTTCTGGAATACATCGGTTTTGTTACACCCTGTAGCATAGATGGAACGGGCCACAAAAGCAGTCCAGCGGTGAATATCCCCTTGACTAAAGTAAATCGTGGTGGGCGTTCCTGTAGTGCCGCTGGATGCATGGAGCCGAACCACCTCCTCTTTGGGGATGCTGAGAAACCCGTAGGGAAAGCCTGCACGCAGATCCCCTTTTGTGGTAAAGGGAATCCGCTTTATATCTTCAAGGCCCTTGATGTCAGCATCGCTGTAGATACCCGCGGTGGAGAGCCGCTCCCGGTAGAAGGGGGTCCGCAGCGCCTGGGCTGCCACGGCCTTGAACTGGGTAAGCTGATAGGCTTCCAAAGCGGAACGCTCCAGGGTTTCCATCTCCTTATTCCAATACTGATAGGTCATTGAGGGCCTCCTTGGGCGTCTGCACCTCTTCCCAGGCGAAAGGCCCGCAGATTGGCTTCTCTAAGGGCCGGTTCCTTGGCGGCAAACAAGGCCGCGATGGTATGTTCCAGGGTTTCTGCTGAAACCGGAAGAAACGGAGAAGCAGCGCCTACCATGACCATATTCACCGCCTTGGCCAAGCCTGCTTCTTTAGCCAGCCGTGCTGCAGGGGCTAGACGGTACTGGGGAAAAGCCGCTATAGCCTGGTAAATGAGATCGATCTTAGGGTAATCAGGTATATTGATCCAGGGATCCGCAGCGCTTACCAGAACTCCCCCCGGGGAAAGCCAGGAAGCGTAGCGGAGGCTTTCCAAAGGTTCCATGGCAATGATGAGGTCTGCTTCGCCTTGGGGTACAAGGTCTGAAAAGATCCGCTTCTCAGCGATGCGAAGGTGCGCCAACACCGCCCCCCCCCGCTGGGCCATACCATGCACCTCGGATTGGCGTACTGATAAGGTTTCGGTAACTGCAGCCTGGGCAATGATAGCGGCAATGGAAAGTACCCCCTGTCCCCCGACTCCCGCGAGGATAATGTCTGTTTTCATACCTGGGCTCCTTGTATACCACCTTACCGGTATTTTGCCGCTTGTACAAGGCAGGGCCAGCAATTCTCATTTTAAAAAACATGATAAAGTGGGGGAATGGGAGAGGGAATAATAAAGCGGCTGCTTGGCAGTCTGCGGGCGGCAGGGGATAGCATCCCCGATGTACGGCGCGGGG
>JAISOX010000096.1 GCA_031275325.1 Treponema sp.
TCCAAGGAGGGAGTCAAAGCCATAATCAGAGAACTCATATCTGGGGAGGATCGGCATTTTTCAGATCAGGAAATAGCCGGACTCCTGGCTAAACGGGGAATTGCCCTAGCCAGACGAACTGTTGCAAAATATCGGAACGAACTGGATCTGGGGTCGTCATATACCCGGTGAACGAGGGTTGTTTGGAAACTTCAGGTTCCGTCGAACCAAGGGTTCGTTGCGAGCAATGGCATGAATTGAAACGGACTGTATAGTTCAGGCCAACTAACTGGTTGTCGAACAAGTCTACTGTTTCGAGGGGGTATTGTTTGCTGTAATAGAGCCTTTTTCAAAACCTCACGTTTTGAAAGTGCAACCTTAGATGTAAGGGAAAAACGGGCTTCAGGCCGCTTTTTCCAGGAGCCTGCTTCAAAAACCGGTTAGTTTTGAAATAAGCTCAAATTGCTATATTTTCTTAATTTAGAGGAGTTATTATGAATATTGACATCAAAGCCGTTCATTTCACCTTAAAGGATGATGCCCGGGAGTACCTGAATCGTAAACTGGGCCGCATACATAATGCAGAAAATATGATCATTGATCTCCTGTTTACCCTTACTAAAGATAAGGATTTTGCCGCAGAAGCAAGGGTCAATTTTCGCTGGGGCGTATCGGTTCACCTCAAAGAAACCGATTTTGAACTCAACGCAGCCATTGATAAACTTATTGATAAACTGGATGTCAAAATAATCAAAGAAAAGGAAAAAGTTATGGATAAACGTTAAGGCTTAGGTTTGGAAATAGGGTGGAGGGGTTCTTACTTATACCCCTCCACCGTACCCCCAGGGCTTCCTGGGGGTGGCGGTTTAAAGATTTAGTAGTCCATTCCTCCCATACCGCCCATTCCGCCGCCGCCCGGCATAGGAGCAGCTTCTTTCTTTTCAGGGATGTCGGTGATGGCGCATTCGGTGGTGAGTAAGAGGCTCGCGATGGAAGCCGCGTTCTGGAGGGCAGAACGGGTTACTTTTGCGGGATCGATGATACCAGCATTCACCATATCCACCCATTCCATCTTAGCCGCATCAAAGCCGATCCCCTTCTTTTCGGTCTTAGCTTTGTCTGCGATGACCGCGCCGTCAAGACCCGCGTTTTCTGCGATCTGCCGGATAGGTTCTTCCAAGGCCCGTTTAACGATCTTGAAGCCCACCTTTTCGTCGTCCGTGAGTCCTGCGGTATCCGCGTGGTCCAAGGCAATAGCCGCCTGAATCAGGGCGATCTCGCCGCCGCTGACGATTCCTTCTTCAATAGCGGCACGGGTGGCGGAAAGGGCGTCTTCGACCCGGTGTTTCTTCTCTTTCAGCTCTACTTCAGTGGCCGCTCCCACGTTGATTACTGCCACGCCTCCGGCCAGCTTCGCAAGCCGTTCTTGCAGTTTCTCCCGGTCATAGTCGGAAGTGGTATCTTCGATCTGCGCCTTGATCTGGGCGATCCGGTCCTGGATTTCCTTGGGTTTTCCCGCGCCGTTGATGACGGTGGTGTTGTCCTTGTCAACTTTGACGGTCTTGGCCTTACCAAGCTGGGAAAGTTCGGTGTTTTCCAGTTTGATCCCCAGTTCTTCGGTAATGACTTCTCCACCGGTGAGGATGGCAATGTCTTCCAGCATAGCCTTGCGGCGATCTCCAAACCCAGGAGCCTTAACCGCACAGGCCCGGAGAGTACCCCGCAGGCTATTCAGCACTAAGGTAGAAAGGGCTTCGCCATCCACATCTACGGCAATGATGAGCAGGGGCTTGCCGCTCTGGGCAACCTTCTCAAGAAGAGGAAGCATATCCTTCATGGAAGAAATTTTCTTGTCATGAATGAGGATATACACATCTTCGTATACGCTGGACATGGTGTCCCGGTCGGTTACGAAATACGCGGAAATATAGCCTCGGTCAAACTGCATACCTTCCACAAATTCGATGGTGGTATCCATTGTTTTGGACTCTTCCACGGTGATAACCCCATCTTTACCGACCTTGTCCATGGCGTCTGCGATGGTCTTACCGATTTCATTGTCATTATTGGCTGAAACTGAAGCAACGTGGGAAATTTCTTCTTTGTCTTTGATTTCTTTGGCATTTTTTTTGATTTCTTCAACGGCGATCTCTACGGCTTTGTCAATACCCCGTTTTAACTCAATGGGGGTCATTCCGGCAGCCACAGATTTAAGCCCCTCTTTAACCAGGGAATAGGCCAACACCGTAGCAGTGGTAGTACCGTCTCCTGCTACATCATTGGTTTTGGTGGCTACTTCTTTGAGCAGTTGGGCTCCCATGTTCTCATAGGGATCTTCCAGTTCTACTTCTTTTGCCACAGAAACACCGTCTTTAGTAACCGTAGGGGCTCCGAATTTTTTGTCTAACAGAACATTCCGCCCCTTGGGACCGAGGGTAACCTTGACGGCCTTGGAAATTTGCTCAACCCCCGCGAGCAACCTACGGCGGGCATCTTCGTTGAACAACAACTGTTTCGCCATTTTTTTCTCCTCTTTTATGTACCGATTGATTCGCTGAACAGATGGTCTTCACCCTCCCTTTACTTATAAACAGGGTTCTCTTCTGCCGACGAATAAACCGGTATGGTATGAAATACATGATCGCCTCATATCGTATCTGAGGCTTTTTTATAAAATACTAAATAGCAGGCGTTGCGGCAATACTAAACATGAGGGTATACGCAAAATTTGTTCATTCCACGAATCAGGCGGGTTTTGGAGGCGGTACTTTATAGAAGCGTCAGGACATCCTAAAAACTCACCCGCGCTTTTGAGAACATGGACAAGCCCTGACCTTGCCCGTATACTTATAAGTTCATGAATCGCTGGTTTCATTCTACATTGTTCATGCAGGCCCTTCGGTATTCCGTGCCGGTTTTACTCGGATATGTAGCCATCGGGATTGCCTTTGGGCTCCTTTTGGTGGACGCCGGGTACCCCTGGTGGCTCTCCCTGGTGATGAGCCTTATCATGTATGCCGGGGCTGGTCAGTACCTGGCAGTAGGACTTTTTGCCGCAGGGACCACCCCGGTAGAGGCGGTTCTCGTGCAGCTTGTGGTAAATGCCCGGCATATAGCCTATGGGTTTTCCATGTACAACCGCTTCAAGGCGGCTGGGAGATGCAAGTATTACCTCATCTTTGCCCTGACCGATGAAACCTTCGCCTTGCTCTCTTCCCTGCCTGAACCCCAGGGGCCGGGCAGGGGCGCTTCCGGCCTTGGGGCCCATACGCTGGAAGCCCGGCAGCGGTTCATGTTCTTGGTAGCCCTGTTGGATCAAGGGTATTGGGTTATGGGTTCGGTGATCGGCGCGGCAGCAGGTTCCTTGCTGCCGTTTACTATGGAAGGAATCGGGTTCGCCTTGACCGCCCTCTTTGTGGTTCTTATGATCGAACAGATAGTCCGGGTACGGCAGGCACGGATCTTCGTGATTGCCGCCCTGGTAGCGGTGCTCGCTGTTTTCCTGCTTCCCTCCCGGCTTTCGCTCCTGTCCGCTATGGGACTTTCCCTTGCCCTGGTCCAAGCCCTGCAGAAGCGTCCTTTGCGGGAGGCCCCCTGATGGTCAGTATACCCAGCGCCCTGATCTTAACGGCGCTCATGGGCGCGGTTATTTTTTTCTGCCGGGTTCTGCCGTTCCTGTTCTTCCGGGAAAAGCAGGATGTTCCCCCCGCGCCAGGGGAACGGTTTGGGCCCTTGCTGGAATTTGTGGAACGCCTCGTTCCTCCGGTAGCTATGACGGTACTGGCCTGTAACGCCATAAGCGCCCCTTTTACCGCGGATCTTCCGCAGGGACTCTCCGGGTTTATTGCCGCGGTCTTTACCGCGCTCATCCATCTGTGGAAGCGGAATTCCCTCTTCAGTATCTGCGGTGGAACCATGGCGTATATGCTCATCCAAGGGGTATTGCCGAAACTGGCAGGTTAGCCCGTAACGTGCATCAAGCGCATGATAAGGACCCCCTGGAAAAAATGAACAAATCTATGGGTTTATCCTCAGTACGGTTTTTACGCGCTTGACCGGTCCCCCCTTTCGCTATTACAGTAAGGTTATATGCTTTCAAAAAAACAGCTTATGCAACCCGCTTATGGGTCATGTAAAAGTATACTTTTTTATACAGAGGTTCGGCGATGACGTATAGATTTGTTTTTAGTTTGTTATTGGGG
>JAISOX010000138.1 GCA_031275325.1 Treponema sp.
CACGGCGGAACTGAGCAGGCGGTATCAAAGTTACAACCCGGTTTTGCTCCAACAGGAGGTTCACCGGGCGGTTGCTGCGCTGATGGAGCAGAACCGCCGAAAGGTCCTCATGCGGCAACAGACCCTCGCTGCTGTTGCCCGTGAGTAATATGGCTATGGTTAGATTTCTTATTTTGAGGCATCCAGCCCTTCGGTTACTTTTTGAAATGAGGCATTTCGTCCACCATGGCGCCTCAAGCAGATAAGCCAAGACCGGAAAGTCGTGGAACAGCGCAAGCCCTGAAGAATTCCGGTATTTAGAAAGCACCTTTTCCTTCATGCTTCCCGGTCTATCGGAACAAGGCCGGTATGATCTATACTGGTTTCATGCAAAACAGCCATAATCCCCTGGGGATTGATCCGGCAAAAATCAAAGCCTTTGCCCTGGATTTGGACGGCACTTGTCTCGGACGCAATGGTTCTTTGAGCGGCCGTACGATTCGCTCCCTTAAAACCTGTCTTCACCGGGGAATCCAGGTGATCATTTGTACTGGCCGTTCTATAGACGCTGCAGAACCGTACCGCGTGGCCATTGGCGCAGAGGGGCCCATGGTGTATTTTAACGGCGCTGAAGTGGTGGATATGCCCTCCGAAACCATGGTGCAGGCCGCGCTCCTGAGCCTTGAGGCAGTTGATTACTGCGTGGATCTGTCCCGGAGCAGGGGACTTTATTACCAGGTGTATTTTCCAGGGACCCCGGAACACCCCCGGGGCATACTCATGGCGGAACGGCAAACGCAAGAAACCGAGATGTACCGTATCCATACCGGCATACAAGCGGTGATTGGAGACCTGAAACAAGCCCTGGCCCAGCCTGGCCTTACGGGCTGCGTTAAAGGCATGTTCATTTCAGAGCCTTGGTTCCATGAGGATATCCGCGCTCAATTAGTGGAACGTTTTGGCCAAGGCATCTATATCGCACGAACCTTGCGAACCTTTCTGGAGATTATGGATGCAGCCGTTTCCAAAGGCAGGGGCCTCCGCTGCGCCCTGGCATACCAGGGTCTTCAAGACGCCCCGGTTATCGCTTTTGGGGATGAGGAGAACGATCTTCCCTTGTTTGAGGCGGCAACCTATGCTGCGGCTCCGGCGAATGCCAAGGAACTGGTCCTGAGGGCTGCGGATTTTCAATTCGGTCCCAATACCGAGGATGGATTGGCGGCATGGCTGGAACAGTGGTTCGGATAAACCATCCTGCTTACCCGAAGTTTCCGCCTGGCCTATTGCAATAAAAATGACGCCAGGGTATAGTCCTTATACTGAGCGGGCTGTGGTACCCCTAGCGGGTTTTGAGAACTTGGGAAGAGATTTTTATAGAAGAAAGCGCTTCCCCGGCATCTCAAAAGCGCGGCATGGAGGGACCCGTTCACGTTTTCTTATAATTAAGAGGTTATACCATGGTTACCAAAGCCGCTTTACGGAAAGAGATGAAACAGCGTCTTGCATCCCTTCCCCCGGAAAGGTTTCATGAAGAAGGCCTACAGGCTGCTTCCCGCATACGAAGCCTGCCCCTCTGGTCGCAATACGAAACCATCTTGTTTTATCTTTCGATGAACCTTGAAATTGATACGGAACCGCTTCTGGAGACCGCATTCTTGGATAAAAAAAAGATTTTTGTCCCCAAGGTTGCCGGTGAGGATCTGCACTTTTTTCGTTTGTATGCCCTGTCCGGTCCTTGGCATTATGGGGCCTTTGCCATTCGGGAGCCTCAAACGGATAAACCTGAGGATCTATTGAAACCCCAGGACTTTCCAGCCTTGATTATTGTACCGGGAGTGGCCTTTACCAAAGCAGGGGACCGGATGGGGCACGGCAGAGGGTTCTACGACCGTTTTTTTGAATCCTTGGACAAACAGGGTTTATCCTATTCCACCTTGGGTATATGTATGGAAGCCCAGATTGTCCCGGAAGTGCCTACAGAACGCTGGGATAAAAGAATGGACGCGCTCTGTTTTGGCGGGACCCTATAGCCCTCTTGCGCTAAACCAGAGAATCCCCAGGGCGCACGTAAGCGGTTTGCAGGGACCCATCGTTCGTCTGCCAGATCGCCATGAGAACCGATAGTCTTTTCCCGGGTGAGCCGGAATCCAGTTTATGGGATGAGCCTTATCTTTGCGCATTTCCGTGTAAGATTGACGCGGTTTAAGCCAATATATGCGCCTATCTTTCCGCTATTGACGCATATTCTATTGAAAAATGCGTGTTTGGCGTTTTTCTTGACGCATATATTACGATTATATGCGCCATTTTTTATATAACAGGCGCATAAGTAATGAGTATTAACGCATTTGGTATTATGAAAAAAGCATGTATCACGGGCATAACCATATCCTTTGTTTTGTCCAAGCCATGTTCCTTAATGCAAGCTAGGTAGGCTATCAAGATACGTGAAGCATGGGTCCGCGAATGACGCGAATTTTCACGAATTCATGGGGCTTTGTTCTGAAAATCCCCGTTAATTCAGGTAAGTCCCTTGCATTAGGCAGAACCCTCCCTGCCGTGGTGTTCCAGCTCGTGAATGAAGGGGTATAGCTCTTTCCACAAAGGTTCCAAGGTATCGGTCTTGGTATTCATCTTGATAATCCCATACGATATAGCAGGCTTATACTGCTGGGCTAAGGGGGAGCTATGGTACCGCTCGATAGGCGCGGCATCATCTATGCGGCCCTGCAGCAGCCATACCATCTTGACCGGCTGCCCCGCTTCCCGGTCAGCGATCTGACACCCGTATTTGATAATCTCTCGATCCATATAATACTGTTTGATGGTCCAGCGGGAAGAATACTTGGCGTCAAAAATCAGATAGCAGGAACGGGAGGTCCTCTGGATCTGGAGTTTCACCATAAAATCCGGGGTATAAAAGCCGTCTGTGGTGGTGGTCCGGTAGAGGCTTATATCATTCTCAAAGCGATCCGCGCTGATAACCGGCTGATAGTAGAGGGTAAGCAGCAGGTCCCCTCGCCGTAGCAGGTAGGTATTGGCCAGTTCCCCCTTACCCTGTTCCTGCGCATGATAGGTAAAGGAACGGGAAACCTCCCCGGTTCCGGTAAACCCGGCCTCTTTAAGCAGCGTCAGAAGCCTGCATAAACAGTAATACTCAAAGAGCTTGTCCAGGGTCTTGGCGTTTCCTATCAAGGTTTCTTTAACCGGGGTGAATTCCCCAAAATGATACCACTGGAGGATCTGTTCAAATACCCGCCGGTAAGGCTGGACTTCCTGGAAAACCTTGGTCTTTTTAGGGATCCCCAGGAAGGGTGTATCTGCACAAGGCAGGATATCCCGATACTTGGCGTATTGTCCGGCTAAGTTTAAAAGCAGCTCATGCAGGGTGTTGAGGAGGACCTGGTTCCGGTCAGCCTGGAGCTGTTTAATCCTGATAATCGGCGCGCGGAATACTTCCCGCTCAAGCCATTGCAGCTTATGGAGGACCTGGTATTCCTCTGCTAGCTGGATCCGTACTTTTTCTTCCACTCCTTTGACGTTGTTGCAGACCAATAAGAGAAACCCCACCACGACCCGGTTCTCATAGATATCGAAGCTCTTGGTTGTTTTTTCAATGCGCATCCGATAGGGCAGATAATGCCTGCCCTGGATCTGTATGGCGGTGGGGATTTCGGTGGCCGCCAGTTCCCCAGGGTTCTGATACAACCATTGCAGGCTCCGGCGGCTGATGCTTTTGACCTGGTCATAGGATTGCAGGGAATCATGCTTGACAATCCGGTGTTTCGCCCCGCTTTTAAAGGCAGGGTAGTTCTCCGTATAACAGGCGTGTATGGATCTCAGCAGTTGAATATAGGCGCTTAAGGATTTATAGGAAGCCTTACGCTGCCGGGCTTGTTCCATGCCTTCTGAGAAAAAGCGCTCCCTATCGAGGCCGGAGGCAGGGGAAAACATCCAGGTACTGATGGTATCATCGTTAAATTCCGCTAAATAGGTGATAATATCTTCAATGTTTTCCGTGTTAGCCCCGTGTCTGCTTAAACAGAGCACATAATCGCTGGTGTATACGCGGAAGCGCTCATCATCCTGCACCTTGAGGGCCAGCTGGACCAGATCGTAGTGGAGCAGGAAAGGCCGCCCTTCTTTGCGGTCTTCCCAATCGCCGATCATGCCCTCGTTCAGGAACTCCTTCCTAAAAAAGATATCCCCCATCTGTTCCCTCCGGGATAGATACTGCAAAGGCCCGCCATAGCCGATGGATTCTTCGTTAAGAAAGAGCTCCATCCCTCTTATGGGGCGATCCGCCTCAGTGAAGATCACGGTGCAGGTGTAGAACCCTTCCGCAACCAGGCTTACCGTGTCTGCTACCTCCCGATGGGGGCTTGGGGACGCCGGATACAGGGGGATGTCCCCGGAAGCGTCTATGCTGCCGGTATCTTGCATCCCTCCTGGTTTTCGCGCGCTATTTTCTCTATGCTGCAGCCGTAACCGAAGCCGACATTCCATGGTACGCCTCCGTTACTTGGCAAAGAACTGATAAAATCCCATATTCTCATCTGCAGCCTTAAGGATCCGGGTAATATGCTGGTGGCACAAGGGCATACTCTTACATTCTTCTTTCAGCCCTTTCAACAGATTATGATACCGTTCCCCCGTACCGTTTATGATGGGCAGGATCTTTTGGGATACCGCATAATCCAAAGGGGCAAACCGGTTTTCCGAGGTCTGGGTATCCATATACTTGCACGCAATAGCGCAATAGGTATGGACCATTTTCAGGTTCCGCGGCATGATGGGCAGTTTATGCAGCTTGAAAATACTCTGGATCTTGGTCCATTTGCTGCTGATCCCTTCGTCCCCAATACCTGCGTCCCCGCGGGGGAGGAATGCGCCGCTGAGGGCAGAGAAGGGAACCATGGTTTCCTTGTTCGGGATCTCCAGATGGGCTATTTCACCTCCCATAGTATTCGGATCCAAGGTGATAATCCAGGTCCGATCCAGAAACCGGGGAGACAGCTCTTCCGTAGTATGATCGAAATTCACCGTAGCCAGAAAGCGCAAGTGCCTGGGTATGCTCCAATGGTGCTTTCCCCCCAGGCTCAGGGAACGGCTATACGCGGAATCCTCGTCGCAGAGCCGCAGGAAGGCTGCCCAGTAATGCTCCAACGGACTGAGGTTCGCCTCATCAAGGAGGATAAAGAAGGGCGCGTCTGCACCGTGCTCATGTTCATAATGCAGCCGTTCCAGGGCGTCAAAGACCCGGTTATTGCTTTTTTCCATCATCTTGGTCAGGGGATTGTAATAGCCAATGAAGTCCTTGTGGCTGGTCCAGCCTCGCTCCACGGATATATCCACAAAGCGGCTGTGCGCGTCAGAACGGGCAAGCCCCAAGGATTTCGCCAGGATGGTACAGAGCGAAGTTTTACCGGTCCCCGGTTCCCCGGCAAAGGTGGTAATAAAGCCCTGGATGATACAGATAAGGTAATTGGCCGTATCATTGATGCTGAGATCCCGGTTCGCTCCCTGGAGGTATTCATAAATGCGCCGAATGATCCCTTCCCCTGATAGATCCGCCTTAGACCGGGGCTTAAACAACAAGCGCTTCTCAAAGGGGACCAGGGCTTCAGCTTCGGGTTTTTCCTCTCCCACTGCTTGCAGCACCTGGGCGAGCAGTTTACTGTCAATTACCCGGGCAATAAGATGGACCTGATCCTTGAAGTGGGCCAAGGTGTGGTTGAGCTGGGTTTCAAGACGGGTTTGTTCACTTTTATACTGATCGTATTCAGCTTGGATACGGGTAATCTCCGCATCCAGGATCCCTTTCTGTTGGGTGAGTTCTGAAATATCCCGGCCTACTCCTACATACTGCTTGAGGTACTGGTGTTCAGCCTGTAGTTGTTCCAGGGCTGTTCGGAGGGTCTTTTCTTCATTCTCTAAGTGCTGCATGATCTCATGGTGCCGGGCCTGGGCTTCTTTGGTAAGCACGCTCTCATCACTCTTCAATTCCGTAAGCCGCTTCTCTTGGATCTCCACTTCTGCCTGTAACTGCGCTTTCCGTTCCCGGATCTGGATAAAGTCCCGGCTTTTTTCTTCGATTATGTCACTGTATTCTTCATAAAACGCGATAAGTAACTGCTCGAAGGCCTCTTTATCATCAAAAATACCCGCAAGGAGTATTCGTTTTATTTCTTCCTCCCGGAGAACCCGGTCCAGCATACCCGTAAGCCGTTCAAGCCGGTCTTGGGTGAGTTCTATATTGTGGTAGAGGCTTGCAGATTCAGCGATAACGTTCTTTATCTGCCGGATCTGGGTCTTGGTATACCCGTATGCTGTAGTAGAAGCCACCTTGAGGGATGCAGCCAAGCCGTCTAGCAAGGTATCGTCGCTTATCCAGTCTATATGGGTAAGGACCGGGATGAGCGCCAAGGAATCCCGGGGGATAAACCCAAGGGAGGCCATCCCCTCTTCATCCATAATGTGCATACTGATGAGCGGCGTAACCATAGGCGCCTCATAGGATTGGATGCTATAGCGGGATTCTTTCTTGCCAAAGAGCAGGATCTTTTGTTCTTGAGCTTCGTATTCCGCATCAAAGGGGCCATAATAGGCGCCTCCAGTTCCGATGAGTACTTCATTGGTATAGAGCTGTATATCCGATACGATAAACCGGTCTTTTGAAATGGCTATGAACTCTTTTGAGGTCTCCAGGATTTGCATAAGCCCTTTTTCTTTAAACCGGCTTATTTCTATCTCTGAATCCATAAAGGCCGGATTGTACCGGATTGACAGGTAACGGTCATCTTCATACCTCCGGGCAGGCTCCAAATTAAATTTAACGTTTACCAGATGCCCATGTTCTTCCACTACCTGTTCCGCTAATACCCCGTCTTGGGTAATACGGACATCGATCCGTTCATCTTTATCTTGAAGCGGTTCATAGACCCCGCCGGGCTGTTTAAGATACTGGGGATAAATATAACAGATTTTATTCGTATCACCATAATAGTCTTTTTTATACGTGAGCCATGCGATAATGGTTTTGCTCATGTATGAATCCATACCAATCCTCCTCCCCGGCTGCCGCTCTTGGGCCCGGGCGCTGCTTGAAAAAACTGGTTGCCTAAGCGCCAGGCTGACCCTTATAGGGCTTACGAAGGGGCATAATAGCGGATCTTTAAGGAATACTTGATATGCAGGTTAAAGATAAACACCAGCTTTTTCTTAATTTTGAAGCGGTTTTAGTGATAAGATTTTAAAACCACTTCTTTAGTGTACGCATGGAAGGGGTACGCCGTCAATCATGGGACCTGCCGGGCATCCCTTTTTTCATCCCCCAGGCGGGGAGGGCTTATTTCAACCGTCCCTGCCGCGTTAATAAAGGCAAAACCCCGCAAACATCCGAGCGCTGCGCCTGGCTCGGATTGCTCCTGTTCAGTTGACATTTTCTTAAACTCCCGGTAATTTTCCTTACATGGCTAACAAATCACAAAACGATTACGCCCTGGAACCAGGGAATGCCGCCCGGCGCAGGACCATAGTCAAGGTTACCTTGAGCGCCCTGTTCGGGGCCTTAACCGCGGCGGGAACCTTTATTTCGATTCCCCTCCCCGTATCGCCAGTACCTATCGTGCTCCAGAACCTCTTTGCCCTCCTCACCGGCCTGGTCTTAGGCCCCCTGGGGGGCGTTACCGGCGTAGGACTCTACCTGCTCGCCGGCGCTATTGGGGTACCGGTATTTGCAGGAGCCAGCGGCGGATTCTTCCATTTCTTAGGCCCCACCGGCGGCTTTCTCTTTGGCTATCTCCTCATGGCCGCTGCGGCAGGGTTCATCGCGGGGACTCCCCGCGCGGATCGCCCCTGCCCCTTATGGCGGATAATCCTGGCCGCGGGGGCGGGTCTTTTACTGCAGTATATACCGGGGGTGATACAGCTCAAACTGGTCATTGATGACACCTGGCCCGGGGCGCTGGCTAAGGGGTTTCTGCCCTTCATCATCGGGGATGGGATCAAGGGAATAGCCGCCGTACTTATCGCTTCACGATTACGCCTGCCCGTGGCGGATCATCTGGATGGGTAAGGAACTTTTTTCCATTCATACGCTCTCCAAAGTTTTTCCTAATGGGAACCCCGGGATAACAGAACTGAGCCTGAGTATTTTTGAAGGGGAATGTCTGCTCATTACCGGGTCCAACGGCTCTGGTAAAACCCTGCTGATGCGTATGCTTCTGGGACTGGTGGAACCCACCCAAGGGGAGATCCGGTTCCGGGGGCTTCCTTTGCATAAAAACATGGACGCCCTGCGGCGGGAGGTGGGCATGGTCTTTCAGGACGCAGACGCGCAGATAATCGGAGAGACCCTGGAAGAGGACGTCGCGTTTGGCCCTAAAAACCTGGGCTACCCCAAAGAGGTAATCAAAGCCCAGGCGCATGGGGCCTTGCGGGCTGTCGGCCTTTTCGAGAAAAAGGATTTCCCCCCCCGCCGGCTTTCAGGAGGGGAGAAACGGCGCCTGGCAGTAGCGGGAATCCTCGCCATGGGCGGCGAGGCGGTTATCATGGATGAACCGTTTGCCAACCTGGATTGGCCGGGGGTTGTGCAGGTCCTGGAAAGCCTCCGGCGCTTAAAAACCGCGGGGAAAACCCTGATCATCCTCACCCATGAATTGGAAAAGGTCCTGGCCTTGGCAGACCGGCTGGTGATCCTGCATAAAGGGATGATCCGGGAAGCAGGAACCCCTGAAGGGATCCTGGATCGCCTGGATCCGGTATATGGGGTACGAGACCCTCGAAGAACCTATACCCAGGTGCGGGACTGTATATGGCTTACGGAGTAAGTCCCTATACCTATAGACCGGGGGCTACCTTCCTGCACCGCTTACCTGCCGGGCTCAAGCTGCTGGGGCTTCTCGGCATCTCCCTGGGGGCTTTTTTCTCTGGGCTTGGGTTCCTGCTCTCTGCGGCTATCCTCCTCGCCGGGGCTCGCTCCGGGAAGATCCTCCTCTGGGACTTGTTCCGGGGGATCAAACCCCTGGGGCTTATGATAGGCCTGGTTATTATCCTCCGTTCCCTGCGGTTTAACCTCCCCCATTCCTGGCTTCCTGAAATAAATCTCCCTGGTTTTTGGGCGGGCCTCCGTTTTGGCGGGGGGATTATGATTTCCTTTTCCGCGGGGGCCTTGCTGTTTTCAGTTACCACCATGACGGAATTGAAGGATTCTTTGGGCAGCGCCGAAACCCGGATCCGGACCTGCTGGTACGGGCTCACTGCAAAAATTACCGGCCAACCGATCCGCACCGTATCACGGAACAGTCCGGTGAGCCTGGGCATCTCGTTGATGCTCAATTTCCTCCCCCGGTTCTTTGAGGTCTGGGAAGAAGCGGAGACCGCCTACCGGGCCCGGTCAGGGAAAAAAGGGATCCCCACCCTCACGCTGCTTATCCCCTTGGTAACTGAGCGGATGATAACCCTGGCTGTAGAAACCGCCTATGCCATGGAATCAAGAGGAGCCTCCCTCACCTGCCGTGGGCACACCTGCCGTGGGCATTGTGGGGTGCGGCAGGGTTCGTGAGATCGGCGCACGTCCCTTCGTTCCTGCTTCGGGAGGAGCGTTCTCACGTATACCCTGGGGTTGGCTGCAAAGATGCAAGGGCAGGGGGCAAGGGACGGCCCGCTTTCTTGCTGCCGCAGCCATACAGGGGCTTTAAGCCCGCTGGCGGGCGGCCATACACGGGCAGTAAACCCCCTGGGGGGCCCCCTGGGGGGGGCAAAATCTTGACAGTCCCTGGGTTACGGCCTATAGTGAAGCATACCAAAAAACACGGCGGCTGAGGGGGAAACGGCTCCTGAACCGGGCAGCCGGAATCAATCAAACTTGAGTTCAATGGAATCGCACTGGAGCGCATCGAAGGAGGCTCATGGGAAAGAGGAGGACATTGCTATGAATAATCGGATTGCAGGGCTTGGGGTTTTGCTTTTGACCCTCTACAGCAGGGGGTTTGCCCAGGAACAGAACCTGCCCCGGCTTGCGGTGGTGGAGTTTAACGTGAATATGGATACTCCCAAGGTAAACCGGGACGCGGTAACGGTCCGCAATCTGGTGGAATCCCAGATGGTGGCCGCGGGGAAATACCAGGTCATCACTCGGACCGATATAGACCAGCTCCTGGCGAACCAGCAGATTCAGGTGAGCAGCATTTCCAGCGCGGAAAACATACGGAAACTGCAGTTACAGAACATCAGCTACATCGTTACCGGTTCCCTGGACGCGCTGGACGAGGACTACGCGGTAACCTTACGGAACCTCGACGTATCCACGGGCCGGTTCAGCCACAGCGCCAATGGGTTTATGGGTTCCGGTTCACGGGACATATACAACGGCGTAACCCAGCTTGCCAGTTCCTTTGCCGGGGGCATGACTACCCAGGGCGGACAGGTGGCCCAGGCAGGATCCCAGAAGCCGAAAAGCGGGGTCAGCCCAGCGGACATAGGGGCAAGGTTCAGCGCGGTGCCTGGGGGACCCTTTCTTATGGGGAGCGTCAGCGGGGATAGTGATGAGAAGCCGGTACATACGGTAACGGTGAGCGGGTTTTACATGGGGAAGTATGAAGTAACCCAGAGGGAATGGCAGGAGGTGATGGGGAACAATCCGGCCAATTTTAAGGGGGATGATTTACCGGTGGAGAACGTGAGCTGGTATGAGGCGATAGAGTATTGCAACAAGCGGAGTGTGAGAGAGGGGTTGACCCCTGCATACCGGGGGAGCGGGGCCAGCATCCTATGCGATTTCCGGGCCAACGGGTACCGGCTGCCCACTGAGGCGGAGTGGGAATATGCGGCGAAGGAAGGGAACCAGGGAGGGTTGACCTATGAGTACAGCGGGAGCAACAGCGTGGACGCAGCGGCGTGGTATAGCGGGAACAGCGGAAATAGGACCCATGCGGTAGGGACGAAGCAGCCTAATAGCCTTGGGTTGTACGACATGAGCGGGAACGTGTGGGAGTGGTGCTGGGACTGGTATGGGAGCTATAGCGGCGGGTCCCAGACTGATCCTGCTGGCCCCGCTTCGGGGTCGGGCCGGGTCCTGCGCGGCGGTAGCTGGAGCAGCAGCGCCCAGCGCCTGCGTTCAGCCTACCGGCGCTACTATGGGCCGTCGTATCGGTACTACAGCAGCGGTTTTCGGCTTGTCCGTGTCTTCCTGCCCTAGGGGGAGCAGGGCTTCGGGGAGGACCGGGGATAGGCGGCTTCGCTCCCGGCGGGAGCGGGCCGGCCTGGTAAGGGCCGGGGCCGGCAGGAAGGAGGGAGTATAGTAAGGGGGGGTTGGGGGGCTAAAAGCCCCCCAATCTTTTAAAGATTTTTTGGCGCGCCCGCGCCTGCCGCGGGCGTTATGGGAGCGGAGGGGTACGGGAATGCGGCGCACGTCCCTTCGTTCCTGCTTCGGGAGCGCCTGCCGCGGGCGTTATGGGAGCGGAGGGGTACGGGAATGCGGCGCACGTCCCTTCGTTCCTGCTTCGGGAGGAGCGTTCTCACGTATACCCTGGGGTTGGCTCCAAAGCGGCACAAGTCCGAAGTAAGGCCCTTGTCTAGAGGGAGGCCAGCCCCTTGTCTAGGGGGAGGCCAGGCCCTGACCTAGGGGTAGACCAGCCTCTAACCTAGGGAGGGGCCAAACCCCCTGACCTAGGGGGAGGCAAGGGTCTGGCGCAAGGGAGGTTAGACCCTGGCGTAAGGGAGGTCAGACCCTGGCGTAAGGGAGGTTAGACCCTGGTGAAAGGGAGGTCAGACCCTGACCTAGGGGTAGGCAAGGCCCCCTCCTAGGGGGGGGACAAGCCTCTGACCTAGGGGTAGGCAAGGGTCTTGTCCAAGGTAAGGCAAGGCCCTTGTCCAAGGTAAGGCAAGGGTCTTGTCCAAGGTAAGGCAAGGGTCTTGTCCAAGGTAAGGCAAGGGTCTTGTCCAAGGGAGGGCAAGGGGCGCCCCGCCTGCTTACTACCACAGCCATACAGGGGCATTAAGCCCCCCAGGGGGCAGGCGTACTACGCCAAAGGAAGAGCTATGAACATAACAACCAAAAAAATCGTTCCTGCCTTGGCATTGTCCTTTGTACTTGCAGGGCTTATGCCGTCCTATGGGTCGCCGCCGCCGGGAGCCGGGGCGAATAACCGCCTCGCTGCCTATTCACCCGGCAGCGCCACCCTGGATAAGGCCATTGAAGACATCGCCGCGTATTTCACCCAGAAGCTCCCGGAGCATTCCCCGGTGGCCCTGGTCAATTTTGACGCGGAAACCCGGACCCTCTCGGATTATATCTTTGAGGAATTGTGGATTTATTTTGAAGATCACTCCTCTTTGGTTCTGGTGGACCGCCAAAACCTGGAGCTTATCAGCAAGGAACTGACCTATCAGGCAGCCGGCGAGGTGAGTGATGAATCGGCAAAATCCATAGGGCAGCAGTTGGGGCCCCAGGTCTTGCTGTACGGCAAGCTCACCCGTATAGGCGGCGAATACCGCCTTACCGTATATGCCACGGATGTAGAACGCGCGGCCAGCAGTATGCGGGCCGTGCATATCACCCCTGACCCGCGGCTTGCCGCGCTGCTCGAAGCGCGAAGCCCTGAAAGCGCGGTCAATATGGCCCATGTACTCTACGGGGGCAAGGACAATCCCTTTCAGTTTTCGGTTCAGACCGACAAAACAAACACGGATTACCACGACGGCGACTATATGACCATGCAGATTTATGCGGCCCGGGATGTATACATTAAAGTAACCCATGTGGATGTCCATGGAAACGCCCAGGTTATTTATCCTTTCTCTGCCCAGGATGACAACTTCATCCGGGCAGGCCAGACCCGGCGGATTCCCGACAACACCCGTTTCAAAATGACCAAACCCTACGGGAAAGAAACCATACTGGTTGCGGCCTATGACGCTCCCTTTACCGTTCACCCTCAAAACGCGGCCGCGCCCTTGTCCGCTCATGGGCTTATGCGGGGGATTGTTGTTGAAAACACCGGGACCCTGACCGCTATGCAGCCTGTGGCGACCGCTCAATGTACCTACCGCATAACCCCCTAATCCCCGCGGTTCTGTTGTCTCAAGGGTACGGGCGGGAGCGGGCCTTCATGGATTCCGGAAGCCTAAGCCCCGGTCTCCAGCGGGCGTGGCGGTAGGATACGCCCATGAGCGAGCTTGACCCTTTCCCCTGTCCGTGGCTCTGCGTATCAGCTCCCGCTGCGGATAAAATTAGTGCGAATCCGTTCTTCTTCCTGAGGGAGCGGGATATTTTTGCTTCCCAGATCCAGCGTTTTAAGCAGCCACGCCATGTTTCGGCCCATCGTGCGGAGCGTATAGAGCCCTTCCGCGTCCTGTTCCGCCTCGTTTGCGTTATTCCCGTGCAGTACGTTCCAGTAAGCGGTGGGCGTAATTATCACCCCCGCCAGGGTCAGGTAGTTGCTAAGCTGATGAAATACGCCTATGCCGCCTGTTCTGCGTACCGTCGCGATAACCGCGCCGGCCTTGCGTTGTAATTTTGGGCCGGTATAGAACAGGCGGTCAAGGAAACACTTAAAATTTCCCGCTATGCCCCCATAGTAAACCGGGGATGCAAGAATTATTCCGTCCGCTTTTTCGAGCTTTTCCGCGCATTGATTCACTATATCATCAAATTTACAGCGGCCGGTCTTGTAACAGCTCTGACAGGCTATACAACCCGGTATATTTTTATCGCCTATATGCAGGATTTCGCTTGGGATACCTTCTTTTTCCAACTCCGCCGTAACGGTACGTATTCCCTTGTATGAAGCGCCCTGTTTATGCGGGCTGCCGTTAAAGGCTACAACGTTCATTCCACGCCTCCTGCCGAATTATTGCCGGTTTTTCCCCAAAAAACAAGCGCGATAAAGGGCGGCGTCTTTTTTGATTGGGGCTCACCAGGAGGCGCATTGACGATTTCCCCCGAATCAGGTATGTTGATTAAGTCCTGTGTAGGGAGAGGCTTTTTCAAAAGGCTTTATCAAGTTCATTATTGTAGAGGTATGAAACTTCATGGCTTCAAAAGTCAAAAAAACCGTAAGCGCTTCAGATGATTCCGCTGCAAACGACCTCATGCGCCGCTTTAAGACCCATCCTTTCCTTTTCATCGGAACCATCGTCGTGTTGGTTATCGTTATTGTGGCCTTCGTGTTTGTTCCTGCTATCGTACCAAGTACCGGGGCTTCGGTGGATCTCAGCTTTGGCTCCTATAACAAGATTCCCCTAACCTATGTGCCGGGGAATTACTTCTCCCAGATCCGGGAAATGATAGCCCAATACCGGCAGTCCTCGACAACCGATACCAATTATCAAATTGCCAGTTACCAGATTTGGCGGGAGGCCTTTGAGGAAACGGTCATCCATACCGGGATACTGGACGAGATGAACCAGGCAGGTTATAAGGCGCCCCCAGAGGTAGTGGACCGGAAAGTGGCCCAACTCCCCCAATTTCAAGAAAACGGCCGGTTTTCCACCTCCAAATACCGGGCCATGGATACTACATCCCGGATAGCCCTGTGGCGGCAGGTACAAGACAGCATCGCCAAAGAGTATTACCAGAGGGATATAGAGGAACTTAGAATATCCTCCCAAGAAAAGGCCTTTATCCGTGCCATGGCTTCTCCCAAACGGAGTTTTTCTATGGCGGTCCTTCCTTTACGAGCTTATCCTGATACGGAACTCATCGCCTATGCCACGGCTCAAGCGGCCCTTTTCCAGGTTACCCATCTCTCCCGTATCACCATCACCTCCAATGAGCGGGAAGCCCAGCAGATTCTCAGTACGGTTACCGATGGGACCAGTACCTTTGAGGAGGCGGCCCAGACCTATTCCCAGGATACCTATGCTGAACGAGGCGGGGATATGGGGGTTAAAATGGCCTATGAGCTTACCTCAGAGGTGCCGGATGAACAGGCCCGGGAATCCCTTATCCGCTTGGCTAAGGGGGCCCTCAGCCCCCTGGTGAAGGTTCCTGCAGGCTGGGCCTTTTTCAGGGCTGAAGAGGCCTCCTATCCTGCGGATACCGGGGACGCGGTCTTATTGGAAAAAATCCGTACCTATCTCATGGAGTTTGAACGGGGCCGGGTGGAGGACTACTTTATTACCGAGGCGGAATCCTTTAGAACCGCAGTTACAGAGAGCAGTTTCGCTGACGCCCTCATCCAAAAAGGGCTTTTGGAACGTACCTTTGGCCCCCTGCCCCTCAATTATGGAGAGGTGCCGATCTTTACCGGCCTTTCTTCTTTTTCCGTGCCTGAACTGACCGGAGCTGGCTTAAATGAACATTTTTGGCAGACCGCCTTTTCCACTCCCTTAAACACCCCCTCTCAGCCTCTAGTCGTCGGCAATACGGTAGTCGTCTTATACCCTTCGGGAGAGATCAGCGAAGAGGAAACCAACGCGGAGTATATAGAAACCGCCTATGCCTCCTATTGGATGAGTTCTTTTATCAATCAGAACCTACGGAACTATTTTCTCACGAACAAAAAACTGGATGACCGTTTCTTTGACGCCTATTTTAAGTATATTCAGCCTTTAAATTGAGAAAAACTCGTCATGTCTGATGAACTACCCCGGCAGTGTCAAGCTCGCCGGGGATTTTCGGTTTTTTATAAAGGAAAAACCCTCCTTTCCCTGATAGACCCTATCGCCCAAGGGGAACGGGTTGCTAAGGCAGCTCCTTTGGGAGCAGGGATTCTCTATTTTTGCCCCTCTCCTTTGTATGGGTACGGTATTGCGTGGTTGTTGAGCCATATAAGCCCTGATTCGGCAATCCTCTGCGTGGAGCTTGATGAAAAGCTCCACGCCTTATCCGCCAAAGCCATGGGAGACTTACTGAAAAAAAATCCCGCCTTGGCCTTGGTTAGCGGTTCCGGCGATCCGGCCCGGCTCTGCGCGTGGGTCCAGCATACCTGGGGGAGCCGCCGGTTCCGCCGCATAGCGATCCTTCGTTTGTCTGGAGGCTGGCAATTATACGAGGAGGAGTATACCAATCTAGGGGACGCGCTTCGCCGGAATATCGCCATTGATTGGGGTAACGCGGTAACCCTGATGCAGATGGGCCGGCGGTATATTCGGAATGCCATCCGCAACCTATCGCTCATTCCTCAAGCCCCTGCTCTCCAGGACTGTACCTTGGGGGCTTCCCCGGTGTTGGTGCTGGGGGCAGGTCCTTCCCTGGATAGGGTTTTGGAAGGGCTGCATCGCTGCTGGGGCAAAGCCCTCTCTGAAAGTTCTCGGCCCTTCAGGATAATCGGGGTGGATACCTGTCTGCAACCCTTAAAAGACTGGAATATCAAACCGGATCTGGTAGTCGCCCTGGAAAGTCAGCATTGGAACCTGCGGGACTTCATCGGTATGGGTTCCTGGGAAATTCCTCTTGCCATGGATCTTTCCGCGCTTCCTGCCACCCGGGAAGTCCTTGGCGGCCATCCCTGGCTCTTTGCCACTCCCTGGACCAGGCTCCGCCTGTTCCAGCGGCTTGCATCTGCAGGGCTGCTCCCGGAAACCTTCCCGCCTCTGGGTTCGGTGGGCCTTACCGCAGTAGCCCTGGCCCGGCGTCTTTCCACAGGGCCTATCATCATCGGAGGTCTGGATTTTGCCTTTACGGTGGATAGGTTTCATGCTCGATCCACACCAGGCCACCGGGAAGGATTACGCCGGCAAACCCGTTTTAGGAGCCTCCTCATGGCTGAAGCGGCGTTCCGGCCCGGTACTAGGCCGGTCCGTTCAAAAGCAGGGCTATCCCAACGGACCGATCCCGCGATGAAGACCTATCGGGACCTTTTTGAACAGGAATTTGCCCAGGATCCCCGGATCCAGGATATTACCGGCCTGGGCCTGCCTTTAGGACTGCGGAGCCTCTCTTTGGAAGAAGCATTGAAGGTATTGGGGAGGGGCCTTCCCAGCGAATCCAACCGCGTTCCTGAGCCTTGGTATAAGGGAGCCGCCATAGCCGCAGCAGTAGACGCCTTCATCTGCCGGGAACGAGACGCTTTGATGCTGCTCCGGGATATACTCACCGGAACCAGGCCCCCGGTTCCGGAAACCCTTGAAGCCTTGCTGGACGAGTGTGATTACCTTTGGGCGCATTTTCCTGAATGTGCTGGAGCAGGGGGCCGCCGTCCTTCAGGAACGGACCTTTCCTTTCTAAAACGGGTACGCATAGAAATCGATTCCCTGGTTAAATGCTTTGACTTGACCCTCCAGGAGGTCCGCAGTTGCCCTTCCTCCAGAAGTACCGTGAAAATATAGTCCCAGGAGGACAAACTGGCTAAAGAAGTCTCCCTCTGAGCAAACAGGAATGTACCGAACTTGATTATGAATAACATAACCCCATTATCCCCTGAGGTATAACTGAACGCCCCAAAAACAACCAAGGGTAAACTGACGTTGGCGGACAGTCACATTATAGGGGACGAGGGGCGGTAGGCTTGTGCAAGGCGGGCCAAGAGGGCTTCCCCTTCCAGGCGGTCATAGCCGATATACTCGCGGACAACAGCGCCGCTTTTCTGTTCCACCCGGATCGGAGGTCCGCAAACCGCGGTCGTTTTTCTTATGGTTTCTTGAGCGGAAGAAAGGGATAGGGCAGGCTGGGTTACGGCGCCAATGGTGATGACCTGGTTGAGATCCCCTGAAGGGGAAGGGGAGGGTTGCGTGGATGTCCTTGAGGACGGTGAAGGTCCAGCGGTGGGCCTTGTTGAGGAGGGACTAGAGGGAAATCCAGCCTGAAGCGACATCGGTGAGGGTGAGGATATACTGGCCGGGAAGCGGTCTGTCCGCAGTGGTGCCGGACTAAAGTCCGCGGGTGTCGATTGGGATAAAACCGGGGAGTTTACGCTCATCCGAGGGGTAAAAGGTGCGGATAGGGAGGCGGTGTTTGAGGCTTTGCCTTTGAGGGCAGGGCTGATGGCCAGGGGCTTTTCCCTGATGGAGGGGATGATACCGAAAGCCGGCCAGGAGGCGATGAAGGGCATGTGCTGGCGGATGAGGGGGGCCAGGAGCTGCGAACCTTTGGTTCGACCGCATGTATACCAGAAAAAGGCCCCAATGAGGCGGAGGGAGGCGATGGCCTCGTCGGTATAGATGTTCTTGCCGGAGCGGTGGGCGGGCTTTTTTTTCGCCGGCTTCAGTTTGAGGGCCTTGCCTCCGCCGTCTCCGGCTTGTTGAGGATACCCACGGCGTACTTCCGGTTTTTGCAGCCGGTGATACATTGTATTTCGTTTAGAATGGCTGCTTTTCCTTTTTGGTCCGCTTCTTGATTTGGGTTACTTTTTTAATGAGGCAACGCGGGCTCTTGACTTTTTTATCTATAATAAAGTATATTTTAATCCTCTATGTGTGGGCCTTTAGCTCAGTTGGTTAGAGCTGCGGACTCATAATCCGTAGGTCCCTGGTTCAAGTCCAGGAAGGCCCATAGATATTTCTTTATAGGATAAGAAATTATAAAAGCTCCTTTCTCTGTCCTTGTGGGGTTGTGTGGTACTGTGCATGAACTGTGCAGTTATTTTCTCATAAGAGGAATGTTATGCCGCGTCCACCAAAGCCATTTACTACCCCAAGACGGTCAGATTATAAGACCTTCCAGATAACGCTTAATCCAAGTTGCGGACTTTCGTCTGCTATTTGTAATCAATGGAAACGCCGGAGTTTCCAGGATTTTCCCCCAGAACTGGCTCAGTACCGTTACCCGAAAACTAAATCCGCAGCCGAGGCCGGAGCCTTCGCCTTGATCGAATACCTGAAAAAGGCCGATGAGCCTGTTCGTGTCCTGACGGATAATCTTCTCATTGGGGCGTGGTTGAAAAAATTTACCTGTATTGAGGGAAATCCCCGATCTGCCCGGAACATTGCCACAAATCGACCTTATTCTGTCAACACAATTACCCGTTATGAGGGACATTATCGTATCTATATAAAAGATGATCCTTTTGCGAAGATTCCGATATACGAGGCTGAGGAGTCTGATGCCCTGGAATTTATCAGCCGGTTAGCCCCAAAAAATATGGATCGGTTCAATTATAAGAATAAAAAACTTGCGGGAACGAATACGCTTGAGAAGATTGTAAAATTTATTCGGATGGCCTTTAAGGAATGTCAGAAGACTCATTCCAAATGGCATAATCCGTTTCGGGATATCGATCCCCCGAAAAATACCCAGAAAGGTAACCGTGATGCTCTTACCGAAGATGAGATGGTAAAGCTCTTTACGCCCAATGTGTTACTATACTCGTGACCGTAAAGATTTGCCAACAAATACCGCAATATGGACTTGTTTTTACGTACTTTTCACATACAAAATGGCAAATGTTATCGTACTTGAGTATAGATACGATGGAACTCGCGGTATGTAGCGCCATGTTCATGGCTGGTCTACGCCGAGGGGAGATTTTTGCCCTAAGACCGGAGGACCTGGACTGGCACACTCCAAAAATCCTGGTCCGCAGGTCTTGGCAAGCTTTTGATAAGAGTACCCGTGAATTAGTACCAACCAAAGGGAAAAAAGAAGGGATAGCACCATTTGATAAGTATTGCAGGAGGCTATTAAGAAGCTCTGCGAAGAGAACGGTGAACACGACTTATGGCTTGTCCCTAAATAGTTTCCCCTGGGCGCCGATATGAAACCAGGGGGGAAGAATGAAACAACTGCACTCATGGGAAATAACCGATGCGTTCTGGGAAGCCGCCAGGCCCTTGATA
>JAISOX010000158.1 GCA_031275325.1 Treponema sp.
GCGGTCGGCTTTTTTAATGGCTGGGTCATTGCCAATATTAAGATGCCGCCCCTCATCGTAACCCTCTCCACCATGACCATCCTGGAGGGCCTGGCGTTTATCATTTGCGGTGGGGTGCCTATCTTCGGATTTCCCAAAGGTTTTTCCGTTATCGGGCAGGGCTATCTGGGTCCGGTGCCGATTCCGGTAATCATCATGATCGTGATTCTGTCCGCGGGCGCTTTTATCCTCAACCAGACCTATTTTGGCCGCTACTTTTACGCGGTGGGGGGTAACGAAGAGGCCTCGGCCCTTTCGGGGATCAATGTGAAGCGGGTCAAGTACCTGGTGTATACCCTGTCAGGGTTCTTCGCGGGCTTGGCCGGTATCGTGATGCTGTCCCGTACCATGTCCGGCCAGGCCCTGGCGGGTAAGGGTTTCGAGTTCGACGTGCTTACCGCGGTAGTTTTAGGCGGGGTCAGCGTGAACGGCGGATTCGGCAAGATCTCCAATGTGGTGGCGGGCATCCTCATCCTCGGGGTACTGAGCAACGGCATGGTGCTGATGAACATTACCCAGTATATGCAGATGGTGATCAAGGGATCGGGCCTGCTGCTGGCAGTGGGCTTCGATTGTTACCAGAAACAGAAAAAGGGCGGGTGGTTGTAGGCGTTCCTGTTTGGGTAACCCTGTATGCCCTGCCTCGGGACATCGGGGCAGGGCTAACGCATTACTTTGAACCGGAGGCGAAAGAGGATTGAAAGAGCAGCCCTCAAGATATTCATTCGGCCACGCCATCTGTTTCCGCAAAAATACCGGTATCGCCGTAATCTCGTTACGCTTTTCCTCTGCCGCCCCAGGTTTATACCGGCCAACTCCCAGAAGTTGATCCGCAAAGGCGGAAGAGGCGCTGCGTGAAGCCTCCTGCTGCGCCTCTGCGGTTTCTGGTTCTCCGGTCTGCTCCGCTTTACCAGGCACTAACCAGCCAGTCGTTTTCCCAGATCATAACAGGCGTTGAGGGCTTCTTCTGAAGGTTCAAGTTGGGTGATAATCCCGGTTCCATCAACCTTGGCTCCCAGTCCTTGCATCCGCTGAACCCAATCCTGCATCCACTTGCCTTCACCCCAGTCGTAGGAACCGAACAGCCCCAGGGCCTTGCCTCCCACTTCGCCGGAACCTAAAGAAGCGATGAAGGGTTCCATCTCGCTTTCTTCTAGGATTTCATCCCCCATGGCAGGGCAGCCGAAGGCTAAGGCGTCAGCCTCTTTTACGAGATCCGCGGAGGCTTCCCCTACGGGTTTGATCACCACCTCGCTCCCTCCCTCACTGGCCCCTTTTGCCACTGATTTCGCCATGGTCTCGGTATTACCGGATCCACTCCAATAGACAATGACTATTTTTTTCATTATCCACTCCTATTAGTTAGTATCAATGCACATAATTAGCTATAACTAACATATCACCTATACTGCCTTTTGGGAAGCCCCTGGAAAGGGTATTTGGGTGAAATACTGCACCTATAGCCCCTTAAACATACGGTAAACCTCCATACCGGTTAAGCCTTTCCAAACGCCCTTACTGCTCATCTTGGGAAGGAACAATCTTGAGGATAAGCAGCAGGGGAAGATGATCGCTCAAGCCATTGCCGGTACGGGGATTATAGGCATAGGGGCGCCCCTGGGCATTGATAAAGGGCTCCTGGTTTATGACCGTACAGGTATCAAAATCCCAGCCCTTACGGTCAAACAAGGGATCATTCAGCAAAAAGTGGTCGATTGTTTCCCAGCGGCCCTGATAGTAATAGGATCCCTCGTGCAGTTCATTTTCCCAAGGGGAGTATAGCGCCAGAGCAGCAGCAGGAAAATATACCGGTTTAGGGGGCTTGTGCTTACTAAGGATAAGGAAATCTCCGGGCCTTTTTTCCGGGGAAGTACCCCAGGCTTCGGCGTCTATAGTCAAACCAGTACGTTCTGCAGCGTTGGGGTCATCCGGGAGGAGGGCGGTGATGGCGGTTCCGGTTTCCCGGTACCATTCATCGTGGTTTTCATTTAAATCTCCCATAATAAGCACCGGTATATCAGGGCCTTCCTGCCGGAGTTCTTGCAGCCTTCTCAGGACGACCCGGGCCGCGGCTCGCCGGAGGAATTCAGTGGCTGCCGGTTCTTTATTTCCTTGCTTTGCCTTCCAATGACAGACCAAAAGGACTAAGGGCTGGTTCTGCACCTGGAGCCGGACTTCTACTATTGGCCTTGGGATGGTTTCTCCCTGGGCAGTAATCGAATGGACCCGGGTCTCTTCTAAAGGGAAACGGCTTAACAGGCCAATTCCCAAAGATGCACCGGGATTATGGGCAAAACAAAGGTACTTATAGCCGCTCTCTGCCAAAGGGCCTCCTCGCAGATCCTCCAAAACCTGGATATTTTCAATTTCTTCCAGACCAAGAATGTCTGGACCTTTACCCGCCATACGGCCAACCGCCTGAGCCAGGGCATTGAGCCTGGCCCGGTACTTTTCATCGGTCCATCCTGCAGCCTGGAGGTAGGTATCATATTCGATTCCGGTTTCATTTCCATCAAAAAGGGCCTGAACATTCCAGGTTACCAGGGTCAAAAGCCCTGAGCTTTTCTGATCCTGAGAGCCGGAACCGGTTCCTGGGACCGTACATCCTCCCCAGAAAGGCAGGATACAAAACAGGGCCGCCCCCTTCAATGACAGGCGCCTGTATAAGCTGCGGGGGGTCTCCATTTTTTTCATTTTTTTCTATCAAGCCTCCGTTATAGTATTACGGCTTTGTAGGAGGACCTGCTTGCATCAGATCGCAGGCTAGGGCATAGAAACATTCCGCGATACCAAAGATTGATGGTACGATTCGGCGGGGTGATCAGGATACACCCATAGCAACCTTTGAGGTGGGTGAAGGCGAGTTTTTCTAACAGAAAAGCTGAAGCGCCCTTGGTCAGGGCTGTTTCTGCAGCATGAGCCGGACCTGTGCAGCCTGCGGCTCATGGTATCGGGGAGGCTGAAAGGCCGTCCCCGCGGAAGTTTTCTTATGGGATATGAGAAGGAGGTACATCGGCCTTGTTCTTTTCCTGCTAAGCCGCTATGCTAGGCTTGTTTGGCAACCCGGTTGCTTGTCCCGGGCTACAGTCCGTTTCACCTGATGCCCTTTCCCCCCCATGAACCTTGGGTTTGCGGGCGGTGCAATTGCCCTATTTTAAGCAGGTACAGTATGGAACAGCGGTGGGTCATACGGGTTATGACGTTGGAAGATTATGAAAAAGTATATGCCTTATGGAAAAGAAGCTCCGGTATAGGTCTTCGACCGGTGGATGACGCTGCATCAGGAATCCGAAAGTTTCTGGAACGGAATAGCCGTACCTGTTTTGTGGCGGATCATGAGGGCCTTGTGGCGGGGGCCATGACGGACGTATATGTATCATACCGCAGTGGAGGAAGCATACCGGGGACAGGGCCTGGGGAGCGCGCTGGTTTCCGCAGCGGAGCAGGCCCTTCAAGATGAGGGAATCGCCAAGATCGCCCTGGTAGCCTTTAAGCATAATGAAGGGGGAAACCGCTTCTGGGAAAAACAGGGCTTTTCAGTACGGGATGATGTGGTGTACCGGAACTCACCTAAAAGTTTTTCTCTATACTGCGTACCGTGAGTTCGATGCCGCCTCCTGTTTCTTTACGTCCGCAAAGGAACAGGAATTGTTCGGATCCATGCGGGCAGAACTTCCCGACAGGCCGGCAAACTGAAGGGGGCAGGGGAAGCTGTTTTTACGCGGCAGGTAGGCTCAGGGCAAAGGCACGGGGGCAAGCAGGGTCCGGCGCATTTTTAAGCCCTGGCTTATGCCATAAAAGCCGTGGCCTCAAGAAATAAAGCCGTGGCCTCAAGAAAAAAAGCCATGGCCTCAAGAAAAAAAGCCATGGCCTCAAGAAAAAAAGCCGTGGCTTCAAGAAAAAAAGCTATGGCCTAAAAAAATAAAGCCATGGCTTATAAAATAAAAGCCATGGCCTAAAAATGCGTAGGCAGGGGCCATGAGTTCGTTCCCCTGCCTACGCGGAATTCCTTTCCTTCGCAGCGGACTCAAAGTCCGGCGGACTTTTTGCTGCTGGTCGAACTCAGGCTACATAGCTGGGCAGGGGAACATCCCCATAAGGACTGCATGATGCTGTATTATCCAGAGACGCTCATGGATCAATGGATCCTGGACGATGTGAATCAGGGGGATCTCACCACCCGGGTTTTAGGTATTGGCCGTAAAGAAGGAAGCATCACCTTTTTCCTGAAGCGTCCTGGGCGGGTAAGCGGAGTCGAAGCCGCGGAAAAGGTGCTGCGCCGCTTAGGGCTTGAGATTACGGAAAGGACCGGTGACGGTACTGATGTCGCTGCCCAGAGCGTACTCATCGGGGCTGCAGGGAAAGCTGAAGCCCTGCATCAGGCGTGGAAGGTGGTGCAAAATATCCTTGAATGGTCTTGCGGGGTAGCTGAATATACGGCTCAAATGGTATATGCGGTAAAACAGGTTAATCCTGCCATTCAGGTCGCCGCGACAAGGAAGAACATTCCTGGAACCAAACTCCTGGCTCTCGCAGCGATCTTGAACGGCGGCGGCATCATACACCGCGGAGGGACTGGGGAAAGTATCTTGCTTTTTGCCGATCACCGGCGCTTTCTGGATTTTGCCGGGACCGCTGAAGACTGGAAGGGGGTGATTGGGCATCTCAGGGCAGGAGCGCCGGAGAAAAAGATCATCCTGGAAGCGGATACGTACTGCCAAGCCATCGCGATGCTGGACGCGGAACCTGATAGTATCCAGCTTGATACATGCAACCCTGAAACCGTAGCGCAGGTGGTGGAGGCCCGGAACCGGCGCTCCCGGACCTGTATGATAGCCGTTGCAGGAGGCCTTACGAAAGACAACGCCCCGGTCTATGCTGCGGCAGGGGCGCAGCTCATCGTGTCGTCCGCCCCCTATTATGCCGCGCCCGCGGATGTACAGGTACTACTCAAGCCGCTATGAGCCGGGGGGAGGCCCTTCATCTTCCCGGAAGTTCCCCCGAAGATTTTGAAATCAATCCCATGATGTGATACATAGCCGAAGGAATATCACTGTTCATAAAGTGTTCCCGCTCTGCTGCAGGCAGGTATTCAGCCAAGCGGGCTAGGTATTTCAGCATATCCGCCATATCAGATAGGGGAACTTCCATATCCCCCATGGGTTCAATTGCCGGCACTGCCGGTTCTTTTTCACGGTTTTTCAGGGTTTGGCGCGCCGCTTCCTGCGCTGCTAAAACCTGCTTTATCGTGTCCCGAATCTCAGGGTTGCGGGGATTAAACTTGAGGTTAGCGCTTAAAAGTTCCAGCGCATGAGCATACTGGCCCTGCCTGCACAAGAGCGTTCCCAACTGGCTCGCCGGTTTATACCAGTCCGGTCTGCAACGGAGGGCCGCTTGGTATTCAGCCCGGGCATGCTCAAATCGCCCCTGAGCCGCTAATAGCCTTCCGTAGTTGTAGTGCAGCGCCGCATTATCCGGATCCAGGGCCAAGCCTCGACGGAACAGGGTACAGCCCTGGGCATATTTCTGTAAAACCCCGCAGATAAGTCCCAGGCCATTGTAGGCCGGTACATACCGGGGATCCATGGCAAGCATCGCGGTATAAGCCTCCACTGCTTGCCGGAACTTCCCTTCACGGAGGGAACCCTGAGCCGTAGCAGTGAGGGCCTGGATCCGCTGATGATACGCACCCTGGGCTATACCTTCCTCCGCGGTCCTGGCCGCGGCCCCATTAACGCTCATCATTCAAGCATCCGTAACGGCCGCGCTGCAATTTCCCGGGAAAAAGCGCCGATATGCGTAGATTCCACCTGATCATAGGCGGCTACTGCAAAATAGTACAGCGTACCATTTTTGAGGCCGTCAATGCGTATGGAAGTACGGTTTCCCACATTAATGGGGGAAGCCCCGAGGACCGCCCCCTCCCCAAAATAATCTCCCTGGGAAGTACCGTAGTACACCAGATAACCGGCTAAATCCACATCATTGCTCGGCCTCCATGAGAGCTCCACTGCCCCGTCTCCTGCAATGGCGGTGATCCTTGAGGGCGGAGCCGGAGGCTCATCAGGCTGGTAGTGTATCCGAATTTCATCCAGGTAGGGGCTGGTCTCCCCATCTCCGCTTGGATAAAACACCGCGGCGATCTGTACAAAGCGCCCCCGGATTCCAGAAAGAGCGGTTCCAGGAATCAAAAGCTGCCAGTCGGATCCACTGGAAACTTCCCCGCTAGCAGCTTCGTTCCAATGATACGGGAAGTCGGCGGTACGGATAAAAAATTGGAGCGCGGAATCATCGGAAAAACGAAATCCCCCTTGCTCTATATGTTCATTCTGAATCAGCCCCCCTGAGTTAGAGGTTCGTCCGCCGGAAACTTCCACCATGAGGACCCGCGTGTTGATCTCCCCCAGATCTATGGGCCGGGTTTCCGCGCGCCCCCCCTGGGTAGGGTATTTGTGGATTACCGGATTCGTGACGAAGCGGCTGTAGAGCTGCAATTCATCCAGCATCCCGATAAAGCTCTCCCCTAGGCTCAGGGTCCCTTCTTGACCTATACGGGGATAATAGACCTGTCCCCCTTCTCTGCCGCCGGCAGTAACATAGGTAATTGCTTCAATATCCCCGTTGACGAGGTATTCGAGGAGTCCGGTATCCGCATCAAAACGAATGAGGTGATGGCTCCAGGTTTTCGGAATCAGGGGTTTAGAACCTTCCAGGGAGATGCTTATCCGCCCTGTAGGGGCATTCAGATAAAAGAAATCCAGAAACGTCCATTGAAGCCGGTTTTTGGAAGCGGTACACTGGATTCGCTGCACCGCAGCCTTCCCTGAGCGATCCTGCTTAGAGGCTAACCAGGATAGGATCTGCTCCCCATTTTCCAGGTTCATGGGAAAGAGCCAAAATTGGATGGTAAAATCCCGGATGATCTGTCCTGGAGCAAGTAAGGCCCCGGGCTGAGGGGTAATGACTATGGGGGCTTCTTCATTGACGTTTTTAAGCTGGTTTCCTGAAAAGAGGGCCGCGCCCATCCCAATCCGGGCAAAATGCCGGTCTGCTGCGTAAAGTCCTTCCGAGGTCTTGACCCGGTAATGACCCGTCTGGTCAGTAAAACGTCCCGGATCTCCTGCATCAAAGGACAGGTCCATATCCAGGGATGCCTCAGCATCTGAACGCAGCGCTGAAGAAAGAATCAATACTGGATAGGGTCGTATGGAGGATATTTCCGTGATGCCCATACGGTTCTCTACTATATTCCAGCTTGCCCGCCCGCCGATGACTAAGGTCTTTTCCCCGATCCCGTAGAGCTGGGAGGAAACCAGCGCCAGGGTATACAGGATCGCCCAGATCGAATATCGTGATGGTATAACTTTTATCCCTACATTCATTATGTTCATAGTTACTTGCATAGTTGATTTCACCGATGATTACACCTGATGCTTTGTATTGCTCCTTTTTCCCTTTATATTATAATACATCCTGAGTAGCGTACATCATGAAAAACAATATAAGAAAAAAGAAAAAACCTGCCCAACAAAAATCCATATCCCTTCTCTTATGTATCGGTAGAAACAGCCATGAATTCAGCAGGGTTTAAGGAGGATTCAGCACATTATGCCGCGCTTAAAGCGCTGGCTCTTGAGGCGCCCAGCGAGCCGGGGGTATACCTCTGGCGGGATGAGGAGAACCGTATCATGTACGTGGGGAAAGCCCGGGTATTGCGGAACCGGCTCAGGTCCTATTTTTCAGGCGCCCAGGATAGTAAGACCAAGGCCCTGGTACGCCATGCCCGAAGCATTGAGACCATTATCGTGGCGAATGAATACGAGGCGCTGCTCTTGGAAAATACCCTCATCAAACAGCACGCCCCTAAATACAACATCAACCTTAAAGACGGCAAGACCTATCCGGTCATCCGAATCACTGGGGAGTCCTTTCCCCGGGTGTTCAAGACCCGGCATATTGTTGAAGATACATCCTTGTACTTCGGCCCCTTTCCCCAGGTTCATGCAGTGGATACCCTCTTGGCCTGCATTGATAAGCTGTTTCCCCTGCGGAAGTGCCGGGTTTTCCGGAAACGGGAAAACCCCTGCATGTATTACCATATTAACCGCTGCCTTGGCCCGTGCTGCGGTACCATCAGCCAAGAAGCCTACCAGGTCCATGTCGCCCGGGTACAGCGCTTGCTTTCCGATGAACTGTCCATCGAATCCCTCATCATGGACTTGAGCGTCCAGATGCACACAGAGGCTGCCGCGCTGCGCTTTGAACGGGCGGGTCAGTTTCGGGACACGATTAAGGCCCTGGAGGATCTGACCGGCCCGCGGCCTGCCTTGGTAGACCTGGATCCTGAAGGCCGGGATTACATTGCCTGGGCCAGCGAGGGAATCCTGAGCACCTTTACGGTCTTTTCCCTGCGGGGGGGTAAGATGATTGGCCGGGAGCTTTTCCGTACCCGCTCAGCGGCAGGCGAAGCGGAATCCTTGGAAACCTTTGCCGCGGCCTACTATACCCAGGACCGTCCCCCGCCGATGCGGATCTACCTGGGTCCCTGGACCGAGACGCCCCAGGGTGAACTGGAAACAACCTTCCCGAGCCTCCGCCGCTGGTTTGTCGAGCAGTTCGGGTATGCCCCTGACATTGCATCCCTGGAGGAACAGCCCTCCCAGGCAGGACCTGCGCCGGATCGCCGCCACTGGGCGGTACTGGCTATGGCCCGGCAAAATGCCCGGGAAGACCTCCGGCTCAGGGTTAAAGAGCGGGGAGCCGGACCTGCTCTGGACGAACTGGTTCAGGTCCTGGGGCTAACCAGGAGGCCGGAACGGATCGAAGGCTTTGACATTGCCCAGCTCAATGGCAGACACCCGGTAGCTTCGCTTATTTCTTTTAAGCAGGGGAGGCCGGACCGGAAGAACTACCGGTACTTTAAGCTGCGTACCGTGGTGGGGGTGGTGGATGACTTCGCAGCCATGCGGGAAGCAGTGCAGCGCCGCTATAGCCGGCTCCTGCAGGAAGGAAAGGAACTGCCGGATCTGATCCTCATCGACGGGGGTATTGGGCAGGTAAACGCGGCCCAGGGAGTGCTTGACGCCTTGGGGATAGACTGCGATATAGTGGGTCTGGCCAAGCGGGACGAGGAACTCTGGCTCCCCCATAGGTCCGCGCCTATCCGCCTTTCCAAACGTTCCGAAGCCCTCAAGGTGCTGCAATTCCTGCGGGATGAAACCCACCGTTTTGCCACCTCCTTTAACCAGCGGCTGCGTTCAGAAGACCTGTTTTTCCCCATCCTCGAATCAGTAGCGGGGATTGGGCCCAAACGGGCAGGGCTTATCATGAAAACCTACGGTACTATAGGGGCCGTAGCTGCCGCAGATCCGCCCAGCATGGCCAAAGCGTGCAAGATCAGTGAAACCCTGGCGCAAACGGTCCGGACCGTAGCAGCCATCGCCCTGGAAGACCAGCACGCTGCCCAGGAACGCCTGCACTCCCTGGAGCCGCGCCGTAATAACCCTTTCGTGAGTGACTAGCCTGCTCTTCCCTTTCGAGAAAAGCGTTGCCGGCATAACAGGCTTAGTTCACGACCCTGAACAGGCTTACTCCACAACCCTGAACAGGCTTACTCCACAACCCTGAACAGGCTTACTTCACGCCCCTGAACAGGCTTACTCCACGCCCCTGAACAGGCTTACTCCACGGCCCTGAACAGGCTTACTTCACAACCCTGAACAGGCTTACTCCACGACCCTGAACAGGCTTACTTCACGGCCCTGAACAGGCTTAGTTATGCCGGCATAACAGGCTTACTTCACGCCCCTGAACAGGCTTACTTCACGACCCTGAACAGGCTTACTTCACGGCCCTGAACAGGCTTACTTCACAACCCTGAACAGGCTTACTCCACGACCCTGAATAGGCTTAGTTATGCCGGCATAACAGGCTTGGTTCACGACCACGCGAATCACCGTATCCGCATAATTCGCGGGCCTTTCGCTTGCATCCCCCGGAGATTCAGGGGCCTTACCCCAAACAAGGAGCGGCTTTGCGTTATGCCCAGGGAAACCCTTAAAAGAGGCGTTCATAGGGGGAATAGTCAAAGGGATACGGTTCGGTTCCTTCCTGGAGGTTCCGGGGTTTTTCCAGAATCAGCTCGTCCAGTTTCCATTGGGCTTCTTCGGTTCTGAGGTACAATTCCCCGGTTATCCACTGGTCCCGGCCCATAAAACGGACCAGAAACGAGGCGCTGCCGTCAGGCTCCTCCCGGCCGCCGCCGATCCGGAATTGCTGCGGCTTAATTGCTTCCAGGGCCGTATAATACTCCGCTGCCGCGGCTGGATCCACATCCCGAAGAACCGGCGCATCCCGGTTTTCCCGGAGCAAGGCCCTCAGCAGGTCCAGGGCCAGGGTATAGGCCCCTTCCGGCGCATCTCCCCGGCCTAACGGCCCAATAACCGTGTCCTGCGGGTATCGAGGCGCTTCTCCCCGTTGGGGCCTTCTCAACCCATCCGGTACGGAAGTTCCTCCCGAAAGCTCGTTTTCTGCAGCAGGAATGCTCCCCAGGGCATACAGGCCAAGGAGGAGTAACCCTGCAATCCTTACCTTATTCATGTATTAGGTGTATCTCCAGGCTTCCTATTCGGTCAAGCTCCCTCCCGCGGGTTTTCCGGGCCAAGGCCTCCTAGTACTGTTCCAGTTCCTGTTCAAGCTCCTCCAGGCGTTTCGAGAGGGATGCAATGGTCCGTTCCAGCCGTTTTTTTTCTTTTTCGAGTCTCAGCCGGGGATCTTCCATTGGCGGGGGAGCGCATAACGCGCCGCGCTTCGAGGTTACCCTCACGGTATCGGGACTGTTCCCCTCAAGGAGCGCGGCTTCAGCAGCGCCGCGCTCCTCCTGGTCTTTGATCCCTGCCAAAAAACGCATATTATCCGCGCCCAAAGCAGGATTCAACTGGTATTGATGCATCTTTATAGCCGTGGCGGCGGCTACCCGGGGAATGCAAAGAACCCGGTCAATATAATCCTCGAAACGGCCCCCTATGGCAAGGCAAAGCTCTTGGGCCTGGAGCAGGTGCATTCCCAGGGCTTTCACCAGATTGCCGTTTTCCTGAAGGTACTGCTGCCTTATGGTCTCGGTTAAGCGGCTCAGTTCCGGGGAAGCGGCAAACACGTTTTTATAGATCCCCTTGGTTTCTGCGACGCCCAAAAGCCGGTGGAGAATCGCCCAAAATTCCGCGGTGTGCGAGCGGGAACTGAGGCTTCCTCTGCGGGAACAGGCATGGAGGTGATGGGCATACTCATGGATGGCCGTGTATAGTAAGAGGTTATCATCGGTGAAATTACGGTTATGGATGATGATCTCCCTGGACTCAGGCTTATATAAGCCGTTGATCTTCTTGCTTTTCTTCCCGGAAAAAAGCAGGGTAAAATCCAGGGGAGGCTCTTCAATGGCCAGGAGCGCGGCCTTAATGTGGTCCTGATTCATGGGTTAAGCATACCCAAGGGTCCCGATTTTTTCCAGCGCTAATACCACCGCAGCCACGCAGGCCGTATCGGTCCGTAAAGCCCGGGTTCCCAGGGAAAGCCTGCAGAACCCTGCGGCTTCCAGCTTATCCCGTTCCCGATCAGACCAGCCTCGTTCAGATCCAATGGCTATAAGGAGCGGCTGTGCCGCGGGGTTCAACTGGGCAAACGTTCCCTGGGGCCGCAGGTTGTCCGCGGCGATAAGCAGGGGGTTCCGCTCGCTCCAGGGCCGCTCCTCAAGCCATTTCGTAAGGCTGGGATAGTTCTGTACCACGGGGATGACCGTGTCCCGGGCCTGGATAGCCCCTTGGATAAGGGCCTCCCGGGCGCCTCCATCGGTGAGCACCGTAGTATTCCGGTAACTTGGTTCCCCCAGATCCGTACCCATCAGATCCACCTTTTCCACCCCAAAGGTCGCGAGATCCCGTAAGAGCCGCTTGAGCTGTATAGGCCGGGGAAACCCCACCCCCAGGCTTATGGGGCTCCGGGGCAGCGGCGCTTGATGCAGTTCCAAGGAACAGGCCAGCTCTCCCTCTGGGGTAATGGTTTCAATACGGCCTGTCCCCCAATTGCCTTCCAGAACCCCTGCATCAAAGAGGTCTCCCCGCTTTTTACGCAGGACCTTGAGGAGGTGTATGGTCCGTTTATCCCGGGGTTTAAGGATAACCTCCAGAGGAGGGGGAGATGGGGTAAGTTCATGTTTTTCAAAAAGAATAATATTCATCCGAATTGGTATACCATATTCCTGAAAAAGGTAAAAGGCGGTACTGCCCGGATCCCGGATACACCGCGGGAACCGCTTCGGGGTCGGAAAAACGCAAAAAAAGCCCCTGGAAAACCGTGAAGGTTTGCCAGGGGCTTCAAGAAAAGAGGGTCAGCCCACCCAACCCTGGGGACTGGCTGCAGCGCAGCAGACTTGAGGGCTTCCCAAAGTTTATACAGTTTTAGTTTTGGTACAAAATCAGCTAAACACACAAAGCCAAGGCCGGCCATGATAGCACTATAGAAATCACTGTACTTGCGCCACACCCTATCATAGTGCATGGGCAGTTCCATCCGGCCCCGTAAGCCCCGGTATATTCGGCGGATATACCCGTTTTCGGTGAGGTCCTCGAAAAACCCGGTGATTTCCAGAATCTTCTGTTTTTGGGGGCTGCATTCATGGTGAAAGACCGCACGGCTGCTGCGCTTATCCGCAGGCCGGGGATCGTACCCATGATAGGCCGGGATCATGGAAGGTCCCGCTAAAGGCCCGCCTATTGGTTCCTACCTTACCAAAGGAATGGGTCCCTTCATTTTCTGCAATGAGGTAGTTAATGATTTCTTTAGGGGTAAAACCGTCATACTAGAACCAGGTTCCTAAACGGCCCTGTTCAGGCAGGGGATCTGCAGGGCAGTACTTGGGTATCGTTTGTACCTATCCTTCCTGGATCAGATAGCGGATAAACGCCGCGATCTCAAGCCGTTTTTGTTTAAGGGCAATACCGCGCGGGCTTACCGGTTTATCTGTATCATCTTGCACATACAGGATAAGTTTTGTTGTTCCTTCGCGGCAGAGGGTAAACCCCGTGCCGGGTAAGCGGCCGCCGCTGAAGGCCCGCAGGTAGGGCCCTAGGGGGTTCGGTTCTTCGATTTCCTCGTTTTCCGCGATAAGGTAACGGATAATGGACTCTTGGGCTGGAGTAAAGTCCAGTGGACTTACGCCCCTTTTTATATAGTAATGATTTCTCCAAGGATATGGCTCTGGAAAACGGGGATACCATTATCATTCCTTTCCGGCAATACTTTATCCTGGTCAGCGGGGCCGTAAAAGCTCCGGGGCGGTATCCCTATGTACCGGATCGGCGAGTCGAGTATTATATCAACCTTGCAGGAGGACGGGATGATCTTTTGAATAACGGCCGGGGAATTACGGCCTTTGATATGAATAACAAAAGTCTGCCCCTTTCCGAATATATTCCCCCTGAATCGATGATCTCGGTGCCGACCAATACTCTTTTGGCTAGGTTTAATCAATTCGGCCCCATTGTTACTTCCATCCTGTCCATTGTTTCAGCCACCCTCTCAATTTTAGCGATTACCGGTGTATTCTGACCGCTTGAGGGTATTTGCACCCGGTGCGTACTGAGCCTTGGACGTACCGGGTATTCCTTTACTGTTCTGGTAGAGAATAGAAACAACCTTATACTATAAACAAAAAAATTCAAATTTTCCCCTTGACAGGTCTTTGTTTTTTCTATATATTCCTACTAATTATAGTGTATTATTATAATTAGTAAATACATATAATTTATATAATATAGCGAGGTATCTAGGTATGTCAGATTTATTGCAGGGAAAACATGAATCTATCCTTACCCCACGGATCGGCCCTGGCATAGCGATTCCTACAGGTAAGAAACTGTTCTTGTGGCTCAAAGATACAAGCCGGAAACTAGTTTCAAAACCCGGTTTTAATTGGCGTATCCTTATCCCCCTGGTATCTCTGGGGATGGTCTTGGTTTTACATCGCCTCATACCAACCCATCCGCGATACCGAGTAAAAGAACTTCCTTATTTTTCTCTATTCATATACCTGCTTCTGGGCGTATTCACGGTTTGGGGGCTGGTGAGTATAGTCAACCGTAAGCATCGGGAACGCTTGGTCCATAAATCCTGGTTCTTCGGAGCGGCTTTTCTGATCCTCAGCGTCTATGACCTTATCACCATCAAGTTTAACCTGATTCCCAGCCTCTATTTTCCAGCGCCAGAACGAATCATTGAGGTTTTTATCAAAGAGTGGCTGTTCATACTGCAATGTCTGGCCTATTCCCTCAGACTCCTCCTGGGCGGTTTCGTTTTAGGCGCCTTCTTGGGAGTGGTAACGGGAACCTTCATTGGCTGGAGTCAGCGGTGGAACTACTGGATCATGCCGTTCATCCGCATCGTTGGCCCTATTCCTTCTACAGCCTGGATACCCATAGCCTTGGTGGTATTCACCAAAGCTACTGATGCGAGTCTTTTTCTCATTGCCTTGGGGGTCTGGTTCCCCACCACCATCCTCACCAGTTCGGGGATTCTCAATGTACAAAAGACCTATTTTGAGGTATCCAGCACTTTGGGGGCGAGTAGCTTGCGGAATATCCTTTCCATTGCCCTGCCCGCTGCAGCGCCCAGTATTTTTGTCGGGTTCTTTAATGGAACCTCTGCATCCTTTCTTACCCTGATGGCAGCGGAGATGATCGGCTGTAAATTCGGTATAGGCTGGTACATCAACTGGCAACGGGAAACTTTGGCCTATCCCCAAGTTTATGCAGCCCTCATCGTTATCGCTTTTACCTTCTCCCTTTTAATTAACCTCCAGTTTAAAATACGCAACAAAGTTTTGAGCTGGCAGAAAGGAACAATCCGATGGTAGTACAATCAAAGGGACTAAGCTCAAAACCAGCAAACCCGCGGGGCCTCCCCAAAGAAGCGCCCAGCCGCTCAGAACACAAGGCCGGAACCATTCGGATAGGGGCAGTGCATAAGTCTTTTCCCCAGTTCGATGCCCCGGATATAACCGTTCTCGCGGATATCAACCTGGAATTCAAGGCCGGGGAATTTATTGCCCTCATTGGGCCTTCAGGATGCGGTAAATCAACCCTGCTGCGGCTCATCGCGGGCCTCGCCCTTCCTGACAAGGGAAGCCTGAACTTGGATGATGACGAAATCCACGGTCCCGGCTATGAACGGGGCCTGGTCTTCCAAGATCCGACCCTTTTCCCCTGGAAAACTATCTATGAAAACATCGCCTTTGGACTCAGGGCCCGGGGAGTGTACCAAAGAGAAAAAAACACGATTCCTGAATTCTTTAAACTGGTGGGCCTTGAGGGGTTTGAGAAATCCTATCCCCACCATCTATCCGGGGGCATGGCCCAGCGGGCCGCCTTAGCCAGGGCCTTGGTGAATAATCCTAAAGTTCTGCTCCTAGACGAGCCGTTAGGCGCGCTGGACGCTTTTACCCGGATGAATATGCAAGATGAGATCCTCAAAATCTGGGCGCACCGAGGTATGACCACGGTCATGGTTACCCACGATGTGGATGAGGCCATCTATATGGCGGATCGGATCGTGGTGATGTCCAGCCGGCCTGCTAAAATCGAACAGGTCATTCAGGTGGGTATTGGACGGCCCCGGCAACGGGGGGATCCTGATTTTCTGGATTTGCGATCCAAAATACTCCAGATCCTGCACTTCGCGGGGACTAAACAAGAGTTGCCATACTATTTATAAGGGGAATCCCTTTCCGTTACTTTCCGAGAAGGTGATGGAAAGCATCATATATATATAGAGAGAAGGAGTAGTATATGAAAAAAAGGATCGTCGCTTTCTTTTTGACTTGTATCACCCTGTGGGGCGTTCAAGCAAAAGGGGCCCAGGAACCTTCCGTAAAGGAAGCGGAGTATGTTATTAAGATTGGGGTTGGCATTACCGCAGGGCTCTGTTCCGCTCCTTTCTTTATCGCCAGAGAAAAGGGCTACTACGAGGAAGAGGGGCTTGCGTATGAGGAGATCAAGATCGATTCTGGTCAGTCTTCCCAGCTCTTAACCACCGGACAGATCGATGTTACCAACAACCTGTTGGCTACGCTGATTCAACCCTTGGCCAATGGGCTTGATGTTAAAATTCCCCTGGGCCTCCATACGGGCTGTATCAAGGTTTTGGTCCGTCCTGATTCAACTATCAAAACCCCTGCGGACCTCAAGGGCAAAAAGATCGGTACCAGCAGCATGAACGCCAGTGGGACGGTCATTACCCAACGGTACCTGGCAGAACTGGGGATTGGGGTAAGTACGGATAACTTGGAAGTGGAATGGCTTATCTATCCCGCTACAGAACTGCCTTTGGCTCTGGAGCGGGAACAAGTGGATGCTATCGCCATAAACGATCCCACTGCCTGGATAATCGAAAATGAAGGCAAAGGCCGGGTGATCATCAATAGCGCTACTGATGACTATCTCAAAGATGAATTCTGCTGTGTTGTGGTGGCATCTACCCGGGTCTTTGAAAACCACCCAGAAACCCTGGTGAAGTTTACCCGAGCCATCCAAAAAGCCGCCCGGTATGTGCAGGAAAACCAGGAGGAAACCGCTCGTTTAATGGAAGAAAAGAAGTATGTGGCAGGGGATCCCCAGGTGAACGCCCAGATCCTTAAAACCTACAACTACCGTGCTGCGGTGAAAGAAACTGAAAGCGCCATTAGCCGTAATGCCCGGGACCTGCAGCGGATAAAGCTGGTTGATGCGTCAGTTGACGTGGAGGCTCTTACCAAAAACACCTTTGTGGTTTTACCCGGGGTTCCTGATTCCCTTTATAAATAGCGATGGTTTTAAAGATGTCAAAGGGTGAGACCCTGCCTTTAGATGCAAAGAAAACAGGAGCTTTCGGATTGTTGAACAAGGCTGATACATCAAAACGTTAAAAAAAGCGGACCATGCCCCGGATATTCCGGGGCATTCTACGATTACCATAAAATGGAGGAAACCACATCATGCCAGGAATTGCGGGAACATTAACCGATCTGATTGGTAAGACACCCCTTTTGGAACTCAACCGGTACAGCCAGGACCTTGGACTCAAAGGGCGTCTGGTGGCGAAACTGGAATACTTTAATCCGCTGGGCAGCGTCAAAGATCGTATTGCCCTGGGGATGATTGAAGCTGCGGAACAGCAATGCCTCATCACCCAAGAAAGCGTTATCATTGAACCAACCAGCGGCAACACCGGCGTCGGCCTTGCCTTTGTCGCTGCTGCCAAGGGGTACCGGATCATCCTGGTCATGCCCGATACCATGAGCATTGAACGGAGGAATTTACTCAAAGCGCTGAATGCCGAACTGGTCCTTACCCCTGGCAAGGACGGTATGAAAGGGGCCATTAGAAAGGCAGAGGAACTCCAGGCTCAGATTCCCGGATCCTACATACCCCAGCAATTTAACAACCCCGCAAACCCCGAAGTACACCGGAAGACCACAGCGGAAGAAATCTGGGAGGATACGGATGGCCAGGTAAAGGCTTTTATATCCGGCATCGGTACAGGCGGCACCATCACCGGGGTGGGGGAAGTTTTAAAAGCTCGCAATCCCCAGATACAGGTTATCGCGGTGGAACCCTATGATTCGGCGGTCCTTTCCGGCTCTGCCCCGGGTCCCCACAAGATTCAAGGCATTGGCGCAGGGTTTGTACCCCAGGTCCTTAACACCGGGGTATACGATGAGATTTACAAAGTCCGGACTGAAGAGGCCTATACTACTGCTCAACGCCTCGCTGCCCGGGAAGGACTCTTAGTGGGTATTTCCTCAGGGGCAGCCGCATTTGCCGCAACCCAGATCGCCCGGCGCGCTGAGTTTACCGGCCAGATCCTGGTGGTCTTGCTTCCTGATACAGGGGAACGGTATCTTTCCACTGCTCTGTTTGAATCATTAGAACGGCCCCGGTTTTAAGTATGGAGGCGCCTATGAGATTGGACAATGGTAATGTGAAGCATCAGCACCCTTGTTTTTCCGGGGAAGCCCATCTGAACCGGGGGAGGATACATCTCCCGGTAAGCCCTGCTTGTAATATTCAGTGCCGGTTTTGTAAGCGCTCAATTACCAAAACCGGCCCGGAACGGTATGAACAGCGGCCTGGATTCAGCGGAGAACTCCTCAGACCTGAAGAAGCCCTAGACGTGGTACGCCGGGCCTTGGACCTCTGTCCTGAAATTACCGTGGTGGGTATCGCAGGTCCAGGGGATACCCTCGCGACCTATCATGCCCTGGAAACCTTTGATCGGATCCACCAGGCATACCCGGAACTGATCAAGTGCCTCAGCACCAACGGCCTGCTCCTAGAACCCTATGTAGATGACCTCTTCCGGGTAGGGGTTCGGACCCTGACGGTTACGGTGAACGGGGTATATCCCGGTATTTTAGAACAGATCTGTTCCCAGGTGATCTTTCAAGGAGTACGGTACAAAGGACGGGAAGGAGCGGCCCTGTTGATCGAAGCCCAGAAGCGGGGTATTCGGAAAGCCGCGGCACGAGGGATATTGGTGAAGATCAACATCGTCCTCATCCCCGGGATCAACCGCGACCATATCGCGGAGATTGCCCGGACTGTGAAGACCTTAGGAGCGGGGATCATCAACATCATCCCGTTGATTCCTCAGCAGGAACCAGCGGCATTTACCGTAGCGCCGGACTGCACCGAACTTTCCGATGCCCGGGAAACCGCGGAAAGGTATCTGCCGGTGTTCAGGCATTGCCAGCATTGCCGGGCAGATGCCGCGGGTATTCCCGGGCAACCGGATCTTTCCCCCCTGCTCTACGAATACCAAGCATGGGAACAAACCTTTTCCCATGGCTGAAAGGAGAATACAAGCATTATGAGTAAATTTGTTGACCGGCCCCGGTACACCTGTGCGCTTGGGGGCGCGGTAGGAACCCTTAGGGCAATCCCCCGGGCGATTCCCATTGTCCATGCTTCCGCTGGCTGCGGCGGTAATATCAGTGCCGCGATCAATGCAGGAGCAGCGTATCTGGGAGGCGGGTACTGCGGCGGCTTAGCTTTGCCCAGTTCCAATGTGGTTGAACGGGATGTGGTATTCGGCGGCGAAGATCGGTTACGGGAACAGATTAAGGCTTCCCTGGAAATTTTAGAAGGGGATCTCTTCGTGGTCTTGACCGGTTGTATGGTGGACATGATCGGGGATGATATAGTTTCGGTGGTGGGGGAATTCAAAAACGCTGAAAAACCGGTGATCCCGGTCCCCACCCCGAGTTTCAAAGGCAACGCCTTTACCGGTTACGAGCTTTTGTTGAAAGCCCTCATTACCTCCTACATACCCCAATCCGACACCAAGGATCCTCTTTCAGTGAATGAACACGCATATAGAGAAATATAGTTTATTCTATTTTATTCTTTTTTGTTATTCTTTATACCATAAGTAATTAGAGATTTTTATTTTTATTCTATTGTGTTCTTTTTTATTTTATTATATAATTATCTGTAGGTATTATGTAAGTATAATGTAGGAAAATACCTAAAATAAGGAGCTTCTATGGGAGTAAAACTTCGAGAAAATAAGGGTAAGCTCTACCTTGATATTAACTGGAAAGGTAAGAGAAAATGGGAATCCTTGCATCTATCGGTATGTCCAGATAAACGCCAGAATCGGGAAATCATGCGGCTTGCCGAAATTTGCCGGTCTAAGCGGGAGGCCCAGTTAGTAAGCGGGGAATGGGGATTGTTAGACCCGGTAAGCGGAAAGAAAACCCTCTACGGGTACCTCGAGGAATTGGCAAAAGAGCGATGCCCGAATGACCGAAGCCGTAAAGTATTGCTGTACCTGCAAGCATACCCCGGAGGAGAATCTATCCGGCTGGACCAGGTAACCGAGAAATGGTTTGAAAATTTCCAGCACCATCTGTTAAAAAATACCGGATTATCCAGTGCCTCAGCAAACAGTTATGCCTTTGCCGTCCGTATGGCCCTCAATAAAGCCGTCCGGGAGAATATCATACCCCGCAATCCGGCTGCGGCAGTCAAGGCTATTCCCGTCCCGGAGTCGAACAAAGTTTTTCTGAATCCCGATGAAGTACAGCGGCTCGCCAATACCCCGCTCAATGGAGTATTAGGCGGGGAAATACGAAAGGCATTTTTATTTGCTTGCTTTACCGGATTACGAATTTCAGACATCAAGGGCCTCACTTGGGGAGACATAGAACATACCCCATTGCAACTCATTAAACGGCAAAAAAAGACAAAAAATAAGGTGTTTGTGCCGTTGCACAAAACCGCCTGGCAACTCATAAGCGATGGAACTATACACAATCATACAGAGCTCGTATTTCCTGGACTCGGCAGGCTGAAAGATACCGCTTATGCCTACCTATCCCGGTGGGCCAAGAAAGGGGGGATCGAAAAGAAAGTAGGCTGGCATACGGCGCGGCATACCTTTGCGGTATTGTCCTTGGAAGGGGGCGCCGATATTTATACGGTGTCAAAGCTCTTGGGACATACTAATCTTTCCACAACTCAAGTATATGCCA